>NZ_JAFBCF010000001.1:2400000-2733602 GCF_016907535.1 Microlunatus panaciterrae
TCCGGGTAGCCTGGCCGACCGGCTGCGCGGCGAGCGCTACCTGACCATGCTGGACCGGTTGGTCAATGCCAGCCGCGCGCCCCGGTTGGGCGACTCGAGCACGCTGCCGACGGGTGAGGTGGTGCGTACGCTGGTCGAGAGCCGGCTGAAGCGGCTCCGCAAGCTCGCCGACCGGGTCCGTCCGGAGTCCTCCCAGCAGGACTGGGACGCGGTGGAGGTCGCCGCCGCGGACCTCTTCCGCGTCTGCGAGATCGCCGCCCAGATCGGGGATCGGCCGAGCCGGAAGCTGACCGATCGGATCAAGGACGCGGTCGAGCTGCTCAGTCAGGCGAACCGGCACGCCCGAGCCGCGCAGGGAGTCGGCGTGCTGGCCGAAGGCACGCCCCCGACGCAGGCCTTCGAAGCCGGTCGACGGTACGAGCAGGAGCTGGTGCGGGCGGAGCATGCCCGAGCGGCCTTCCTGCAGGAATGGTCCCGGGCGGCCAAGAAGCTGGACCAGTGAGCGGGTCCGAGCCGGTGCGCCCGGACCAGGGCCTGTTCATCGTGTTCGAGGGCGGTGACGGCGTGGGCAAGTCAACCCAGGCGGACCTGCTCTGCCGCTGGCTGACCGAGGCGGGAGTCGAGTGCGTACGCACCTTCGAACCCGGCGACTCCCTGGTCGGCACGAAGATCAGGCAGATCGTCCTCGACCCTGCCACCGGGGACCTCGCCCCCAGGGCCGAGGCGTTGCTCTACGCCGCGGACAAGGCCCACCACCTCTATGAGCTGGTTGAGCCGGCGCTGCGCCGCGGAGCGGTCGTGGTCTGTGACCGCTACGTCGACTCGATGCTGGCCTACCAGGGCGCCGGCCGGGTGCTCGACATCGCCGAGGTGGAGCGGGTGGCCCGCTGGGCCACCGGCGACCTGCGGCCGCACCTGACAGTGCTGTTGGATGTGGACCCCAGCGAGGCCGTGCACTCCAAGGTCGACAAGGACCGGCTGGAGGCGGCCGGGGACGTGTTCCATCAGCGCACCCGCGAGTACTTTCTGCAGCTGGCCGCCCGCGATCCGGAGCACTACCTGGTGCTGCATGCCCGGGACTCGGTGGAGCAGATCGCGGCCGCCGTCCAGGACCGGGTGCACCAGCTGGTGTCGGCACCCCCCGGCAGACTGGTCTCATGAGTGCTCCGGCCGCCGAACAGCTGACCGGGGTCTGGGCGGAGCTGATCGGGCAGAACCAGTCGGTGGCGACGCTGCGCCGGGCCGTCAGTGGGGCGCGGCATGCGATGTCGCACGCGTGGCTCATCACGGGGCCACCCGGGTCGGGTCGCTCCAACGCCGCCCGCGCGTTCGCGGCGGCGCTGCAGTGCCGCGACGGCGGTTGTGGCACCTGCAACGACTGCCGGACCTCGCTCAGCGGCGCCCATCCCGATGTGACGCTGGTGCGGACCGAGATGCTGTCCATCGGGGTCGACGAGGTGCGCGACCTGGTGCGGCGGGCGGCGATGAGCCCGACCATGGGCCGGGCCCAGGTCCTGGTGGTCGAGGACGCCGACCGGGTCACCGAGCGGGGCGCTGACGCATTGCTGAAGAGCATCGAGGAACCGGCTGCCCGGACCGTCTGGATCCTCTGCGCGCCGACCGTTGAGGACGTGGTGGCGACCATCCGGTCCAGGTCCCGGCTGCTGACGCTGCAGACCCCGACCATTCCTGCGGTGGCCCAGCTGCTGCAGACCAGGGACGGCGTCGACCCGGCCCTGGCTGCGTACGCCGCCCGAGCCTCGCAGGGCCATGTCGGCCGAGCCCGGGTGCTGGCCCGAGACGAGGCGGCCCGGAACCGGCGGCACGAGATCCTGCAGATCCCCACCCAGCTGCGCGGGCTCGGAGCCTGCCTGACGGCCGCGGCCAACCTGGTCGAGGCCTGCGCCGAGGAGGCGACCCGCGCGACCACCGACATCGACGCCCGGGAGCGCAAGGAGCTCGAGGAGGCCCTCGGGTTCGGCACCAAGGGCGCCCGGCCCCGGCAGGCTCAAGCAGCACTCAAGGAATTGGACGACCAGCAGAAGGCCAGAGCCAAGCGATACCAGCGCGACGCGATCGACCGCGCGCTCACCGAGCTCACCGCCTACTACCGCGACGTGCTCAGCATCCAGACCCGGTCCGGCGCTGCCCTGGTCAACCCCGAGCTGGAGGCTCAGATCACTGTGCTGGCACGGAAGTCGACCCCCGAGTCGACGCTGCGACGGATCGACTCCCTGTTGGCCTGCCGGGTGGCTTTGGAGACCAATGTGAGCCCGCTGCTCGCGGTCGAGGCCATGCTGATCGGGCTGGTCGAGGGCTAGTCCTGAACCCACGGCCCGGTAAACGGTTCCCGGGCGCGTCGTCGGACTTGCACAGGGTGGTCCGCACGGCTTACGGTGTGTCCGGTTTCGTGTCCAATTCGTTATCAATTACACGCGTGTCGTTCACGGGGCCTGCAGGACTCGCTGCGCATCGGATATGCCGGCGAGATCGCGTGTCCGATACGCCGAACTTCACTGGTCGGACACCTCGTCGGGAGAGCCCCGAGCGCAGTGAAGGTGGGGAAACCACTCTGGTCATGTCCGTGAGGACCTGACCTTGGGGTGAACGGCCGGAGCGCGATGACCTCGCGTCAAGGCCCAGGGCACCTGACAGCCCGAATCCGACAGCTAACCCCGGAGGCGTTCGTCAGGAAGGGCGAGGAACTTGAACAACTCCAAGATCATGAAGCGGCTGGTGGGCGTTGCCGCCGCCGTCGCGCTGTCGGTCGGCATGGGCGCCGCCACCGCGGCGCCGGCAAGTGCGGGTGGCAGCGTGTGGGACCGGGTGGCGGACTGCGAGAGCAGCGGCAACTGGTCGATCAACACCGGGAACGGGTTCTACGGCGGGCTGCAGTTCTCCCGGAGCACCTGGAAGGCCTTCGGCGGCACGCAGTATGCCTCCACCGCCAACAGGGCATCGAAGGCCGAGCAGATCGCCGTGGCACGGCGGACACTGGCTGCCCAGGGACCCGGCGCCTGGCCGGTCTGCGGCCGCAAGGCAGGGCTGACCCGAGCCAACGGTGGTGCGAGCACCAACGCCTCGGCGAGTGCGCACAAGACCACCGTGACGAAGAAGAAGGCCACGAAGGCCAAGAAGAAGAGTCACAAGGTCCACGGCAAGACGGTGCGGGTCAAGCGCGGCGATACCATCGCCAAGATCGCCAAGCGTCACCACGTCCGTGGCGGTTGGAAGGGTCTGTGGAAGCTGAACAAGCGGACCGTGAAGAACCCGAACGCCATCTACATCGGTCAGGTGCTGCGGGTCCGCTGACCCACGTTCTGCCCGGACTTCTCGGGGCGTGCCCCGACCTCCCGGGACGTGCCCCGAGCCTGTCGGACGTGCCCCGAGCCTGTCGAGGGGCGAGCAGCTGACCAACGCACAGAGGCCCGACGGAAACACCATCCGTCGGGCCTCTGCGCTGTTCGCAGCCTGGTCACATTCCGGTCTCAGAGAGTCGCCGCGCGCCCGATCTGGACGATCTTCCAGCCGGCCTGCTGCCAGGTCGGCTGATGCAGCTTGAGTCGCCCATCGATGATGATCCGGGTGCGGACCAGCTCCGCCAGCCGGGCTGGGTCGAGGTAGCGGAACTCCGGCCACTCGGTCAGGTGCAGCACGATGTCGGCCCCGGTGACCGCCTCCTCGACCGATGCCGCCTGGGTCAGCCCCGGACGTACCACCACCGCCTGCGGGTCGAAGACGTACACCTCAGCACCCTGGTCGGCAAGCTGGGCGGCGACGGTCAGGGCGGGCGAGTTGCGGGTGTCGTCCGTGCCCGGCTTGAAGCTGGCACCGAGTACGGCGACCCGTTTGCCGCTGATGTCACCGCCGACCTGGGCGACGGTGAGCTCGGCCACCGCGGCGCGCTGGCCCTCGTTGATCGCCTCGACGCTGCTGATGAAGTCACTGAGCACGTCGACGCCGAGCTCGTCGGCGCGTACCGCGAGGGCGCGAATGTCCTTCGGGAAGCAGCCGCCACCGAAGCCCAGGCCGGCATTGAGGAACTCCCGGCCGATCCGGGAGTCGTAGCCGATGGCATCGGCCAGCAGGGTGACATCGCCGCCGGCGGCCTGGCACATCTGAGCCATCGCATTGATGAAGCTGATCTTGGTCGCAAGGAACGCGTTCGCGGCGACCTTGATCAACTCGGCAGTTGCCAGGTCGCAGGTGACCAGCGGGGTCTGTTCGCTCAGCGGGATGGCGTACACCTGCTCGAGCAGGGTCCTGGCCGAGCTGGACTGCACGCCGAGCACGATGCGGTCCGGCCGCAGGGTGTCCTCTACGGCGAAGGCCTCGCGCAGGAACTCCGGATTCCAGGCGATCTCGACACCGTCCCCGGCGGGAGCGAGTCGGCGGGCGCGCTCCTGCAACTCGGCGGCGGTGCCGACCGGGACGGTCGACTTGCCGAGGATCAGCGCCGGCCGGGTCAGCTGTGGCGCCAGGGTGTCGATGGCGGCATGGAGCTGGCTCAGGTCGGCGGCGCCGGAGGCGCTCTGCGGGGTGCCGAGGCACAGGATGTGCACGTCGGCCCAGTCGGCGATCTCGGCATAGTCGGTGGTGAAGCGGAGCCGTCCCGAGCGGGTGTGCAGCTCCAGCAGCGGCTCGAGGTTGTGCTCGTAGATGGGCGAGGTGCCGGCGTTGAGCTTCGCGATCCGCTCCGGCAGGATGTCGACGCCGATGACCTGGTGGCCGAACTCCGCCATTCCGGCGGCGGTGGTGGCGCCGAGATAGTTCGTCCCGATCACACTGACACGTAACGTCACCGGACCGAGTTTGTCACAGTCGCCCTCCCGATCACGACACCTGGCGCGCCCGCGTGGCTCCTCGCTTACCCTTGGTCCATGGCGCAGGTGATGGCCGTCTCTTTTGAGCGGTACGGCAGGCTCTACTACCTCGACCCCGACTCGCGTTCGTACGCGGTGGGGGATCGGGTGCTGGTGCCGACGGAGTCCGGCTTCGAGGTGGCCGAGTGCGTTTGGGCTCCCGAGTGGGTCGACGACGCCGAGACGGGCTACCAGGACCTGCCCAAGTGCGGCGGACCGGCCACCCCGGCAGACCTTGATCGCGATGCGACCAACCGGCGCCGCCGGGCCGAGGCGAAGCTGGTGGCGAAGAAGTTGATCAAGCGGGCCGAGCTGCCGATGAAGGTGGTCGGGGTCGACTATCTGGATCAGGGCAAAGACTTCGACGAGTTGATCGTGATCTACTTCAACGCCCCGCACCGGGTGGACTTCCGGGTGCTGGTGGGCGAGCTGGCGCGGGCGTTGCGCGCGCGGATCGACCTACGCCAGGTGGGCTCGCGGGACGCGGCGAAGCTGCTCGGGGGGATCGGCAGCTGTGGCCGCGAGCTGTGCTGTGCAACCTTCCTGAAGGACTTCGAGCCGGTCAGCCTGCGGATGGCGAAGGTGCAGGACCTGCCGCCCAACCCCATGAAGATCTCCGGCGCCTGTGGGCGGCTGATGTGCTGCCTGAAGTACGAGCACCCGCTCTATGTCGAGTTCAACCGGACCGCGCCGTCGATCGGCTCGGCGGTCAGCACCCCCGAGGGAGACGGAGTGGTGGTGGGTCATCAGGTGCCCGCCGACTCGGTGGTGGTGCGGATAAACGCCACCGGTGCGACCAGCAGCTGCTCGAAGGCAGACGTCTGTGGCTCCCGCAAGGCCTACGAGGGGAGCAAGCCGCGGCGGCGCCGTACCCAGAGTGGCGAGTCAGGTAGTTCCGAAGGCTGAAACGCTCAGCCCGGCTAGGCTCGTTACGTGCGACGACTCACCCTGCTCTGCGGTCTGCTGGCGCTGTTGCTCGTCGCCGGCGGATGTTCGGTGTGGAGCGTGGAGATACCGTGGCAGAAGAGCAAGCCGGACGCCACCGCCAGCGGTCGACCGCTCCAACCCGTACCTGACGTCACACCGAAGGGCATGGTGGACCCGCCCGCGGGGCAGGGAATGGCCCGCTACCGCGGCCAGCAGCTGCACTGGTCCGGCTGTCAGAAGACACTGGAATGCACCACGGCTCTGGTGCCCTTGGACTATGCGCACCTCGACGGGCCGGCGATCACGCTGGCCCTGTCGCGTCGGGCGAGCACTTCGGGCCACCGGCTCGGCAGCCTGTTCATCAACCCGGGCGGGCCGGGTGGCTCGGGCGTCGAGTACACCGGCTACTTCAAGCACAAGGGCCTGGAGGACTACGACATCGTCGGGTGGGACCCGCGTGGGGTCGGGCAGTCGACGCCGGTCGAGTGCCTGACCGGCAAGGACCTGGAGAACTACACCGAGGTCGATAACTCGCCAGACAACGCCAGCGAGGACAAGGCCTGGATCGACGTCAACCGGGAGTTCGGCGCCTCCTGCCTGCGGCGGTCCGGCGCCCTGCTCGAGCACGTGTCAACGCCGGAGACCGTGCGCGACCTCGACCTGCTGCGCGGCCTGGTCGGTGATCGGAAGCTGAACTATTTCGGCTCGTCGTACGGGACGTACATCGGAGCGCTGTACGCGCAGACGTTCCCCAAGAACGTCGGCCGGATGGTGCTCGACGGTGCGGTCAACATCACCGACGATGAGACCGTCAGCCAGACCGAGGGTTTCGACCGGGCCCTCAACAACTTCGCCAGCTGGTGCGCCAGCCAGGGCTGCCGGCTGGGCGCGACGACGGCGGCGGTGTTGAAGTCGATCATCGCGCTCTGGGACGACCTGGACCGGAACGCGCTGCCGGTGGGCAGCCGGGAGCTGACCCAGTCTCTTGCGGTGACCGGTGTGGCCCTGGTGCTGTATGAGAACGAGGACTCCTGGAAATACCTGCGGGAGGGCCTCGAGGATGCCGTCTTCAAGCGCGACGGCTCCTACCTGCTGTACTTCGCCGACCTCTACAACCAGCGCGATCGGCGGGGGAACTACGGCCAGTCCAACTACTCGTTCCCGGCCGTGCGTTGCCTCGACACCAAGGACAAGGGCGTCACCGGCGCCCGGGCCGACGCCGCCAAGGACGCCAAGCGGGCGCCCTCCATCGGACGGTTCTTCGGCCCCGACATGACCTGCCCGATGTGGCCGGTCGCCGCGGTGCCCGACCATCCGAAGATCGTTGCGGCCGGGGCAGCACCAATCGTTGTCATCGGCACCACCGGCGATCCCGCCACGCCCTACGAGTTCGCCCAGATGATGGCCAAACAGCTCGAGTCCGGGGTGCTGGTGACGTTGAAGGGGGAAGGCCACCTTGCCTACGGCCAGAGCACCTGCATCCAGCAGATCGCCGTCGCCTATCTGGTCAAGGGGACGGTACCCAGGAACGGCACCACCTGCTGAACGCCCGCCACAGATGCATCGGCGCGTCATCGCTGACTCCCCGCCGCCCCTGAGCGTGGAACTCGACCACCCCGCTCTGACGCGCCATTTCGTGTGTCCCCTTGCGGTGTGTTCCCTTGCGCCCAGAGCCTGCCGAAGGGCCGCGCGCCCTGAGGTCCGCGCCCTGAGCCTGTCGAAGGGCCGCACCCTGAGCCCGGCTCCCTGAGCCCGTCGAAGGGCCGCGCTCTCACCCAAGCCCAGCCCTGTGGCAGTCTCGGCCCGTGACCACCCTGCACCTGATCCGCCATGCCCGCCCGGCGATCGACCCCGCCGTACGTCCGAGCGACTGGTCACTCGCAGCAGAGTCCGAGGGCATCGCTGCGTTGCGTGACAGCCGAGTCCTGCCCACGCCGGCACGCTGGTTCTCCTCTCCGGAGCCCAAGGCGCAGCAGACCGCCCGCCTTCTGGTCGACGGCACGGTCGAGGTGGTCAACAGCCTGCGAGAGGCGGCCAGGGACTCCTGGTTCGAAGATCCGACGGAGCTTGACCGTGCCGTCGAGGACTACCTCGTCAAGGGCACCGTTCCCGACGGGGCAGGGTGGGAGCCGCGAGTGGACGTCGCTCTGCGGATCGTCGACACGGCACTGGGGGTGTTAGCCGCCTTCCCCGACGAGGACAGTGTGCTGGTGGGTCACGGTATCGCCTTCACCCTGCTCGTCGGTGCCCTCACCGGAACCCCGCCCGATGTCGCGGCTTGGCGATCGCTACGGATGCCCGACCACTGTGCGCTCGCCTTGCGCGCCGAGGATGCCTTCGAGGTCGTGTCACCCTGGGGTGCCTGGGCCGCAGGCTGACGCATCGCTCAATTTCACGGCTCTGTGTGAGAATCGCTATAGTTGGCGATCGTTCGTAGCCTGGGCTCAGTGTCCGGCCAGCGGGCAGGCCGCCTTAGCTCAGATGGCAGAGCAACGCACTCGTAATGCGTAGGTCTGGGGTTCGATTCCCCAAGGCGGCTCCAGTGTCAACCAGCTGGTAGCGCGGTGTGTCTGCGCTTTTCACTGGGACAATCACGGTCAGTCTCGGTGCTGATCCGGCCTCGGCTGTGCATGCGTGTCAATCTCCTACTTGGCGCCACCACTGAGCTGGACGGTCTGCTCGGCGAAGCCGCCCTCAGCGCATTGGTAGACGCCGCAGGCGTATGAGAAAGCCACCGTGAGGGCTTTACCGCCCTTGAACTTTCCGCTGTAGGGGGCCACCTCGGCGGTCCATCGGTGACTGGTGCCGTCGCAGGTTCCGACTTCGAAGAAGTCAAACGATCCTCGAATGGTGGCGATGCGTCCCACGGACTGAGCGACGTCGCCGTAGACGTCAATGTAATCCGCGTCGGTGCAGGTGTAGCTGCCACGCAGCGTGGCCACCCCTGTCTTGCTGTTGAAGGTTCCCCGCGGGTCGACGGTGACGCTCAGTGTCGGGGGCGGTGGCGCGACGCTGAACGAGATGCTCAGGGTGCCACCATTGCCGGAACCATCTCCTTGGTAGTCGATTGCCAGCACGTAATACGTCGTGCCAGCCGTCGCGGAGAAGGCCACTGTTCCTGGTCCGCACGCGACATTGGTCAGGGCGCCAGGAGTCCCCACACCCACGATCACGCCGGCTGAATAGGAGGAACCGGAGACGTCGACGATCACTCCCGAATCGGCCGGGACGGTGAGGCTGTACCAGACGCTGGCGTCAGTTGCCGGCGCACCGCAGGTCTCGTTGAGTTGGGCATCGGTCGCATCCGTGGTGGCCTCGGTGGTGTCGCTAGTGGCGCTGTAACCGAGTGAAACCGGGATGGCGCCGGCAATGGTGTCGTTGCTGGGTGGTGCGGCCATCGCGGGCAGGCCGCCAATGGACAGGACGATGGCCAGCAGTGCAGCGCCGGTCATGGAACGTAGAATTCGCATGATTTCCCCCAAGTTCCACTAGATCTTAATGACTATCGGTACTCCTTGGCCCGTGGTTTGTCTAGGTGAATCGGGAAGGAAACGTAGATGCATTGACAGTCTGCGAAAAGTCAAGAGCGATAAGAGATAAAACTGTTCCAAGCTTCTCCGCCCGAGGTGGAGCCTGTCGAAGGGCTATCCGTGGGGCACAGTCGCAGCTATTCGCTCGATAGCCCGTCTTACCGGTGGTCGCCTCAGCCGTCACTCCTGGCCGTCGAGAAAGTTCAGGGTCACCGCGGCGAAGAGGGGTGAGGTGCCCAGGTTGTAGTGGGTCAGTCCGGGCAGGATCGCGAGCGCGTGGCCGCCTTTCGGTCGCCCCTCACCCATCCAGCCGCCGTCGCGTAGGCCGCCGTCAAGCAACTTGAACACCTCGACATAGTGGCTGGGCGGCGCCATGTCGGCATCGGCGGCGACGATGAGCGTGGGCACCTGCAAACCTCGAACCTCCTCGCTGTAGTCGAAGTCTTTGCTCATCGACTCGCCCATCTTGTCCAGCAGCCGTCCGAAGTCTTCCGGCCGCGGCGCGACGCGCTGGTACAGCCGGTACATCGGGGTGTCCTTCATGAAGGGAATCGCCGCCGCATTCACCTGGGCCTGCTGCGCGAGCATGTCCGCCGGGATCGCGTTACGCCGCACATTCGCAGCTGCGCTGACGAGCTTTCCCACCTTCTCCGGATACTTCACTGCGGTGAAGAGCGCTACACCGCCACCGAGTGAGTAGCCCACAACGTCCGGCTTCTCGAGTGTGAGGTGGTCGATGAGAGCCGAAATGTCGTCGGCCATGAGCCGGATGTCGATCGGCCGGTCGATGTCTGCTGTACGGCCATGCCCCTGGAGGTCGACCGCGATGACCTGGTGGCGCTCCGCCAGGGCGGGAAGTATCGGCCCGAACATCTCCCCCGAGGCGAGTCCGCCGTGCAGCAGGATCATCGGCCGTCCGGCCCCGTGCGTCTCGAAATAGAGGTTCAGCCCGTTGATCTCTGCATACGCGCCGACACCTTTCACCTCGCTGGTCCAATCAATAGTCATGTTCCCTCCTCAGGTCCTGAGTCACCATGCCGGGCGTCACCGCACTGTTGCGCGCTGACACTGACTACAAAACCACGGATGGCCCAGGGGTGGGAGATCCGCGGCATCGACCCGAGCTCGGCCCGGTTCGTGTTGGTTGGACGGCGCCGCACGGGTTGGCCCCCGCGCCTTCTATTGCACCCCTATCCTTGTGCCAGGATCGGTCAATTTCCTTGTCCGATGCACCCCTGGGTCGACCTGCAGAAAAGGACAGCTGGACCATGATCACGATCGACGTTCCCGAGGCTGATCGCACTGCCGGGCAGCTGTCCGGCGATGCCCTGCGGGAGGCGGTGGAGGCGTTGCGCATCGACGGTTTCGTCGTGTTGAACGATGTCGTCGACCTGGCCCATCTCGATATCCTGCACGAACGGATGATCGCTGATGTCAGGGCCCTGCAGGCGCGATCGGACGCACCATACAACTGGACCGCGGGCAACCTCCAGCAGGATCCACCACCGTTCCCGCCGTACCTCTTCGACGACGTCCTGCTCAACCCGTTCGTCATCTCGGTCACCTCGGCGGTGCTGGGCCCGCGGATCAAGAACGTCATGTACGGCGGCAACACCTCGCTGCCGAGTGATCAGCGCCAGCCTGTGCACGCCGACCACGCCCACCTGTGGCCGACCAGCATGCTCGAAGGCCCGCACCCGGCGGCCCAGCTGGTGGTGAATGTGGCCACCGTCGACGTCTCGCCGGAGAACGGCGCCACCGAGATCTGGCCCGGCACCCACCGCGAGCTCGGCGTCGGTGTCGGCGATGACATCAAGATCGGACCCGAGGCGCTTGAGGCCCGCCGCGCGATCTGCCCGCCGATGCAGCCCACGGTCCGGCGGGGCAGCGTGCTCATCCGCGACATTCGGCTCTGGCATGCCGGCATGCCCAACCACACCACTGCACCGCGGCCGATGATCGCCATGGTCCACAGCAGCCAGTGGCTGGCCACCGGCAATCCGCTGGTTTTTCCGACCGGGACCGAACCCTTCTTCGACCACCCGATCCTCATCACCGCGGCCACCTTCACCGACGACCCGATCGACCACATCCACGCTCCCCGTGGTCACGAGTACGACCGGAACGCGGCCGCAGCTGCGCTCTAGCGACGGTTCCTGCTCAGGCCGGAGAGTTTCTCGACCTTCGCGATCACGTCGAACCAGACGTCACCGGTGAACCATTCGGCCTGCCCTTGGCGCTCGGCACCCATCGACGGGGGACTTTCGACTCTGACCCGTGTGGCCGTCCCTTGCTTGGCTGGAGAGGATGACCGACCCGAGAAAGGCACTGTCATGAATGTCCTCGTCGCCTACGCCACCAGACACGGTTCGACTGCCGGGATAGCTGAGCGGATCGCCGCAGCTCTCGGCACGGCGGGAGTGTCGGCCGAGGCGCACCCGGTGAGCGAGGTCGCCGACCTCACGCCCTACGACGCGTTCGTCATCGGTGGCGCCGCCTACATGTACCACTGGCTGAAGGACGCGACCGCCTTCGTCAAACGCCACCGGGCAGAGCTGGCCGAGCGGCCGGTGTGGCTCTTCAGCAGCGGTCCGCTCGGCACTGACCGGGTGGACAAGGAGGGCCGAGATGTCCTGGAGACTGGCCAGCCCAAGGAGTTCGAGGAACTCAAGGGTCTGCTTCACCCGCGTGGCGAGCAGGTCTTCTTCGGCGCCTGGGACCCCTCCGCACCTCCGGTCGGGATCGGTGAGCGTCTGCTGCGCCACATGCCTGCCTCCAAGGAGGCGCTGCCCGCCGGCGACTTTCGCGACTGGCCGGCTATCGAGGCCTGGGCGGCCGAGATCGCGGAAGCCCTCAAGTCGGGCGAGGCGCCCGTCAACTAGGGCGAGGCAGCCCGGTCAATAGTGAGCCGGTACCCGCTGGTGCGTCACGCCGGAGCAGATGCATTCGCGATGGCCCACTCCCGACCCGGTGACGGCGCACCAACGCGAGCTGATCGCGTCGTGCGCTGACAACGGATGGTGGCAGGTCGGGCACAGCACGTCGGGGAGGACGACCGGAGGAATGGTGTTCATATCGAGGTCCGTAAAGGCCCATCGGTCGGGCCGGCTGTCGATCGCCAGGGACCCGTCGACCAGATGTCAGCGGAGAAGTTCCTTGGTAGTTCTCACAGTACGCGAAGCCTCGTCCGCCGACACCTGACAACGGTCCACTCCTCCTCAGCCGACCATCCCGTGCAGGTATGGGGCGAGGCGGTCGAGGGTGATATTCCACCCCTCGGTCATGCCGGTGGCGAGCCACTCGCGGACGCGATCATCGGTCAGCCGGTCGGCGAAGGCGACTTGTAACACCATCTCGGTGGCACCGTTCATCTCGTCCAGGGTGATCGTGACGAGGGGTGCGTCATCGAGGTTGCTGGGGTCGAGCTGCGGCCAGCCGTCGATGGCGCCGAAGCTGAACACCAGCTTCTCCGGCGGAACGATCTCGTGGTAGATCCCGCCTGTCATGTACGACCTGTTTTCGTCCTCGATCATGTGAAGGCGCCAGCAGCCGCCTACTCGCAGGTCCACGGTGGTGGCGATGCCCTGGCTCGGCATCTCGCCTGCGAACCACTGCGCCAGCTGATCCGGGTCGGTCCAGGCCTGGAAGACGAGCTCCCGGGGGGCGTCCAGCCGTCGGGTGATGGTGAAGCTGCGTTCCACCTGGGTTGCTGCAGTCATGTTGATCTCTCCTTCGTCGGTCGGTTCTTCCGGTCGTGCTGTTGAGTGCTGCCGGGCTGGTTCGGCTGAGCAGCGCCGGCGGGCGTTCGTCGGCCGCCCCCCAGGGTCTTGAGGTGCTCCTCGAGGCGGTCGAGGCGGCCGTCGAAGAACTCGCGGTAGCTCGCCAGCCAGGCATCGACGTCATGCAGCGGTGTCGGGTCGAGCCGGCAGGGTCGCCACTGGGCATCGCGGCCCTTGACCACCAGGCCGGCGTTCTGCAGCACCTTCAGGTGTCGGGACACCGCCGGCAGGCTGATGGGATGGGGTGCCGCCAGCTCGTTCACCGTCGACTCGCCCCTCGCCAGCTGCGCCAGGATGGCCCGCCGGGTGGGGTCGGCCAGCGCTGCAAAGATCGCGCTGAGCGGATCCGGCATTGCATTTGCCTATCTAGTTAATTAAACAACACGTCAAATACACCACGAACACGGTGTCTTGTCAACACTCGCCTCCGGGTCTGGTCGGCGCCGTGATCGGCTCCTGGGTGTCGGGGTAGAGTCAAGGTCTCCTTCGGGAGCGTTGTCCGTTCTCCCCGGTGAAGGAGCAGACCATCCTCAGCGCCACACCTCGTAACCGTCCTGGACCCACCCCAGGATGGTGCGATCAGGATCACTCGGACGATGTCACGCGCGCTGTGGCTCATCGGCGGACGGTACGGCGGCGGTGACCGTTCCTCTGTGGCTGCGCAGCATCCAGCGGCGGCCGCACACTGCGGTGCTGCTCTTTCTGCTGTCGTCGGTCGTGGTGATGACGTCGATCGTGGGCCCGTTGCTGGTGCGCGCCGTTCATCAGTCGGCTCTGACCGGGGCTCTGGAGACCGCGGGATTGGACGGCACATCGATCTCGGTGTCCGGCGACGTCTCAGCCGATGAGCCCTGGCAGCCCGCCAGGGATCTGGCCGTCGGCGTGCTCGCCGCCGGCCAGGAGGATGGGTCGGAGCAGCTATGGCACCGGCCAGCGGTGTTGATCAAGTCGACCACGATCATCATCTGGAAGTCTGCTTCGGACGATGGCGAGCGGAATGCGCTGGTCAACGCCCTCGACGACGGCTGTGACGACTATGTGATCACCTCCGGTCGCTGCCCAGAGGGTGTCGGCCAGGCCATGATCAGTAGCGTCGACGCTGAGCGCTCGAAGATCAAGACTGGTTCGGTCATCTCGTTCGCTCTGGCCCGGGCTCCGGTGACGAAGGTCAAGATCGTCGGCATCTACGATCCCGTCACCTCGACCGCCGCTGATCTCACCCGCCCGGGCAGCACCAGCGGCGTGCTGGCGGGAGTCCAGAGCGATCCGGTGGTGATGACCGCCATCCAGTCAGAGAACCTGCCGCTCCCGGTGAAGATCACCGCCCGGATGACGGCGCTCCCCGGGATGACCATCGCCGACGAGCCGGCGGTGCAGACCTCGGTCGAGCAGATCAAGATGTCAGCCAACGCCCAGGATCGGGTGATCGCTATCGGCACCGACCTGCCGGAGCTGCTGGACGGGGTCGACGACCAGGCGAGGTTGGCGCAGGTGCTCGTCCTGGTCACCGACGTCCAGGCACTGTTTCTCGCCGTCTTTGCCCTCGCGGTGGTGCTGCAGCGGATCGGGCGGGCACGCGCCGCGGAGTGGAGCGTGGGGCGCCTCCGTGGCGTGACCCGGCGGCGCTGGCTGAGCTCGGTCTACGTCGAACCGGCGGCTGCCCTGTTACTGGGGCTACCGCTCGGCTTCGCCGCAGGAGTTGCGGTCGCACGGCTGGGCGTGACCCTCACCCTGCGTCCGGGCACGCCGCTGGAGATCTGGCGTTGGCCGGTGCTCGCGTCTGCCGGCGTGGCCACAGTGATCGCCTTCGGCGCCCTGGTTGCGGTCAGCCTCCGCAGCGTACGTCAACCGCTGGCAGATCTCGTCCAGCAGCAGGCCGAGAGCCGGCGGCTGTCCACGCTCGGCGCCGTGGTCCACTCTGGGGTGTTCCTGCTTGCCGCCGTCACCATCTATCAACTGGTGACGGGCGGCCTACTCACCTCGGGCGGCCCCCAGCTGGGGCTGCTCGCCCCCGGGCTGTTTGCGCTCGCCGCTGCCCTGGTGACGGTGCGCGTGGCCGTCCTGGTGGTCCGCCGGAGCACCACCCGACCACCCCGCAGCCTGGCCGCGCTGGTGGTCGGCCGGCATGCGGCCCGGATGCAATCGGCCCTGAACCCGGCCATGATCATCGCGGTCGGGGTGGCGCTGGCCGTGTTCGCGACGCAGGTCTTCGCTCTGTCGGTCCGCAACCAGGCTCTGCGGGCCGATGCCGTCACCGGAGCCAGCACGGTGCTCACTGTTTCTGTACCACCCGACGTCGATCTGCTTGCGGCCGTCCGCGCCGCCGACCCCACCGGTCGGCAGGCGATGGCCGTCAAGGAGACTCCGGTCGAGGGCTTCAACGGCATCTCCCGGATCGTCGCCGTCGACACCCCTCGCCTGGAGGCGGTCTCGAGCTGGTCTCCCGAGTGGTCTGGGGTGGCAGACCTCACCCGAGCGCTCCGGGGCCGCACGACCCCGCCGATCACCCTGCAGGGTAGCCGGGTTCAGGTCGACCTGGCCGGGGTGCGGGTGCTTCCGCAGCCGCCCGCCGACCCCACCAGTGCGCCGGCGAACGCCCCAGTGCAGCCACCGGCGCTGGTGCTGACCGTGGAGGGCAAGGGCCACTGGCAGACCGTCAACCTGGGCCCGATCAAGGGGCCTGAGAGCTCGCGCAGCAGGCAGCTGAGCGCCGAACTTCCATGCGTGCAGGGTTGCCGACTGGTGTCCCTCGGCCTGCTGGCCGGGAAGAACGCACCCTATAAGGCGTGGTTCACGGTGGCCGGCATCGCCACCGACAAGCAACCGATGGGGGACTCGGCAACCTGGCTGACGACCGGCGGGCGCTGGCGATCGCAGTCGGCCAACGACACCCTGCCCAAGCCGGTGTCGATGGCCATACCCAGCGCCACTGCCGAGGGGTTGGCGATCGAGGCCTTCGACACCCAGGGTGCCAACCTGACCTCGGTCTCACCCTCCGACACAGCGGACCCACTCCCGGCGGTCCTGGGCCCGACCACCTCCGCCGAACCGGTGCCGGGCAGTGCCGGCGCGGGGTTCGGGACCGGGCTGGACGGTCAGCAGCAGAAGCTCGCCATCGTCGGGCGGGCGGCGGTCCTGCCCCGTTCGCTTGACGAGGGGGTGCTGGTGGACCTCGCCAACGCGCAGGGTCTGTCCGACCCCTCCCTGAGCCGGACCAGCAACGAGGTGTGGCTGGCGCCGGACGCCGCCCCCAGCATCGCAAAACGGCTGGCGGCTCAGGGGATCCGGGTGCAGACCAGGGAGCTGCTGAGCGACACCCGCGACGACCTGCAGCAACAGGCGAGCACCCGGGGCGCCGCGGTGGCGGTCATCGTCGGCTTCGCAGCTCTGCTGCTGACGATGCTCGCCCTGGTCGCGGCCCGCTGGGCCGACGCCGGTAAACGAGGTGAGGACTGGCGGGCGCTGCGTGAGGGCGGCGTGAGCCCCCGCAGGCTCCGCCACCTCGTCCGGGTGGAGATCGCCGTTCCCGCCGTGCTGGGCGTCCTGGTCGGGATGCTCAGCGGCGCCGTTGCTGCCCGGATCGCGGGGGCACGGCTCCCGCTGGTGGACCGGACGGAGCCTGGACCGCCGCTGAGTCTGCACCTGTCCTGGCCGCCTATCCTGCTGCTGGGCCTCGGTACTGTGCTGGTCATCATGGTGATCGCCCAGGTCGGAGCCATGGCCGAGACCCGATCGAAGGAGGGCCGGTGAGCACCGGAGCGGCGATCCGCACAGTGGGTGTGGTGCACGTTTTCCGGGTGGCCGGTACGGACGTGGCGGCCCTCCGCGGCGTCGACCTGTCGGTCGCCCCCGGCGAGCGGGTTGCGCTGCTGGGGCCCTCCGGTTCGGGCAAGTCGACGCTGCTGAGCGTGGTGGCCGGCCTGCGCAGGCCCTCGGCAGGGGCGGTGCTGGTCGACGGCGACGACATCGCCCGCTTTTCGGAGTCGCAGCTCTACGACTACCGGACGCGTAGCCTCGGGCTGATGATGCAGGGGACGGTGTCCAACCTGCTGCCCTACGCCAGCCCACGCGAGAACGTCGCCTTTGTCGCCGGCAGGACCCGCAAGGGTCGGCGCGCTCAGAGTACGAGCTCGGTGGCCCTCGAGGCTGCGGGACTGGCCGACGAGCGTCGTCCGGTCGCCCGCCTCGGCCGCGCCGACCAACAGGCCACCGCTCTCGCCGTCGCCATGACCGGCGACCCGCGACTGCTGCTCGTCGACGAACCCACCAGCCAGCTGGATGACGATGCCCGGGAGAGCCTGCTGGACACCCTCGTCCAGGCGACCGCCGCCGCCGGCACGACGCTGCTGATGGTCACCCACGACGAGAACGTCGCCCACCGGATGCAGCGGATGGTCCGGATGCGCGACGGCCGGGTCGGTGCCGAGGGGCAGCGGCACGAGCAGTACGCGGTGATCGGCGCGGACGGATCGGTGCAGCTGCCGGAGGAGCTGCTGTTGGCCTGGCCGGCCGGCTCCACTGTGGCCGTCGAGGCCGCCTCGGCCGACGAGATCACCATCAAACGCCGTCCACCGGCCGAGGAGACGCAGTGACCCATTCCGCAGACACCCGATCGACGGGACTGGTCGTCCGCGAGCTGGTGGTCCGAGACGGTTCCAGGGACATCGCGCGCGGTCTGACGCTGGACGTCCCGCCCGGTCACCGCGCAGCGGTCACCGGCCCGTCGAGCGCCGACGTCACGGCTGTCCTGGCGACTCTCGCCGGACTACGCGCCCCGGCCACCGGTTCGATCATGATCGACGAGAGTCCGGTCGGCCTGGCCCCGCCGCCGGACCGGGTGGGCTATCTCAGTCAAGATCATCGACTGATCGGCACCCTGACCGCGGTGGAGAACCTGCTGGTGACCATGATCGCGGGCGGCGAACCGGCCAACCGGTCGACAGCGCTGCGGGCCGAAGAACAGCTCCAAGCCCTCGCGCTCGCGCCGGCGACCTGGCACAACCTGGTCGAGCAACTGTCCGGTGGCCAGCAGCAACGGGTGGCGCTGGGGCGGGCACTCGTTCTCCGGCCGCGGCTGCTGGTGCTGGACCATCCGACCAGCGAGCTCGACCCGGACACCGTCGAGCTGGTGGACGGGGTGTTACACGAGGTCACAGCGCAGGGAGTCTCGTGCGTCCTTGCCAGCGACGACGAGACCGTGCTCGGCTCCTGTGCCGACCGACTGGAGCTGGTCTGACAATCCCGCCAGGCTTGCCTGTCGGATGAGCCTCCACCTTGCTACAGTCCCAGGCATGCTGCGGACACGCCTTGCCGCATCGGTGCTCGCTCTCGCGCTCGGCGCCACTCTCGTTGGCGGGAGCGCGGCGCTGCCTGCCGCGGCCGACCCGCCCGTGGTGCAGCAGGCAGTGTTGATCAAGGACAAGTCGCCGTACACCTTCAGCTACTACGAGCACATCGACCACATCGGACAAGGTGACCTGGTCTGCTACTACGGTGCCAACCCTGACGGGTGTGCGAAGTACCCACCGAACCGAGGCAAGGTGCGGTACTCGGTCAAGATGTACCGGCTCAAGGAGCGCGAGAAGCGCTACGACTACTACTTCGTCGACGTCACGGCCAACACCTACAAGCGCAAGGGTGACGGCGACAAGGGGCGGATGTCGATCACCATCGATCCCACCTCGAAGGTCAACATGACCTCCAACATCTACTCCAAGAAGACGCTCAAGGACGACTGCCACACCTATCCGCTGAACATCGGGCTGTCGATGGGCCCGGTCGGTGTCGGCTCGACCGTTGCTCAGTTCTCCACCTGCGACAAGGCTCAGCTGCACACCACGCGGCTGGCCAGCAACGCTGTGCGCTATGACATCTACAGCCTGAACCGGTTCCGCACCTGGTCGGTGCAGAAGTGGGTGCGGGTGGCCAGGGGCGCCAAGCCGAGCTTCAAGGTGACCGTTGCGTGGCGGGCCGACAACTGCACGGTGCTGCGCAGATCGCTCAAGGCCTACGCGAACGTCAAGACCAAGACCAAGGTGATCAAGATCAGCGCTGCCTAACTGGGCTTGGCGGTCGAGGCCGCCGGGACCGGATCCGCTTGTCCAGGGCGTCAACGGCCAGCAGGGCCGCTGCTGAGCCGAAAGCCACCGCCCAGCCCGCCAGCGGCGGGGGGGCCTGACCGAGCACCAGGGCGATCGGGGTCACCAGCAGCACCACCAGCGAGAAGGCGAGCTCGGTGGACGCGGCCGGTATCAGCAGGCGGTTGGTGGTCCAGCCGAGGGCACCGGGCCATCGGGTCGAGCTGCGGCAGGCGAAGGCGTTGGCCGTCTGCGCGATCACCACCGTCATGAACGCGGCACCGGAGGCGGCCATCAGATCGTGCCCGGTGGGGAACGGCCGGCCCGGCGACCAGCCGACCGCCAGCAGGGACACCACGAACGCGATCATCGTGAACAGCGCCACCAGTGGCCCCAGGAGCCCGAACGCCCGCCTCAGCACGGTGGCATTCATGAGTCGACCTTGCACTGGTGGCCCATCGAGGAGGTGGCGTGCCGGCGGCTCTGCGCCGAGGGCGACTGCCGACAGCGTGTCGGTGCCGAGGTCGAGGGCGAGGATCTGCAACACGCCCAGAGCGAGGGGAAAGCGTCCGCCCGAGAGAGCCCAGATCAGGAACGGGGTGAGCTCGGCCACGTTGTCGGTCAGGTGGTAGGTGAGGAACCGGCGGATGTTCACGAAGGTGGCCCGACCCTGCTCGACACCACCGACGATGCTCGCGAACGCGTCGTCGAGGAGCACCAGGTCCGCCGCCTCGCGCGCGACGTCGGTGCCCGACCGCCCCATGGCGATGCCGATGTCCGCCTCATGCAGCGCCGGGGCGTCGTTCACCCCGTCGCCTGTCATGGCCACCACATGACCCCGGGAATGCAGCGCCCTGGCGATGCGCAGCTTGTCCTCGGGTGAGACGCGCGCGACGACCGCCCCATCGTGGTCGAGCAGGGCGGCCAGGACACGCTCGTTCGCCGGGAGGTCCGCACCGGTGAGCACCGGGGCGCCGGGCAGGCGCAGCCCCACCTCGTCTCCGATCGCCTTCGCCGTCGCCGGATGGTCACCGGTCACCATCGCGACGCTGATGCCAGCCCTCCGGCAGGCGGCGAGCGCCTCGGTGACGTTGTCGCGCGGCGGGTCCTCGAGGGCGACCACACCGACCAGGTGCAGGCCCTGCCCGCACTCCTCCGGACTGCTCGGCCTGCGGCCGGCGAGGGGGGCGGCGGCGATCGCCAACACCCTCAGCCCCCGCACCACCAGGGAGTCCACAACGGCTCGGGCGGCCACCCCGTTGCCACACAACTGGATCACCTCGTCGGGCGCGCCCTTGACGATGACCCCGTCATCGACCACGACGGACATCCTGCGCAGGTGCGCATCGAAGGGGAAGCGCAGCTCCACCGGATGCCTGGACCGGTCACCGTCGGTGTCGATCCCCAGGCGTCGGGCGAACGCATCCAGCGCGGCCTCCATCGGGTCGCCGTGTGCCCGCCACTCACCGCCGACCCGCTGCGCGTAGCCGGTCGAGCACCGCATCGCCGCCAGAGCCAGAGCGGTGCACGGCTCGTGGCCGGTCCCCGACCAGCTGAGAGTGGCGTCCGGGTCATAACCCGAGCCGTTCACCGTCACCGACCCGGCCGGAGTCCAGGCCTCGACGACAGCCATCTGGTTGCGGGTTAGCGTCCCGGTCTTGTCGGTGCAGATGAACGTCGTCGAACCGAGGGTCTCGACGGCCTCCAGGTTGCGTACCAGGACCTGCCGCTTGGCCATCTGCTCGGCACCCCAGGCCAGCGACAAGGTCACCGTCGGCAGCAGCGCTTCAGGCACCAGTGCCACTGTGACGCCGATGGCGAAGATGAAACCATCCTGGATCGGGTTGCCGACCAGCATCGAGATCACCAGGAAGAGCCCCCCAACGCCGAGCGCGATGGCGGCGATCAGCCGCACCACACCCTTCAGTCCGCGCGTCAGCGGGGTGTCAGGCTTGGCCGAGGTGGTGGCGAGCCTGGCGATCCCAGCCAACCGCGTCTCATCCCCGGTGGCCTGGACGACGGCCCGTGCTTCGCCCTCGACCACGAACGTCCCGGCAAACACGAGGTCGCCGGACCCCATGGCCGCCGCCAGGCTTTCGCCGGTGAGCAGCGACGAGTCCACCAGTAGCCGGTTCGCCATGGTGAGGGCGGCATCCGCCGGGATTCGGTCACCGCTCTCCAGCAGCAGCACGTCACCGACCACCACGTCCTCGGCTTCGATGATCCGTCGCCGGCCGTCGCGCCACACCGAGACCTGGGTCGGGAGCAGGGCGCGCAGCCGGTCTGCAGCGCGGTCCGCCCGAGCCTGCTGCGCGAAGGCGAACACGGCGTTCAGGACGATGACCGCGAAGATCGCGATCCCGAGCTGGGGCAGTCGGGCGGCGAGGGCGAGAATCCCTGCGACCCACAGCATCACGGCGAAGAAGTGGGTGAGCTCCCCGACCAGGCGCCGCCCGGCGGAGGGCCGCTTCAATGCTGGCAGCCGGTTGGGGCCGTGCTCAGCTCGCCGGCTGGCCGCTTCGGCTGTGGTCAGGCCCTGCGCCGTGACTGCAGACACTGCGATTCCTTCTCACCGGGTTGACGACCCTTCCATCAACAGCATCCGACAGGCCGGGGGAGACCGGCAGAGTCGATGGTCCCGCCGAGCCCACCGTGCACGCGGGCCACAGGTGCGGGCGTCTGGATCACGACGCACAAGTCGCGTCTTGATCACTTCTCGTGTCTGGTGGCGCGGTGGGAGACACCTGTGCGCCGCTCACCTGATGCTGGTGCGCACTACCTGGCGACAGGGCTGCCAGAATTGCCGGGGTGGGGGTGGAAGAAGGTGGCCAGGACCCGGCACGACCAGCCGAAGGAACGGCGTCCATGACCGGCTTGACCGGCGTTGACGTTGCGGCTCGGGTCGGGGCGGGCCTGACCAACGGGGTGTCGAGTGCCTCCAGCAGGAGTCTGTGGCAGATCGTCCGCGCCAATGTCCTGACCCTCGTCAACGCCATCGTCGGCGTCAGTTTCGTATCGCTGCTGGTGTTGGGTCAGTGGAAGGACGCACTTTTTGGACTCACCGCGGTCGGCAACGCGGTCATCGGCGTCACCCAGGAGTATCGGGCCAAGCGGCTACTCGACCGGCTCGCGATTCTCGAGTCGCCGCACGCCCGCGTTGTCCGTGATGGTGTCATCCAGGTCATCGACCGGGGCGACGTCGTGCGTGATGACGTGCTGATGCTCCGCGTCGGGGATCAGGTGACGGCCGATGCCACGATTCTCGACTCTCAAGGGCTTGAGGTGGATGAGTCCCTGCTGACGGGTGAATCCAGTTCTGTCGCCAAGGGAAGCGGCGCCGAGGTTTTGTCGGGCTCCGGCGTCGTTGCCGGACATGGGAGCGCTCGGGTCGTCCGGGTGGGTGCCGAGGCCTTCGCCAACCGGATCAGTGTCGAAGCCAAACGCTTCTCCCTGGTCAGCTCGGAGGTGCGCAACGGGCTCAACCGTGTTCTCCGCTGGGTCAGCTGGGCGCTCCTTCCGCTCGTGCTGATCGTCGCCAATGGACAGATGCAGGCCCGCGGTGGCTGGGCCCAGGCGTTCTCCACCGGCACCTGGAGCAGTGCTGTGGTGGGCACCATTGCGAGCGTCATCGGCGTCATCCCCTTCGGCCTGGTGCTTCTCACCAGCGTCGCGTTCGCTGTCAGTGCGGTACGGCTGGCGCGCCACAAGGCCCTCATCCAGGAGTTGGCAGCGGTCGAGGTCCTTGCGCGTGTGGATGTGCTCTGCCTGGACAAGACAGGCACGCTGACCGACGGCAGGATCGTCTTCGATGCCACCCACCAGGTCGGAGGGACGCCGCCGCGCGGCTGGCACAGGGCGCTTGCCTGGTTCGGCGCCGACGTTGAGGCGAACGCTACCGCCAAGTGCCTGGCCGAGCGGTTCTTGTCCGATGGTGCCCTCCAGCCGGTCGACTCGGTGGGTTTCACCTCGGTGAGGAGGTGGAGCGCGGTCACCTTCGGCGCCGACCGTGCCGCGGGCACGTGGGTCCTCGGCCCCTCTGACGTGGTTCTCGGCCAGGACGCCTCGCACCGGGATGAGGCGGAGACGGTGGCGACCGCCCTTGCGGCGACCGGCCTGCGGACCTTGGTACTGGCCCACGGGTCTACGCCACCATCCCGCTACGACGGCCGGATCGGGCTGCCCAGCGACCTTGTTCCCGTCCTCGTGCTCACGTTCCGCGAGCGGGTGCGTCCCGAGGCAGCCCGCACGCTGGCGTACTTCCGTGACCAGGGTGTGGCCCTGAAGATCATCTCCGGCGACGATCCCCGCACCGTCGCTGCGGTGGCTCGGGAGCTGGGGTTCGAGGCACGGGAGGGCTACGACGCCCGTGAGCTGCCGACTGATCTGGACCTGATGGCGGAAGTCCTGGAGGAGCAGATGGTGTTCGGCCGCGTCACCCCTGCGCAGAAGCGGGAGCTGGTGCTGGCCCTTCGCCGTCGCGGACACACGATCGCGATGACGGGTGATGGCGTGAACGACGCCCTTGCCCTGAAGGAGGCGGACATCGGCGTCACCCTGGACTCGGCGGCGGCGCCCGCCAAGGCGGTGTCCCGGCTCGTGCTGCTGGACGGTCGTCTCGACCGGCTGCCGACAGTGGTCGCGGAGGGACGACGCGTCATTGCCAACATCGAGCGCATTTCGATCCTGTTTCTCACGAAGACCGTCTATGTGATGAGCATCTCGCTGGTCTTCGGCGCTCTGCTGTGGGGGTTTCCGTTCCTCTCCCGGCAGCTTTCGGCCGTTGACGGGCTGACCATCGGGATCCCTGCGTTCTTCCTCGCGATCATGGCCAACCCTCGTCGCTATCGTCCGGGCCTGCTTCGACGATCACTCATGTTCGCAGGGCCAGCCGGTCTCATCATCGGTGCCATCGTCGTTGGCCTCAATGTCTTCAGCAGAGTCAGTTGCTGCTTCACCGGCGGGGCGGTGCAGAGCAGCTCCGTCCTGGTCCTGTCACTCGTCGGCCTGTGGATCCTGGTGGTCGTCGCCAGACCCGTGAACCTCCGCAGGATGACCATCATCGGCGCCATGTACGCCGGACTGGTGCTGCTGTTCACCCTTTCGACGCTGAGAGACTTCTTCACCCTGGAGTGGCCACCGACCAGCCTCGTCTGGGCGTCCCTGGTGCTGAGCGTGGCTGGCGGTGTCGCGGTCGAGGTGGTGAGCCGTCTTCAGGCCCGACGGCGTCTGTGATACTGACCGGGTGACCGGCCGTAACCCGTTCGACGAGGAACTGTCTCACCGTCGTACGGCTGCCGGTGAGAATCGGCTGCCGCCCGCCATAGCGACGCTGGTTGCGGCCGTCGCCTACGCCCTCCTGCCGGAGCCTCTGCTGTTCGGGCCGCGGTTGACGATCCCGCTCATCGAGCTGGCCCTGCTGACTGCTGTGGTCCTGATGAACCCGCGCCGGATGGTCCGGCAGAGCCGGTGGTCGAGGATCGCTGCCGTCCTGCTCGCCGCACTGGTCATCGCCGCCAACCTGGTCGCCCTGGGGATGCTTATCCGCACGCTCCTGGTGCCCAGCACGTCCGGCAGCTCACTGCTGCTGGGGGCGATGCAGGTCTGGCTGACGAATGTGATCGGTTTCGGGTTGGTGTACTGGGAGCTCGACCGCGGCGGCCCGGTGGCCCGGCGTAATGTGCGTCGGGAGGAGCTGCCTCCCGCAGACTGGCGGTTCTCGCAGGACGAGAATGACGATGCTGTGGTGGAGGTCTCCATCGGTGCCAGTGCGAAGTCCGGCTGGGTGCCGACCTTCATCGACTACCTCTACCTCTCGCTCACCAACTCCAGCGCCTTCAGCCCGACAGACACCATGCCGTTGACGACCCGGGCCAAGATCCTGATGGGCCTGGAAGCGACGGCAGCCCTGCTCATCTCACTGCTGGTCATCGCCCGCGCTGTCGGGTCGCTGGCCGGCGGCTGACCCGGACCGGTGTCGGGCCGCCCCCTCGGGTCCTTCGCATGACGGCCGGTCGGTCAGTAGCCTGCCGACAGATCGACGACGTTGGCCATCGGCTCACCCGCCGCGAACCTGCGCAGGTTGGCGACGAAGAGGCGCAGGCCGCGGTCCCGGCCCGCGGGAGAGCTGCCCGATCGGTGCGGTGAGACGATCATGTTCGGCTGCGACCAGGCGGGGTGGTCGGCGGGAAGTGGTTCAGTCGTCCAGGCGTCGAGAGCGGCGCCGCCGATCGTCTGGTCGTGCAGAGCCTGCAGCAGTGCCTCTTCGTCAATGGTCCCTCCGCGCCCGACATTGATCAGCCAGGCGCCGGACTTGAAGGAGCTGAGCTCGGCGGCGCCGATCATGTGCGCGGTCTCGGCCGTGAGCGGCACCGTTGAGACGACGAAGTCCGCGTCCGGCAGCAGGGCGCGCCATTCGTCGCCCTGGACGACCCGATCCGCATGCTCGACCTGGCGGCCCTGACGGTTGGAGCCCCAGATCCGCATTTCGAACGCGCTGGCCCGCTTGATGATCTCCTGACCGATCCCTCCGGTCCCGAGAACCAGCAGCGTCCTTCGGTAGAGCTCGTCGGCCGGCTCATCTCCCGCCCAGCGGTGTTGCGTCTGTGCCTGACGCACGGCGTCCGAGTGCTTGACGACCGTCAGCATCGTCGACAGGACCCATTCGGCGATCGGGATGGCGAAGACTCCGGCGCCGTTGGTCAGGGTGATCCCCCGGGCGTCCAACTCCTGCAGCGGCCAGCGTTCAACTCCTGCTCCCGGACTGTGCAGCCAGCGCAGTCTTGGGGCTTCGTTCAGCAGCCGCTGGAAGCCGTCATCGTCGAGGTCCCACCGGACCGCGGCTTCGGCGTCGCCCAGCTCTGCGCCGGCTGCGGATTCGTCCACCGCGACGAGCTCGATCGCGGCGGTGTCCACCGATGGTGCGTGATCACCTGACTCCTCAAGCAGGGCTCTGACGTCATCCACGATCGAACGGCTCACCACGACTTTGATCACGTCAACACCCTATCGGCGGACCTGAGCCCTCCATGCCGGCGTCGTGACCCGCGGCCCGATGAGGGTCTTCGGGTGGTGGTCTTCCGGCCCGCCCGCGGAAGGACGAGAATCGTCGTATCCACGTCGGTGAGGGGAGCGCCCATGACGGCAGCGGGCCAGGGGGCGGGTTCGCCGATTGCGGCGGTGGTGGCCAGACTGCAGCAGCGCCTGGACCTGCTCCCGCCGCGTCTCGGCAGCCAGCGGGTGTTTCTCTCGACTTACCAGCGCACGACCGAGGCGGTGGGACGGGCCATCGACCAGGGTCTCTTTGACGACGGCGACTGGGTGGAGAGCTGGGACGTGGCCTTCGCTGAGCTGTACCTGCGTGCCCTCGACGCCGAGCTCGCCGGTGGCCGGGTGCCCCGGCCCTGGCGGCTCGCTTTCGGCGCCGGGCCGGATCAGCCCCCGCTACGACACGTCCTGCTCGGGATCAACGCGCACATCAACTTCGACCTCCCGCAGGCCTTGCTTGCTGTCATCAGCGTGGACGACTTCGCCGTCTCGGCAGTGATCGAGCGCCGCCGTCGGGATCATGAACGGATCGACACTGTGCTGGCCTCGCGGGTTGCGGCCGAGGACCACGAGCTGGATGCTTCCGGAGCGACTACCCTGCTCGACCGGCTGCTGACACCGTTGAACCGGCTCGGCTCGCGGCGGTTCCTCCGGGAGGCCCGACAGAAGGTCTGGCACAACACCGTCGAGCTACACCACGCGAGGGTCGCTGGAGCCGAGGACTACTCCGTCCGATTGGCCGAGCTCGAGCTGCTCAGCGCAGCCAAGGTCGCGGACCTGTTGCGGCCGGGTCAGGTGCTGCTGCGGCTGGCCGTCGCAGGTTTCGGGGTCACCCTGCCCCCGCCGATCCCCTCCGGTCGCTAGCTGTGACTGGGCTGATCGTCCGGATCGGGTGGGGTGTCTGCGCCGAGCCGGGCCAGCAGTTCGGTGAGCTCCTCGGCATAGCCCAGCTGACGTCGTAGCAGCTGACAGCTGTCCTCGGCCCGCCGATGACACTCGACAACGAACGCCCGCGCCGCCGCCCGCTCCGTCGCAGTGGAGGTCGACGTGGCCAGTGTGTCCAGGGCCTCAAGGAGTCGGCGCATCTCGTCCAGGCTGAAGGCCAGCGGCTTCATCCGACGGATCACCAGCAGGCGTCGAACGTCGTCCTCGGTGTACAGGCGGAAGCCTCCCGCGCTGCGCGCGGACGGGGTCACCAGGCCCACCTCGTCATAGTGGCGCAGCGTCCGGATGGACAGCTCGGTGCGCTCGGCCACCTGGCCGATCTGGAACTGGGTCTCGCTCACCGTCGGCTCACGTGCCTCAGTGGTCTGCGCCGAGCTTGCCGCTCAACGTGTCGTGCCACTTGGCGCTGGGTTCGTTGAGACCCACGATCTCGACGTGTTTGCCCCTGCTCTCGTACTTGAAGACGATGGCATCGAGCGCGGCGACGGTGGAGGCGTCGAAGATCTGCGAGTCGCTCAGGTCGATGATCACGTTCGCCGGATCACCGGCGTAGTCGAACTGGTAGACGAGATCGTTGCTGGAGGCGAAGAACAGCGCACCCTTCACTGCGTACACCCTCGTGTTCTCGTCCGGGTGGGCGATGTCGACCACCTCGGTGAAGTGCGCCACCCGACGGGCGAAGAAGATCATGGCTACGATCACCCCGAGGATGACTCCGTACGCCAGGTTGTGGGTGGCGACGGTGACGACGACCGTCGTGAGCATGATGGTGGTCGCGCTGAGCGGCATCCGGCGGAGTGTCGCCGGCTGGACGCTGTGCCAGTCGAAGGTGCCGACCGACACCATGACCATGACCGCGACCAGCGCTGCCATCGGGATCAGGCCCACGATGTCGCCCAACCCCACCACCAGGATGAGCAGGAAGACACCGGCGAGGAAGGTGGAGATCCGCGTCCGTGCGCCGGACACCTTGACGTTGATCATGGTCTGCCCGATCATCGCGCAGCCTCCCATGCCGCCGAAGAGACCGGTGACCAGGTTGGCCACGCCCTGACCCCAGCCCTCTCGGGTCTTGTCTGAGTGGGAGTCAGTGATGTCGTCCACGAACTTCGCGGTCATCAGCGACTCCAACAGCCCGACGAGCGCCATCGCCAAGGCGTACGGAGCGATGATGGCCAACGTGTCTAGGCTGAGTGGCACCTTCGGCACCATCAAGGAGGGCAGACTGTGCGGCAGCTCGCCCTGGTCGCCGACGTTCGGCACCCTGACGCCCAGGCCTACGGTCAGCACGGTGAGCAGCACGATGGCGACCAACGGGGCGGGAATGATGCGGGTCAGGCGCGGCAGCAAGACGATGATCAGGATGCCGGCGCCGACCATCGGGTACACCAGCCAGGGGACGCCGATCAGCTGGGGGAGCTGGGCCAGGAAGATCAAGATGGCGAGTGCGTTGACGAAGCCGACCATCACGCTGCGCGGGACGAAGCGCATCAGCTTGGCGACCCCGAGCAGGCTCAGCAGGATCTGGAACAGGCCCGCCAACAGCACGGTGGCCACCAGGTAGTCGAAGCCGTGTTCCCTGGTCAGCGGCGCGACGACGAGGGCGACTGCCCCGGTGGCCGCCGAGATCATCGCCGGTCGGCCGCCGACGATGGCGATGGTGGCTGCCATGGTGAACGAAGCGAAGAGCCCCACCTGCGGTGGTACCCCGGCGATGATCGAGAACGAGATCGCCTCGGGGATCAGTGCCAGCGCGACGACGAGGCCGGCGAACACCTCGGTCCGCAGCCGGCGCGGCGAGCGGAGGGCGCCGAGGACAGTGAGCTCACGGTCGACGGCAGGAGCCGCCTTGGCTGGGGCGGGTGCCGCAGAGGTCATGATCATTCCCATCGCCGAGCTGTATCGAGGAGGACACTTCAGGACGGAGCCCGACCGACGACTGCTGCCTGACATCGGGTGGCGCTGCTGCGGTCGCGCGGCTTCGTCACTGCGGTGCCAGACTCTACCCTCACGTGAGGGTAGAGTCGAACTGGGCCAGCGAGCGCCGAGTTGATCGATCACCCCTAGGATGCCTGCCGTGCAGCCAGCAGCCGAAGATCAATTGAGCAGCCGTCGAGCTGGCCAGGAGGCCATCGACCAGCTGATGCGGGTACACGCCCTCGACCGGCCCCGCGGCTGGCTCGGGCGGACGTTCGGAGCATCGCCGCTCGGCAGCGACAGCTCCTCCTGGTACAAGGGTGTGCTGGGTGAGATCGCCGTCGGTGAACAGCTGGCGCAGCTTGGCCCGGAATGGAGGGTGCTGCACTCGATCCCGGTCGGCCGTGGCGACTCCGACATCGACCACGTGATCATCGGACCGCCGGGTGTCTTCACCTTGAACACGAAGAACCACTCCGGACAAGCCGTCTGGGTGGCCGGCCGGTCCTTCCTGGTGGCTGGGAAGAAACAGCGTCATCTGTTCAATGCGGCGCACGAGGCGGCGAGGGCTGCGAAGCTCCTGTCGGCCGCGGTCGGCGCCTCGGTCGAGGTCACCGGGATGATCGTGGTCGTCCGACCCGCGCGCCTCACGATCCGCGATAAGCCCGTGGATGTCCTGGTCGTCACCGACTCCCGGCTGTTGCGTAGCCTCCGACGACGCAGGACCTGCCTGAACGCCGACCAGGTGTGCCGGATCGCCTCGGTGGCGGAACGCTGGGACACCTGGCGCTCCACGCCTCAGCGGGAGAGAGCCCGCGCTGACCAGGCGGAGTTCGAGGCCCTACACACACAGGTCATCGAGGCGCGCCGGAGGAGGTTGATATGGGCGACGGTCCTGATGACCCTGGTGGTGGCCGCTGCTGTGGTCATGATCACGCGCCTGGGGATCGCTGCGCTGCTGCCAGGTTGAGCCCTTCGACAGGCTCAGGGCGCGCGTGGCGCGTATCGTCGTCGGCATGACTTCAATCCCTGACGATGACCGGATCGAGGAGCGGGCGCACCTGCTGCCCGAGGAGCTGGCGGCTGGCAGCGATGACGCGCGCAGCCAGGCGGAGGCAATCCTGGAGGAGTCGGATGAACGCACCGACGACCCCGAGGGAACTCGGCGTGACTCGAGCCAGACCCCCGGCGCGTAACGGCCATCCCGTCGGGCGGCCGCTGTGGGAACGATTTCTCATCCTTCAAGACCGCTGAGTGAACGTAGCCCGGACCGGGTACAGGATGCAACATGACTACTTTGGACTACGCCACACCCGCGGTTGCGCTGAACAGTGGAGCCTCGATGCCGCTGCTGGGATTCGGGACCTGGCAGATCGAGGACTCCGAGGTCGGCGAGGCCACCCGCTTCGCGCTCGAGGCGGGCTACCGACACATCGACACCGCCACCGGCTATGGCAACGAGGCCGGGATCGGCAAGGCACTTGCTGAGGCTGGACTGCCTCGCGACGACATCTTCGTCACCACCAAGATGCCGCCCGACAACGTGGGCCGTGAACGCCAGACCTTGGAGGAGAGCCTGAGCAAGCTCGGCCTCGACCAGGTCGACCTGTGGCTCGTGCACTGGCCGCCGAACAAGCAGGCCACGCCGGAAGCGTGGGAAGAGTTCGTCAAGGCCCAGCAGGATGGCCTGGCCCGGTCGATCGGGGTGAGCAACTACTCCCTGGACCAGATCGATGAGCTGATCAAGGCCACCGGGGTCGCGCCCGCGGTGAACCAGATCAAGTGGGGTCCGTCGCTCTTCGACGCCACGATCGTCGACGGGCTCAAGGACCGCGGTGTCGTGCTTGAGGGCTACAGCCCCTTCCGGGCGAGCAACCTCGAGGACCCGACGCTCGTATCGATCGCCGAGTCCCACGACGCCACCACGGCTCAGGTGATCGTCGCCTGGCACGTCAAGCATGAGTTCGTTGTCATCCCGAAGTCGACCCACCAGGAGCGCATCGTCGCCAATGCGGCTGGGGCACGGATCGAGCTGAGCGCCGACGAGGTGTCCGCCATCGACGGACTCAGCGAAGTCAGCTGATCCTGCCGGGGCGGGGATCAGCTGGTCCCCGCCCCACCGGCAGGCCGCCGGCGGCCAGGCGGACAACCTTGCTGCCGTGCCTGACAAACCGTCCCGACAGGATCACAGTGGTGTCATGGATCGGGCGATCAGCATCAAGGGCCTGGTGAAGACCTTCGGTCGGTTCACCGCCCTCGATCATCTGGACCTGGAGGTCGAACAAGGCGAGGTGCACGGCTTCCTCGGCCCCAACGGGGCTGGCAAGTCGACCACCATCAGGGTGCTGCTGGGGCTGCTCAAGGCCAACTCGGGGTCGGTCTCGGTCCTGGGTGGTGACCCCTGGCGTGACGTGGTGCCGCTGCACCGTCGGCTGGCCTACGTCCCCGGTGATGTCAGCCTGTGGCCGAGTCTCACCGGCGGCGAGGCCATCGATCTGCTCGGCAAGCTGCGCGGCGGACTGGATGAGAAGAGACGAGAGCACCTCCTCGCCCGCTTCGAGCTGGACCCGACAAAGCGTGGTCGCAGCTACTCGAAGGGCAACCGACAGAAGGTGGCCATCGTTGCCGCGCTGTCCTCCCAGGTCGAGTTGTTGATCATGGACGAGCCGACCTCCGGCCTGGACCCGCTGATGGGCGCGGTCTTTCAGGAGGAGATCGCCAAGGAGAAGGAGCAGGGCCGCAGCATCCTGCTGTCCAGCCATGTCCTGAGCGAGGTGCAGGCGTTGGCGGACCGGATCAGCATCATCCGTGCCGGCAAGGTCGTCGACACCGGGACGCTGGCCGAGATGCGCCGGTTGGGCCGAACCACCATTACCGCGGTGTTGTCCGTCGCGCCCACCGGCCTCGAGACCCTGCCGGGCGTCTCCGAGCTCCGTGTCGACGGCCGACGGGTCAGCCTGCTGGTGGAGGTGGACCAGGTGGGGGTTGTGATGGCGCGCCTCGCCGCCCTGGGAATCAACACCCTGGAGGTCGTCCCGCCCTCGCTGGAGGATCTCTTCCTGCGTCACTACGACCTCGAAGGCACCCGGACAGGCGGAGCATGAACGCCTTCGTCGGGTTCCGGCAGCTGCTCGAGGTCGACGCCCGGCAGAGCCGTCGCATCATCGCTCCGTGGGTCGGGATCGTCACTGTGCTGACCGCGTCGTCGATGATCGGTTATGCCATCGTCTTCGACGATCCGGTCTTCCGCCGGACGTTCAGTGCCACCATCGGCACCAACCCCGCCTTCAGCCTGCTGTTCGGCCCACCCTCGGACTTCGCCACCGCCGACGCGTTCAACGTCTGGCGAGCCCTCGGGCTGGGTAGCTTCTTCACCTCGCTGATGGCGATCCTGGTCGTCACTGCGAACAGCCGGGCCGGCGAGGACTCGGGTCAGGCGGAGTTGGTCGCCTCCGGCGTCGTCGGCAGGCAGGCGCGACTGGCTGCCGCCGTGGGCCTCGCCTGGATCGCCTCACTGATGGTCGGCGTCGTCTCCGGCGCCGTGACCCTGCTGTTGGGCGGTGACCTGGTGGCGACGCTGCTGACCTCTGCCGCCTTCACCGCCAGCGGAATGGTGTTCGGTGCGGTCGCTGCGGTGACGGCACAGATCGGATCCTTCTCACAGACCGCCAACAGCCTCGCCGTCTCCCTGCTCGGCGTCTGCTACCTCGCCCGCGGGTTCGCCACCGCCTCGCCGGACGAGGACTGGCTGCTCTGGTTCACCCCGCTCGGCTGGACGCAGAAGGTGGCGCCGAACAGCGACAACAACCCGTGGCCGCTGCTGGCCTGCCTGGGGCTGAGCCTGGTGCTGCTCCTGATCGCCTTCGTCCTGGCCGGTCGCCGCGACTTCGGAATGGGTTTGCTGCCACCGGCGCCTGGCCCGGACCGCGGTCGGCTGGTGACCAGCTCTGCGGGGCTGGCCCTTCGGCTGCAGCGCGGATTGATGACCTCGTGGGCGGTCGCGTTCGTCGTACTGGGCACGGTGTTCGGGCTGCTGTCACCTTCGATCGGCGACCTGTTCGCGAACAACCCGCAGGTCGAGATCTTCCTCGCGGTCACCGGTAATACCCGGGCCGATCTCGTCTTCGGTTTCCTGCACACCCTGCTGCAGATCCTCGCCATCATCGCCGCGGTCTTCGGCATCCAGGTGCTGATGAAGTTCCTGACCGAGGAGACCGAATATCGGGCCGAGCCGGTCCTGGCGGCCGCCGTCTCCAGGCCACAGCTGATGGCCAGCCATGTGGTGATCGCTCTGGCTGGACCCGCACTGGTGCTGGTGCTGGGTGGCCTGGTGCTCGCGCTGACGGCGCAGGCCACCGGCACCGAGGTATCGGTCCACGACCTGGTGCTGCAGAGCGTGGTCGAGGTACCGGCCCTGTGGATCCTCGTCGGCGTCGGCATGGTCGTGGTCGGCGTGCATCCGGCAGCCAGACTGGCGGCCTGGGTGGGAGTGGTCGCCACCTTCGGGCTGACCATCCTCGGTCCTAGCCTCAACCTGCCAGGCTGGCTGCTGGACGTCAGCCCGCTCAGGCACGTACCGAATGTCACAGCCGAGGCCGTCGACTGGTGGCCGCTGGGCTGGTTGTGCGGGATCGCGCTGGTGCTGGGGCTCGTCGGTTTCGTCGGCTTCCGGCGGCGCGATCTGCTGTACGAGCAGCCCTGACCTGACTATCCGACCGCGGTGCCGAACAGCAGCCCGAGCAGATAGGTCGCCGAAGCGGCGCCGTATCCGATCGCGAGCTGGCGTAGCGCCCGCCGCAGCGGAGGTCCACCGGAGAGCAGACCGACGATCGCCCCCGTGCTCAAGAGCGCGATCCCCACCAGGACCGAGGCCACCGCGAGAGCCGCCAGGCCGCCGATCCCGAACAGAAACGGAAGTACGGGAATGATCGCGCCGGACGCGAAGAAGCAGAAGCTGGCCAGTCCCGCGCCGAGTCCGGTACCGATCGCTTCATGCTCGTCGACATCGTCGGGCGCGGACGGCGGGGCGGCTCGCGACACCGCGTCGATGTCCTGCAGCACCTGCGCCGCCTGGGCCTCGGCCTCGACCTGGTCAAGGCCTCGGGCCCGATAGACCAACGCCAGCTCGTTGGCGTCGACATCGAGGTGCGGCAGGGCGGCCCGCGCGGACTCGTTGGGCGTCGAGGCCTGCAACAGCTCGCGCTGCGACCGGACCGAGACGAACTCGCCGGCCCCCATCGACAACGCCCCGGCGAGCAGTCCGGCCAGGCCGGTGAGCAGCACCGTCTGGTTGGAGACGCCACTGGCGCTGATGCCGAGCACCAACGCCAGGTTGCTGACCAGTCCGTCGTTCGCGCCGAAGACGGCTGCCCGAAAGCTCCCCGACAGCCGGCTGCGGCCACGAGCGGCCAACCCGCGCACCACCTCCTCGTGGATCCGCTCATCGGCGGCCATCGCGTCGGTGGCGTGCACGTCCTGGTCGTAGGGGGAGCGGGCCTCGGCCCGCTGGGCGAGTGCCAGGACGAAGACCGAGCCGAACCGCCGGGCCAGGAACCCGAGCAGCACCGTCTGCAGATCCACCCGGGCCGCTCGTCCGACCCGGTCGCCGAGCAGGGCGAGCCAGTGCGCCTCGTGACGCCCCTCAGCCTCGGCCAACGCCAGCAGGATCTCCCGCTCCTCGCCGGTGCGCCGGCTCGCCAGGTCTCGATAGATGCGCGCCTCGGCCCGCTCGTCCGCCAGGTACTGCCGCCATCTCCGGATCTCCGCGGCGCTGGGCTCAGCGCCGGGCTTCACTGAGTGTCCTGCGCTCACTGATGTCCTCACCTCGGTCCGTCCGGTCGAACTTGTAGTCTTCCAGACCGGGCCTGGCGAAAGGTAATGCTCGGCTACCTGGCAGCGAGCCCACCCCAGACGGCGTGGGCACCCGCGTCGCCGGTGAGCGCGACCATGACGGTGGTGCCGATCGCGCTCACCACCGCCGCAACGGACAGCAGTACGGTCACCCAGCGCCGCCGCGGCGCATAGGCAAGATAGGCCCACTGGCCGGCCGTGACCAGGAACAACGAGACCGCCCACGGCAGCACCTGCAGGCCGAGCCGCATGTGCTCGGCGATGAAGGCAGGGTTTCCCAGCCGCTGCGCCAGCTGGGCGCCGGTCGCAGTGGTGAAAGGCACCGCTGCCATGCCTGCCAGTGCCGCCAGCGGCGTGAGGAAGGTGAGCTTGCGTTGCGCCTTCGGCCAGAGGCTGCCGATGACCGCGAGTGCGCTGGCCAGCGGCAGCACAATGACGACGATGTGGATCAGCAGCACATGTGCGGGCAGCCCATTGATCGTGGTCATGGCTTGGCCGGTCAGTATCCGCCGCCGGCCTTGGTGATCATCTTGCCGTCTGGTGCGACGACGTACCAGACCTTGTTGACCCCTTGGCCGTTGACATCACCAGGCGACTTGTCATTGGCGAACAGGTAGATCGGCATGCCGTTGACCGTCAGCTGCTTCTTGCCGTCAGCGAGGGTGATGGTGGCCACCTTCCCGGTGATGCCTTCCACCACAGGCTTGTCGGAGGTGGTGGTGATCGGGGGCCACGCCTGCAGACAGGGGCCTGCGCAGGCGCTCTTGCCAGAGTTGGCGGTGTCCTTGGTGAAGTAGTAGGCGGTCATCTGGTGGGCATCGACGATGATCTTGCCCAGCGAGCTGTCCGCGACGCTGAGCTCGGCGGCTGCCTTCGAAGCCGACGGCGACGGCGTGGAACCACCTGCCGGTGTGGCGGCCTGTTGGGCTGACGAGCAACCGGCCAGCGCTACGACCGACAGGGTCAGCCCGGCCAGCGTGACGAACGTTTTCGATCTCATGGCTATCCTCTCTGCGGCGCGAACTCTTCGCAGTGATCAAGACGAGACAACCCCCTCCACAGTTCACCAGCGAGGTGACTTTCCTGGAGCTGAACTTTTCGCGGGCCTGTGTCGTCCTCCATCACGACGAGCCACAGCGGGACGGGCCGTAAGGTGAGGATGGCGGAGGAGGCGATCGGTGGCGGCTGGCCGGAAGGATCTGGCGGCGGTGGGCCGGAAGGATCTGGCCCTGCAGGCGCTGCACGACCGGCACGCCGCCGAGCTGTGGCGGTTCGCGCTGCGGATGACCCACGATCGGGAGCTGGCCGAGGACGTCGTGCAGGAAGTGCTGCTGCGGGCCTGGCGGGATCCGGACCTGGTCACCCGCGACGACGCGGCTGCCCGAGCGTGGCTGTTCACCGTCACCCGTCACCTGATCGTGGACAAGTGGCGCAGCGCCGCCAGCCGTCACGAGGTCGGTACCGCAGTGGTCGAGGACCGGTCGGTGTCCGACGACTCGAGCCAGGTGCTGGACCGCTGGCTCATCGCCGAGGCGATGAGTGGGCTCTCGGCTGAACACCGTAGCGTCATCGGTGCGGCCTACTACGAGGGCCAGTCGGTGGCCGACATCGCCAAACGGCTCAGAATCCCGGAGGGGACAGTGAAGTCTCGGCTGCACTACGGACTGCGTACGTTGAAGCTGATCCTGCAGGAGAAGGGAGTGACCCGATCATGAGCCCGGACACCGGCCGACGCGTTCCCGATCCGGATCGCCCCTACGGCTCAGGGTCTGCGTCGGGCGCGGACCGCTATCTGCAGTGGGACGCCGCCTATGTGCTGGGTGCGCTGTCGCCGGCCGAGCGGCACGAGTTCGAAGATCATCTGGCCGGCTGCCCCGACTGCCGAGCCGCAGTCACCGAGCTGGCCGCCATGCCTGGGCTGTTGTCCCAGCTGCCGGACGGCGATATCGACATGGAGGCGGAGCCGCCGCCCCCCACCCTGCTGGATGCGGTGGCGCGCCGCCGGGCCACCCGACCCGCTCGCACACTGCTTCTCGCCGCGGCCGCTGCACTGATCCTGGTCCTGGGCGGCCTCGCCGGCTTCGCCCTGCGTGGCGTGGCCCAGCAGGCCACGCCGGCGAACGCGTCGAGTCGGCTGGCATTCTCCCCGGTCGTTCCCTCCTCGATGACGGCCGTCGTCGATGTCGTGCCGGTGCCGTCGGGGACCGAGCTGCGGGTGGAGTGCCAGTACGGCATAGCCAGCCCCGGCTCATCGAGCTGGGCCTACGCCGAGTACGCGATCTACCTGGTGGACCGGCAGGGCCATGCGGAGGAGGCGAAAACCTGGACCGCAAAGCCCAACAAGGTGATGCATCCGGTGGCAACGACGAGGCTCAAGCGGTCCCAGATCTCCGCTGTGGAGATCAGGCTGGTGGACGGCCCGACCCTGATGCGGGCCAGGCTCGGTTGAGCCGGCCCGCCCAGGTTGACTCAGCGGGTGGCGGCCAGCGCAGCCGGAACGTTCAGGATGCCGGCACCGGTCGCCTCGGCGGTGTCGGAGCCGGTCTCCCAGCAGTACTGGGTCGTCGGTCCGCCGGGTCCCGTCAGGACCGTTCGACAGCCACCCGGCAGAGGGGTCGCCGACGACTTCAGCGCCGTCTCAGCCTGGGCCTGGGTGAGACCGTGGTTCTTCTGCAGCATCAGCGCAACCGCCCCGGCCACGTGCGGGCTGGCCATCGAGGTGCCACCCAGGAAGTAGTAGCTGGTCTGCCCGTTCGTCTGGTAGGGCCCCACCACCCAGGACCCGGGCGCCGCCAGGTCGAGCTGCTGGCCGGACAGCTGCCGGCTGGAGAAGTCGGTGATGTAGGTATCGGCAGCCGAGGTCGGGTCGGGCACGTCGTCGGCGTTCCACCAGTTGCTCGGGTTGCCATCGGCGCCCGGTTGCCATTCGCCGGTCCAGCCGGTGGCAGCGACGCTGATCACCGGGGCGTAGGCACCGGGGTAGCCCATGCCCGCCGTCCCTTCGTTACCTGCAGCCGCGACGATCAAGACACCCTTGCTGATCGCGTAGTCCAGCGCAGCCTTCTCCATCGCATCCAGGTCAGGCCCGCCCAGGCTCATGTTGATCACCACCGGTGCTGAGCCCAGCTTGCCGGATGCCTTCAGGTCCGCGACATACATGATGCCGGCGGCCACCGCTGAGGACTGGCCCGAACCGTTCTGGTTGAGCACCTTGACCGGGATGACGGTCGATTGCGGCGCGACACCGCCGACCGGGGTGCCGTTGAGGTTGTAGCCGAGGATGGTGCTGGTGACGTGGGTGCCGTGGCTGTTCTGGTCGGTGGACCATTTGTTCGGCTGGGTGGAGACGGTGCCCTTGTCGCCGCCGCCGCCGCCGAAGGCGATGCCGTACTGGGAGGCGATCCGCGACTCACCGAAGTAGTACCGCCAGCTGCTCACCAGGCCGGTGTCGATCACGGCCACGTAAACCCCGGCGCCGGTCTGGGCGACGGTGCGCTGGTCGGGGTTGCCCTGCTCGCTCACGTCGATCTGGTCGAGGTTCCAGGTGGTGATGCCGTTGGCGGTGTCCTCGAACGGGCTCGACGGGACCGGCTTGCCCACCCGCTTGGCATCCTTGTTGGCAGCAGCGACGTACTTCAGGCCACGGATCTTGGTCAGTGCCGAGCTGGGCACCTTCATCGTGACCCCGTCGATGTCGGGGTACTGGTCGTTCACGGTGCCGAAGCGGGACAGGTCCTTCACCACCGCGGCACTGATGTCCTGCTTGAGCACGACGTTGATGCCGATCTGCGGATCGGCGGCGTTGGCGGGGGTCAGAGAGGCGGCGGCGATCGTGGCTAGGGCCGCGACTCCGATCAGTGTTCGACGCATGCGACAGGTTTCCTCTGCTCGGTGTCCATCTTTGTCGCATCCAACCACATGGCTTTCCGCGACGGAACCCTCAACGTCAAGTCAGGATGCCCGGTTCGGCCGGTCCGAGCGGCGCAGCGTGATCATCAGCAGGGCCAGCGCGACCACCTGGGTGGCCGCGATCACCGCTATCAGCGCCGGTATCGACCGGCTGTACAGGGCGCCGGCCAGGCCACCGCCGAGGAGCGCTGCTGCCCCCTGGATGGCAGCGAAGACCCCGTAGGCGGTCGCCCGCCGGTCGGGGGCGACCAGCTGGGCCACCAGTGCCTTGACGGTGGAGTCTTGGATGCCACCTGCCGCGCCCCACACCAGGATGCCGATCAGTGCCGTCGTCAGATGGTTCGAGAACGCCAGCGCTGGGACGGCGGCCACCAGCAGGGGAAGCAGCAGCAGCACCCGGCCGTGGACGTGGTCGAAGGCCCAGCCGGTCGCCAGCGCGGCGACTGCCTCAGTGGCCATCGCGGCGGCGTAGATCACCGGCACGGCTGGGGTGGCGACGACCTGTTCGCGGACCAGGTGGAAGGAGATGATGCCGAAGGTGACCAGTCCTGCGGTGGTCGCACCGGCTGCTGCGGCGAACCAGTAGAACCTGGCAGGCAGCGGAATCCGGCTGCGTCTGCCGCGAACGACGCGGACCGGTTCCGACGTCTTGATCACCGGCTCGCCGAGCCGGCCGCGCAGCCACAGCAGCAGCCCGATGGCGACAGCGCCAGGCACCGCAAGAAAGGCCAGCGCCGGCCAGATCGCCGCTGTCGCAGCGATCAGCCCAGCCACCAACAACGGGCCGGCGAACGCCCCCACCTGGTCCAGGGCCTTGTGCACCCCCAGACCGCGCCCCAGCCCGATCGGTGCAGCCGCATGGGCCAGCAGGGTCGACTTGGACGGGCTCCGGATCGCCTTCCCGGTCCGCTCAGCGATGACCAGGGTGCAGGCGAGCGCCAGTCCGGCCCCGCCGACGAAGGGTGTGACGGCGAGCAGCGGTACGCAGATCGCGGTCAGGGCGTAGCCGATCAGGGTGAGCCCCCAGTAGTGCCGGGTCCGGTCGGCCAGCGAGCCGAACACCAGCCGGAGCACCAGCGCCGCAGTCTCTCCCGCGCCGGTCACCAGCCCGACCAGAACGGCTGAGGCGCCCAGCGACGCCAGCAACGGTCCGGTGATCGAACGGGCACCCTCGTAGACCATGTCCGCGGCGAGGCTGACGACGCCGAAGCCGACGACGGCGCGCCAAGGGGACCAGGTGGGCGCCTGCTGCTGATCAGTGGTCATCGCTCTCCTGGGGCCGCTGCTGAGACGGGTGTCGAACCACCAGCAATACTCCACCCAGGCAGATCAACATCCCGATGGCCTCTGCCAGGCTGGGCGGTGGAGCGTCGAAGAACAGCATGTCCAGGGCCCGGACGAGGAAGGGCACCACCAGCGAGATGGAAGCCATATAGACCGCGCCCTGGCGGTGGATCAGCAGGTGCTGGATGACGTAGACCGGAACGTAGATCACCACGCCAAGGAGCACCAGTAGGCCGAGCGTGGCCGGGTCGATATCGACGATCGCGACCAGCCGCCCAGTGACGGCCAGCAGGAGCAGCAGCATCAGCGTCCCGAGCCCGAAGATGCCCGGCAGCAGGTCCAGCGGATCGTGCCCCTTGGACAGCCGGGCGTAGTGCTGACCGTAGACGGCGATGGCCACCACTGCCACCACGGCAGCCGCGACTCCCCACCCGGCACCCGGCTGTGAACCTGGACCCGACACTGTGAAGGACCCGAGCACGTAGACCACCGCACCGACGGTGGCGAACAGGACCCCGAGGACCGCGATCCGAGGGCTCCGCAGCCGGAACAGCAGTGCACCGATCCCCATCGACAGGCAGGGGGTGGTGGCGAGCAGCAGATTGGGAATCGAGACCCCCAACAGGGAGATTGCCTGCAGGGAGGAGAACGCGTAAAGGGCCACTCCCAGCAGGCCCGACAGTGCCAACGAGGCGGGCCTGGCCCGGAGGAGGTTCAGCGACCGTCGGAGCGCCCCGCTGTTGCGTGTCGCCAGCAGGCAGATGCCCAGACAGCTGAAGAAGGACCGGCCGGCCGCCACCACATCGGGTGACGACCGGCGGACGGCGGCATCCGAAACGATCCAGGTGAGCGCCAGCAGCAGCGCGAACGCCGACGTCATGGTCAGCAACGACCAGGAGGCCTTCGACAGGCTCAGGCCACGTAGGCGCCCTGAGCCTGTCGAAGGGCCTTGAACGCGCCGTGAGCCGGTCGAAGGGCCTTCAACGCGCCCTGAGCCTGTCGAAGGGCCTTCAACGCGCCCTGAGCCTGTCGAAGGGCCTTGAACGCGCCGTGAGCCTGTCGAAGGGCGGCTAGACGAGGGACACCTCGCGGCCGCTCTCGGCGGATGCATAGATGGCATCCATGATCTTCATGATCTCGGCTCCGTGCCAGGCCGGGGAGAGACCCTCGGCCTCACCACGACAGGCGGCGACGAAGTTGTCGATCTCGTTCTGGAAGCCCTCCTTCAGCTGGAAGGTGGAGGAGGCGAGCTGCGGAGTGACGTTCAGGATCGTCTGGTGCTTCTCGGTGGCGATCATCAGACCCGGCTCCAGGTCCGCACCACCCTTGTCGCCATAGACCGACACCGAGAGGTTGTCCTTCGGAGCGTGCAGGGAGTACGACGTCTCCAGCAGCAGCGACGCGCCGTTCTCGAACCGGACCAGCGCATTGACCATGTCCTCGACGCTGTTCTTCTCCGGGTCGTAGTCGGCGGCCCGATAGCGTGGCATCGTCTTGATATGGGAACGGTTGCCGAGCTTGTTGTAGGCGTTGGCGCTGACCGAGACCGCCTTGGGCGAACCCATCAGATACCAGCACAGGTCGATCACGTGCACGCCGATGTCGATCAACGGGCCGCCGCCGGAAATCTCCTTGTCGGCGAACCAGCCGCCGGGGTTGCCCATCCGACGGATACAGCTCGCCTTGGCGTAGTAGATCTCGCCCAGCTCGCCCTCGTCGATGAACGACTTGAGCACCTGGCAGTTGGGCGAGTGGCGGCGGACGAAACCGACCTGCAGCACCCGGTCCGACCCGGCCACCGCCTTCTCGACGGCCTGCGCCTCGGCGTAGGTACGGCTGAGCGGCTTCTCGACCAGGACGTGCTTGCCGGCCTCGATCGCCTTGATCGCGAACTCGGCATGGGTGTTGTTCCAGGTGCAGATGCTGACGGCGTCGATCTCCGGATCGGCCAGCATCTCGTCCACCTCGCCGTAAGCACGCTGGGCGTGGTAGCGGTCGGCGACGTTCTTGGCCCGTTCCAGGTTCATGTCGCAGACGGCCACCAGGTCAACGTCGGGGTTGTCCAGATAGGCGTCGAGATGGCAGCCGGCGATGCTTCCGGTGCCGATGACGCCCACTCTCAATTTGGTCATGGAGTGATTTCGCTTTCTAGGCTTCGTCGAAAAGGCGGATGGCGTTGGCGATTCCCCGGGCGCAGCCGATCAGGCAGTCCTCGTGACCCTCGAACTCGATCGAGACGAACCCGTCGTAGCCGGACTCCTTGATCGACTTGATCACCGTCCGCATCTCGATGTCACCGTTGCCTACGATGGCGCCACGCAGGTATTTCCCGCCGCGGCTGCGGAACCAGCCTTCGCCGGGGTTCTCGTTCTGCGGCCTGACGTAGAAGTCCTTCAGGTGCACGATCGAGGCGTAGGGCAGGTTCTGCGGGACCGCGACAGTCGGATCCTCGTCGACACACAGGAAGTTGCCGATGTCGAGCGTGGTCCGGAAGTTGGGCTCGTCCACGGCGTGCACGACGCGCCGCACCCGGTCGCTGCTCTGCACGAAGAAGCCGTGGTTCTCGAGGCTGGTGGTGATGCCGCGCTCAGCTGCGTACTGTGCGATCTCCTTGGCCGACTCGACGATGATCGGTAGGGCCTTCTCGAAGACCGGTGTGTCGTCACCGGGCTCGTTGCGGTGGGCGACGTCATGGCGCAGCAGGCGCATGCCCAGCTCGTCGGCCAGGTCCACGTACTTCTTCACCCGGTCGATCTCGGCCCTGACCTCGGCCGGGTCGTCGTGGAAGAACCCTGCCGGGATGGCCAGGTTGGATAGCTCGACGCCCGCGTCGGCGGCCTTCTTCTTGATCGCCTGGACGAAGTCCGGGTCGGAGTTGATGGTCGGGAGGGGACCCTCGGGTACGCCCGACAGGACGGCGAGCTCGAGGTGTTCACCCTCGCTCTCTGCCACCCAGTCGATGACGTCGGACAGCGACATGCTGCCGTTCTGGAGTCGCTGGTGGAAGCTGTAGGAGCTGAAACCGAACTTCATTGTGCCTTCTTTCTACTGTGGACTTCGTTGGGGTAGTGGTGGTGGGTGATGTCGGGTGTCGGCTGGAGCTCGCCGAACTCCGGAGACCACACCGACCAGGGTGCGGGCACTCCGGGGAGCCGCAGGATCTCGGCCGAACAGTGGTGGAAGGCGCTGCCGAGGGCGCCGGTGACCGCGCCGGCCGATGCCAATGCGGATGCCGTGATCGGTGGCTTCTCCGGGGTCATCAGGACGCGGTCGACCGCTGCCTGCAGTGGGTCGAGCAGTTGCCGGCCGGCACCGGAGAGGCCGCCACCGATGACGACCAGGTCGGGGTCGACGGTGAGCAGGATGGTCCCGAAGCGAGGAGCGATCTCCGCGCAGAAGGACTGCACCTCGGCACGTGCGCTCACGTCTCCCTCGGCGGCCGCGCGAAAGACGTCCCTCGCGGTCGGAGCGGAGCTCCAGCGCAGCTCGCCACGGACCGAAGTGGAGGTCCACTTCATCCCTCGAAGGCTGCCGAGCTCGCCGGCCAGTCGATGACTGCCCTGGACGATCTGACCGTTCATGATCAACGCCAGCGACACCCGGTGACCGATCTGGAAGAACGCCAGGTTGCGCACCCCTTGTGCCGCACCTGCGTGCAGCTCGGCCAGTGCTGCGAGCTTGATGTCGTTCTCGATCACGACGGGACAGTGCAGCAGCGAGCCGAGCCGCCCGGTCAGATCTTCCCCGACCCACTCCGGGATCGCCAGACTGCTGACGATCCGGTCATCGACACCGAGGATGCCGGGCACGCCGAGGCCGACGGCTCGAAGATCACCGAGGCCTGCCCCTGACTTCCCGAGGGCCGACTCGACCGCATCCCGCACCGTGGTAAGCCGGCTGTCGGCGTCTTCCCGTCCACTGATCCTGGTCGTTGACCTGCCGATGACGTGGCCGGACAGGTCGGCGACGAGCACCCGGATGCTGTGTGGGCCGACGTCCACCCCAGCCACCCGCCCGGCCGTGGCATCGAAGACGAACCGGCGTGCCGGTCGGCCTGTTCCGCGCGGGAAGGCATGGGACTCCTTGATCAAGCCGCCGGCCGCAAGATCGGCCAGGACGGCCTCCACGGTCGGCCGGGACAGCCCTGTGCGCTCCGCGATCCCGGAGACGCTGAGAGGCGACGCAGCGTCCCTTACCGCCTGGAGGCAGGCGATCGAGTTGAGACGACGTACGGTGGCGCCGGGTGGCTCCTCCGCCGACTCGGCCAGATTTACGAAAGGGGGTTTCATAAGAGGTCTCCATCTCACCATGGAGGCACGCAGCGGTCAAGCCCCTGACCGCCGGCGGACCTCAGGCGGCACAATGGGCGGGTGAACTCTGCGCACCGATCCCGGCGAGCCTCGCCGATCACAGTGGCGGGTGCGCTGCTGCTGGTACTTGCGCTGGCCCTCCTCGGCTGGATCGGTAATGAGTACGTCGGCACCTCGGTGCTGTCCCACAGATCGTTCGAGCACGAGAAGCAGCAGCTGCGGGCGCAATGGCAACTCTCGGCCGGTGCTCAGTCGACGCCGTCCCCGGCACCCGCCCGGCCGCAGCCGGACGAGGCGTTCGCGTTGCTGCGTATCCCGCGGTTCGGGTCGACGTACGAGATGCCGATCCTGGCTGGAACGGATCTGGACACCCTCGCCCACGGCGTCGGGCACTACCTGTCGTCGGTCGGCCCCGGGCAGGTCGGCAACTTCGCCCTCGCCGGGCATCGGGTCACCCACGGTCAGCCCTTCGCCCGGCTGCTCGAGCTGCGCAAGGGTGATCACGTTGTGGTGGAGACCCAAGACGCCGTTTACACCTATGTCATCGACGTCGCGCCGAAGGACCTCACCGTCTCCGCCAGCGACACCTGGGTGCTCGACCCGGTGCCAGGTGCGCCCGACGCCGAACCCAGCCAGCCGTTGATCACCCTGACCACCTGTCAGGACCTGTTCCGGTCACCGGACCGGTCGGTCGGCTTCGGTCATCTGGCGAGCACCAAGAACAAGGCCTGAACGGGCCGGTAGGGTCGAGGGCATGTCAGCAGACCTCACCGACCTCATCGAGTTGATCAAGAAGCTGGCCGTGGTGCACGGCAGGGTCACCCTGTCCTCGGGCCGTGAGGCCGACTACTACATCGACCTGCGCAGGGTCACCCTGGACGGGGTCGCCTCGCCTGTGGTCGGACGCGTGATGCGTGACCTGGTCGCCGACTGGGAGTTTGACGCTGTCGGCGGTCTCACCCTCGGCGCCGACCCGGTGGCGACCGCGATGCTGCACTCGGCGGCAGCCTCGGGGCAACGGCTCGATGCCTTCGTGGTCCGCAAGAGCGAGAAGGCGCACGGCCTGCAACGCAGGATCGAGGGCACCGAGGTGGCCGGCCGAAGGGTGCTGGCCGTCGAGGACACCAGCACCACCGGCGGTTCGGCGCTGACCGCGGTCGAGGCCCTGCGGGAGGCGGGCGCTGAGGTTGTCGGGGTGGCCGTGATCGTCGATCGTGACACCGGTGCCCGGGAGCGGATCGAGGCCGCCGGACTGCCCTACCGCTATGCGCTCAGTTCGGCAGATCTCGGACTCTCCTGAGCCCGTTCACCCTCTCAGGCACTAGTCTGTAGAAGGCCTGGTGCGCAGCGGGCCCGAACCACTCTCTTGAGGAGTCGCCGATGACTACAGCCGTCATCATCATCGTCATTCTGTTGGTCATCGTGGTGGTCCTCGCCCTGGTCTTCATGGGTGCCTACAACGGATTCGTCAAGTCCCGGAACCTGATCCAGGAGTCCTGGCGCCAGATCGATGTCGAGCTGAACCGGCGTTACGAGCTGATCCCCAACCTGGTGGAGACGGTGCGTGCCTATGCGGCCCACGAGCGCAACACGCTCGAGGACGTCACCAGGCTGCGGAACCAGGCCCAGAGCCTGTCTCAGCATGAAGGCCCGCTACCGAGCCAGCAGCGTGCCGACGTCGAGGAGCAGCTGTCCGGCGCCGTACGCAACCTGATCGTCAGCGTCGAGGCCTACCCCGACCTGAAGAGCAACCAGAACTTCCTCGAGCTGCAGCGCCAGCTCACCGAGACCGAGGACCGGATCGCCGCCGGGCGGCGGTTCTACAACGCGAATGTCCGGGTCTACAACACCAAGGTGGAGTCGGTCCCCTCCAACATCGTCGCCAACATGTTCCACTTCGAGAAGGCGACCTACTTCGAGGTGCAGGACCAGGCCGTCCGGCAGGCTCCCGATGTCAACTTCGGTGAGATCGCCTACCGCGGCGATCAGCAGGGCGGCCGGCAGCTGCCGCAGCAGCAGAGCAACCCGCCAGTGCAGCAGTACGGCGGAGGCCTGCCCAACGCGCAGCAGTACAACCAGCCGCAGCAGTACAACCAGCCGGCGCAGCAGCCGTACAACCAGCCACCGCAGCAGCCGTACAACCAGCCGCCGCAGCAGCAGCCGTGGGGGCAGGATCCCGAGCCGCAGAACCCGCCGCAGCAGGGTGGCTATCTGCCGCCCGAGACGTCGCAGCCGCAGCCGCCCTACCCGCCGCAGGGTGGCCAGCAGTGGGGCCCGCCGCCGCAGGGTCAGAACCCGAACCAACGCTAGGAGAGCAACGACGTGTCGTCAGAGATGACCTACCAGCAGCTGGGCAACTCGGGCCTGACGGTCTCCACCGTCGGACTGGGCTGCAACAACTTCGGCGGCCGGATGGCGGCCGAGGACGTCCCGGCCGTGGTCGGCGCCGCGATCGACGCGGGCATCACCCTGTTCGACACGGCCGACGTCTACGGCAACGCAGGCGGATCGGAGACTCTGCTGGGCAAGGCTCTCGGCTCTCGCCGCGGTGAGGTCATCATCGCGACCAAGTTCGGCTCCGACATGCGCGGCGCCAACGGCCCGGACTGGGGCGTGCGGGGCTCACGTCGCTACATCCGGCTTGCCGTCGAGAGCAGCCTTCGCCGCCTCGGCACCGACTGGATCGACCTGTACCAGATGCACACGCCTGACCCCCACACGCCGATCGAGGAGACGCTCGCCGCCTTGAGTGAGCTGGTGACGGAGGGGAAGGTGCGCTACCTCGGCAGCTCCAACTTCTCCGGCTGGCAGGTGATCGATGCCGACTGGACGGCGACCAGCGGCGGCTACGAGCCGTTCATCTCGGCTCAGAACGAATACTCGTGGCTGAAGCGCGGCGCCGAGGCCGAGCTCATCCCTGCTCTCGAGCACACCGGGCAGAGCCTGCTCCCATACTTCCCGCTGGCATCAGGGCTGCTGACGGGCAAATATCGTCGTGGCCAGGAAGCGCCGGCCGGCTCGCGGCTGGCCAACCAGCCGGATCGGCTGGGCGCAGCCGACTTCGACACGGTGGAGGCGATCGACAAGTTCGCCGCCGATCGCGGCCTCACGATGCTGCAGGTCGCCATCGGTGGTCTCGCCTCGATGCCGACCGTCGGCTCAGTGATCGCGGGCGCGACCTCCGTGGAGCAGATCGGGCAGAACGTCGCGGCTGGACTGTGGGTGCCGAACGGCGATGATCTCGAGGCGCTGCTGGCGATCACGGACAAATCGGCTCGTCACTGACCGTCGGATCGCGATCCCGAGCGCGGGTTGCCCCTTCGCTTCTCACTGACGCGCCGAATCTCCGCTCCTGGCCACGCCGGCGATGACGAGCCGATTTCACTGTCAGGCCCAGCGCAGCGCCCAGTGGTACATGGCGATGGCGGCGGCCGCGCCGGCGTTGATCGAGCGGCTCGAGCCGTACTGCGTAATGGCGACCAGCTTCTCGCAGACCGACACCATCTCGTCGGTCAGCCCGGGGCCTTCGGAGCCGAATACCAGGCAGACCTTCTCCGGCAGCTCGGTGCGCTCCAGCGGGACCGAACCGTCCAGGTTGTCGACGCCCACGATGGCATATCCGGCCCCGCGCAGTGAGTCGGCGAAGTCGGCCACGTCGGGGTGGTGGTGGACGTGCAGGTAGCGGTCGGTGACCATCGCCCCACGGCGGTTCCACCGTTTCCGGCCGATGATGTGGACGCCGGAGACGTTGAAAGCATTGCCGGTCCGGACCATGGAGCCGATGTTGAAGTCGTGCTCCCAGTTTTGGATCGCCACCCGCAACGGGTGCCGGGTGCGGTCCAGATCGGCGATGATCTCGTCCATCTTCCAGTAGCGGTAGCGGTCCACGACGTTGCGCCGGTCGCCGGCCGCCAGCAGCTCCGGGTCCAGCCGGGGGTCGTCCGGCCACGGCTCGGGATGGGGCCCGACGCCGTTCTCCTCGGCCCGGGCCATCTCGTCCTCGCTTAGGAACTTCACAGAAAGCGACGGTACCCTCAACCCTTGTGACCCCAATCCTCGACGCCGTGCTCCTGACGCCGATGCTGTTGCCGTCGTGGCTGGATCCCGACACCCTGATCAAGGCGCTGGGTCCGTGGGCGCTGTGGGGTGTGGCGGTCATCGTGTTCGCCGAGTGCGGGCTGTTCTCGCTCCTCCCCGGTGACTCGCTGCTCTTCACGGTCGGCCTGTTTGTCGCCATCGGGGCCATCGACCACCCGCTGTGGTTCGCCTGCGTGGTGCTCACCATCGCCGCGATCCTCGGCAACGTGGTCGGCTACTGGATCGGTCGGCTGATCGGGCCACCCCTGTTCAAGCCCCGCAACGGGCTGATGGGCAAGATCTTCCAGCAGCAGTACGTCGACAAGACGCACGTGTTCTTCGAGAGGTACGGCAATCGTGCGCTCGTGCTGGCCAGGTTCGTCCCGATCATCCGCACCTTCGTCACCCTGGTGGCCGGCGTCGGCCGGATGGACTTCCGCAAGTTCATCACCTACACCGCCGTCGGCGGGATCCTGTGGGCCGTCGGCGTGACCGTGCTCGGCTTCTACCTGGGTCAGATCCCGTTCATCCACAACAACATCGATGCGGTGCTGCTGCTGATCGTAGTGGTCTCCCTCATCCCGATGGGCGTCGAGTATCTGCTGGCCAGGCGGCGCAACAAGAGGGAAGCCCTGATCTGATCAGCCGCTGACCTCCAGCCCGGCGAGCGCGTCCCGGGCCGGCTGCTCGAACTGTGGCGAGGTGTCCGGGATCGAGGCATAGAACAGTCCGCCCTCACCATCGCCGACGTCGACCACGACAACGATCATCAGCTCGCCCTTGGTCCGCACGTCGGGTACGTCGAAGGTCAGATGCGACTCGATGATCCAGGCGTCGTGCCCGTCGATCGTCAGCGCCTTGTTCTTCTTGTCGCCCCGGTGCACCTCGGAGTCGCCGTAGAACTTGGCGGTGATGCACTCCGCCACCACCGTGGCACCCTGCTTCGGCCCGTAGAACCCGTCCCCGGCCAGCAGCCGAGCGATCAGTACACCCGCCACCCAACTGGGTCCGCCGTTGGTGGCGGTCTCGACGGTCGCATCCTGACTCTGCACGTCGCGACCGAACGGCACCCTGCTGTCCCACTTCGGCGAGGAGAACGGTGCCGGCAACCGAGGGTAGGAGAGCCGACCGCTGCGGACCCGGGCGCCGCCCTCCGGCTGAGGCCCGGCGGTCTGTTCGCTCGCATCCGGGCAGAGCGTCGCCGTGCTGCTGCTGCTCGGCTCCGCGGTGGGGCTCACCACCTGCCGAGCCACCGTCCTGATCGCGAAGACGCCGACGATGGTCAGCACCACGAGAGCCACCACGCCGGCCACCCACCAGCCGGCGCGGCTGCCGCGGCCAGGGCGTCGCGCCGGCGGCTGAGCCGGGGACAAGGAGGCAGCAGGGTTCGCTGTCGTCTGCGCCGACCAGGTGTGGCCGTCCCAGTAGCGGAAGCGGCCCCGTTGGCCGCCGGGGTCGGGATACCAGCCGGGGCCAGCGCTCATGGCGGTGAGTCTAGTGCCGTGATCAGACTCGACCGCCACCTGACAGAATGCCGACTGTGTCTGCCGACAACTTCGACCACGCCAGAGCCGCGACCCCACCGATGGGCTGGAACAGCTGGGACTGCTACGGCACGGCGGTGACCGAGGATGAGGTCCTCGCCAACGCCAGCTACCTCGCCGAGCACCTGCTGCCGTACGGGTGGCGTTATGTGGTGGTCGACATCCAGTGGTACGAGCCGACGGCTCGCTCGGGTGGCTACAACGACAACCCTCCGGTGGTGCTGGACGAGTTCGGGCGGCAGCTGCCCGCCATCAACCGGTTCCCCTCGGCTGCGGACGGCCGGGGCTTCGGGCCGCTGGCTCAACAGATCCACGACCTCGGACTCGCTTTCGGGCTGCACATCATGCGCGGCATCCCACGCCGGGCCGTCGAGCTGGACCTGCCGATCGAGGGCACCTCGTTCACCGCCCGCGACGCCGCCGACCAGACGTCCACCTGCCCGTGGAACCCCGACAACTACGGCCTCGACCATGATCATCCGGCCGCTCAGGCCTACTACGACGCTCAGGTCCGGCAGTTCGCTGACTGGGGTGTCGACTTCATCAAGGCCGACGACATGCTCAGCCCGTTCCATCACCGTGAGATCGCTGCGTACGCCGAGGCCATCCGCCGCTCCGGCCGTGACATCGCGCTCAGTCTCTCGCCGGGCACCCACCTGTCGACCATGCACCTGGATTTTCTCCGTGCCAACGCGGTCATGTGGCGCGTCTCAGAGGACCTGTGGGACCGGTGGGAGGACGTTTACGCCCAGTTCACACGGATGGCCCGCTGGACCGCTCTGCAGCAGCCCGGCGGCTGGGCTGACGCCGACATGCTGCCGCTCGGCCGGATCGGGATCCGGGCCGAACGCGGCGAGGACCGGATGAGCCGGCTCACCCTGGACGAGCAGCAGACACTGATGACGCTGTGGTGCCTGGGCCGGTCACCGTTGATGTTCGGCGGTGACCTGCCGTCCAACGACCAGGCGACGCTCAGCCTGCTGACCAACCGCGGAGTGCTCTCCCTGCTGACGGCCGAGGGCGGCCGGGAGGTGGTCCGCGAGGGCGACCTGGTCCTTTGGGTCAGTGACAGCTCCGACGGCGCCGACCGCAGTGTGGCAGTCTTCTGGACCGGTGCTGCACCGACGACGATCCAGCTGCCGCTCAGCTCGGTCGGCGTCGACCCGGGCAGTGCCGTTGACCTCTGGTCGGGGGAGTCGGTGATCGCCGATGACGCAGTGCTGCCGCTGGAGGTCGCATCGCACGGGGTGCGGCTGCTCCGCTTCGCTCGCTGACCGGCCCCCTGCTCACCTGCCGGCCCGGAGCGCCTTCCTGGTCGTCAGCACGTCGACGATGGTCTTGATCACCATCAGGATCAGCACGATGAGCACGCCGTCGCCTTGCGCCCCCTCCGGCAGCCGGGCGAGCACCGGAGCCAGCGCCTCCTTGAGCTGAGCCAGACGTTCCGAGTGGGCGACGCCGCCCATGGTGACCATGAAGGCCAGGATCACCGCCAGGTGCAGCACGATGATCCGCGGATACGGGGCCATCATGGCCGCCCCGGGGGAGACCCGCTCGCGCTGGCCCCCTCGACCGAACCAGGTGGTCAGCGTCTCGACCAGATAGCGGATCATGATCAGGATCGCTGGGAAACCGAAGAACCAGAAGTTCAGCTCGACCCCGACGCGGAACGCCACGATGCTGGTGAACACGCCGTGCACCAGGCAGAAGATCCCGTAGTGCAGGCAGAAGAACGGCGCCAGGGCCGCCGAGGTGGGCTGGCGCGGCACGCCGTTGACCGTGAAGTTGGTGACTCCCGACCCGCCGGTACCGCGCGCCGAGGCGACCTTGATCAGGCTCCAGAATCCGATGATCACGTTCTCGACCCAGAACAGGGCGAAGATGTTCCCGGCCGGCCAACCGAACACCACAACGCCGACAATGCTGACCAGGTTCATCACCACCGAGAGCGCGATCGGCAGCCACAGCGTGTCGGCACCGCCTTCGGGTGCGGGCGGTGCGGGCGCACCTGAGGTCGGAGCGCCGCCGAGGAACGGGTTGCCGACGGGGTGCCCGTCCTGGGCACCCGCACCGTAGGCAGGCAGCTGGTTCGTGGGGTAGCGCTCAGACAGCGGAGTCACCTTCCTGACGATGGGGCGTTGCCGACGGTACCGACGCAGCCCGGCGGCCTCCGGATCCCTGCCCGGCGGCCGGCTCGGAGGGGCGTTTGGTCGACGCCACCGCCCTCAGCCATACTGGTATGGACTGGTCTTGTCGACCGTCAACTTATCGCAGAGGAGCCCCAGTTGCCGTATGACTTCGAACGAGGCGATTTCGGGGGCTATCGGATGGACCGGCCGCTCGGGTCAGCCACCACCAAGCGGGCTCAGGTGCGAGGCATCCTCGAGCAGCTCATCGACGCAGAGCTGAACCCCGGCGACGCCATCCCCTCCGAACGGGCCCTGGTCGTCCGTCTCGGCGTCAGCCGGGTCACGGTCCGGCAGGCCATCGCCGACCTGGTGGACGCCGGCGCCCTGGAACGGGTACACGGCAAGGGGACCTACGTCACCGGCCCACAGGTCGACTCCCGGTTGCATCTGACCTCGTTCTCGCGGGAGATGCGTGATCGTGGACTGATCCCGGCGACGGTGGTGCTGTCGGCCAGCGAGGACTCCGCCGACGACGACGTCGCGTACGCGCTGCGGATTCGTCCGGGGCGCCCGGTCATCCGGGTCGAGCGGCTGCGGACCGCCGACGGCACTCCGATGGCCTACGAAGTGGGCTACTACCCCTCGGCACTCTTCCCCGGGCTGCTCAACCGGGAGCTCGGGTCGCTGTACGACGTCTTCGCCGCCGAGTACGGGGTGGTGGTGACCAGCGGCGAACAGACGGTGCGGGCCGAGTCGGCCGACGCGCACCAGGCCCGCATCCTCGGCATCGCCAAACGCGCGCCGCTGCTGGTGCAGGAACGCGTCACCTGCGCCGGCGAGCGCGCCATCGAGCTCTCGACCTCGTGGTATCGGGCCGATCGCTACCGTATTCACATGGCCATCACCCCACGCGGCGCCCGAGAGAACTGACCGCCACCCCGCCCTTTGCAGGCACGGCAGGCGCACACCTTCCTGGCGATCCTGGCGGCGAGCGGAGCCCGGGTCAAAGCCCACTGAGGCAGGACCGACCTGACAGGATGGGTGCATGAGCCCGCGTTCGATCGAGGAGCTGGCCGTGCCCTATGACCCGGGCCCGGTCGAGCAGAAGGTGAGGCGCCGCCGACAGCGGTTCCGCTCGCGACTGGTCAGTCTGGGCGTGACCGTGCTGGTCCTGCTGGCGCTGTCCATCTTTCTGGGCCGTCGGTTCAATGGCGCGGCCGTCTTCGGCATCTACGGCCTGATGTTGGCCGTTTCGGTGGCCTGGCTGGTGGTCAGCTATCTGGGCTACCGGATGGCGAAGAACGAACTCGCCGCGATGGGCAGTGGCACAGCGGTGGTGATCGACCGCTCCGGTGTCGAGCTCGCCGGCGTCCGGGTGCCCTGGCAGCAGGTCAGCGGGCTTGCCGCGGTCAAGGGCCGGCTGTTCGCAGGGCCGTTGCTGCAGCTGAGCCGCCACTCGGGCGAGCCGGTGTCCGTGCCCTTCGACCACATCGACGTGCCGCCGGCGACCCTGGACAGTGTGGCGCGTGCCTACTCCGGTGGCCGGCACGGTGTCGACCTCAGCGCTCTCGACAGCTGAGTCGCCTGCGCTGCATCCCCATCGAGCACCGGCTAAGACCAGCACCTGGGCCGGTATGTCCCTGGGCCGGTCCTTTTTGAGAGACTGACTGCGTCGGGTCCGCCCGTTCCCATCCACAGCCGACAGAAAGAGCAACCATGCCTATCGCCACTCCCGAGGTCTACGCCGAGATGCTCGACAAGGCCAAGCAGAACTCGTTCGCCTACCCGGCGATCAACGTGAGTTCCTCGCAGACGCTCAACGCGGCGCTGCAGGGCTTCGCCGAGGCAGGCTCCGACGGCATCGTTCAGGTGTCGACCGGTGGTGGGGAGTACGCGTCCGGACCGACCATCAAGAACCAGGTGACCGGTGCCGTCGCACTCGCTGCGTACGCCCACGAGGTGGCCAAGAACTACCCGGTGAACATCGCCCTGCACACCGACCACTGCCCCAAGAACAAGCTGGACGGCTTCGTCCGGCCGCTGCTGCAGATCTCCGCCGAGCGGGTCGCGCGCGGTGAGAACCCGCTGTTCCAGTCGCACATGTGGGACGGCTCCGCGGTTCCCGTCGAGGAGAACCTCTCCATCGCGGAGGAGTTGCTGGGCCTGACCTCGAAGGCCAGGATCATCCTCGAGATCGAGGTCGGCGTGGTCGGTGGCGAGGAGGACGGCGTCAGTCACGAGATCAACGAGAAGCTGTACACCACCGTCGCCGACGGGCTCCGCACTGTTGAGGTGCTCGGTACCGGCGAGAAGGGTCGCTACATCACCGCGCTCACCTTCGGCAACGTCCACGGCGTCTACAAGCCCGGCGCGGTGAAGCTGCGTCCCGAGGTGCTGAAGGAGATCCAGGACGCCGTCGGTGCCGAGATCGGCAAGCAGAACCCGTTCGACCTTGTCTTCCACGGTGGCTCCGGCTCGACCCTGGAGGAGATTCGGGCCTCCCTCGACTACGGCGTCGTCAAGATGAACATCGACACCGACACCCAGTATGCGTTCACCCGCCCGGCGGCCGGTCACATGTTCACCAACTACGACGGTGTGCTGAAGGTCGACGGCGAGGTCGGCAACAAGAAGGCCTACGACCCCCGTGCCTGGGGCAAGCTGGCAGAGGCCGGTATGGCGGCCCGCGTCGTCACCGCCTGCGAGGACCTGCGCAGCACCGGCACCTCGCTGCTGGCCTGAGCCAGCGTCGCAGTCGGTGAACCAGCAGGACAGGACGCGGCCCACTCCCACCAGTCGGGTGTGGTCCAGGGGCAAGATCATCGCCGACAACCTGTACGGCGATGATCTTGCCGACGTCCTGCAGCACGACAAGGACGCCGCCGCCTGGTGGGTCCTGCCACGCGAGGCCGGCGGTCACCTGCACGACCTGGCCCGGGCGCTGGATCTCGACGATGCCGCGATCGACGATCTCACCGCCGACGACCGGAGGACCAAGTTCGAGCAGCTGGCCCAGAACCGGTTGCTGGTCACCAGCGCGGTCTCGTTCGACGCGACCGCGGCCGAGTTGATCACGCAGCCGATCTCCATGGTGCTCTCGGAGCGGGCCATCGTGTGTCTCGCCGACCCTGCAGCGGGAGCCTTCAACCCCGCTGCCCGGTTGGCGGCGCGCGCGGACGAGATCTCCGCCGACGGGGTCGAACGGGCGTTGCAGGTGCTGCTGACCGGCGTGGTGATCTCCTACGAGGAGGCGGTCGGGTGGCTCGAGGAGGCCAGCGACCGGCTGGCCGATGCGCTGTTCGAGGAACGTCCGCTGACCAAGAACGAGCAGCTCTGGGCCTTCCGGTTGCGCTCGATGCTGTCCCAGCTGCGCCGGCTCACCGAACCGATGCGCTCGGTGGTCACCGAGGTGTCCGACAGCTTCGCCGATCGGGCCGGCAGGATCTCTCGGCAGTGGGCGGTCCTGAAGGAGCGCCATACCCGGGTGGCCAGCGCCGCCGACTCGCTGCGGGAGGCCCTCTCGTCGGTGTTCGACACTAGTCTGGCCCTCGCGGACCTGCGGATGAACCAGGTGATGAAGAAGCTCAGCGGCTGGGCCGCGATCATCGCGGTCCCGACCCTGGTGACCGGCTTCGTCGGGATGAACGTCCTGTTCCCGCTGGACGGCACCGAGGAGGGGTTCTGGCTCTACCTGGTGATCATGGTCGCCGGCTCGCTGGCGCTCTACGCGCTGTTCAAGCGGATCGACTGGGTCTGACCCTCAGCGCCTCCACTGCGCCGCGCCTCCCGCTGGTTCAGCGCACCGCACGATGGGGCAGGATGGGGAGATGACCGAGCCTCACGTGCACCAGAACCTTCTTGCCGGCGGCGCCGGACCTGCACCGACCCAGCTGCCGGTGGACCCGGCGGCCGCCGAGCTGGCCCAGGGTGGCCGGGAACGGTTCCTCGAGATCGTCTCGGCGCACCCGACCTCCTGCCTGTGCTGGGCCATGCTGGCCGAGGAATCACTGGAACCTGACACCCCGGCCGGCAATGTCGCCGCCTATGCGTACGCCCGGACCGGCTACCACCGCGGGCTGGATGCGCTGCGCCGGGCCGGCTGGAAGGGTGCCGGGCCCGTCCCGTGGGAGCACGAGCCGAACCGCGGTTTCCTCCGGGCGCTGTGGGCACTCACCCGCGCAGCCGAGCGGATCGGTGACACCGTCGAACAGCAACGGTGTGCACAGTTCCTGCGGGACTCCTCCGAGACCGCGTACGCCGAACTGACGGGATCGGGCACGCAGCACTGAAACCCGGTAGAGTGACGCCGCAAGAGTCCCCGCGGCGAGTGCCTGGGGACTTCACTCTTTGAGCAGAGGCGGCGATCACATGCCGGGCATTGTGATAGTGGGTTCACAGTGGGGCGACGAAGGAAAGGGCAAGGCCACCGATCAACTCGGCGACCGGGTTGACTTCTGTGTCCGCTACTCCGGCGGCAACAACGCGGGTCACACCATCGTCGTCAACGGCGAACGCTATGCCCTGCACCTGCTTCCCTCGGGGATCCTGAACCGCAACACCGTTCCGGTGATCGGCAACGGCGTCGTCGTCGACCTGGACGTGTTGTTCCAGGAGATCGAGGGGCTCGCTGCCCGAGGTGTGGACGCCTCACACCTGCTGGTGTCGGCCAACGCGCACATCATCGCCTCCTTCCACCAGACCATCGACAAGGTCACCGAGCGCTTTCTCGGCAAGGCCAAGATCGGCACCACCGGACGCGGTGTCGGCCCGGCCTATGCCGACAAGGTCAACCGGATCGGCATCCGGATCCAGGACCTCTTCGACGAGTCGATCCTGCGCCAGAAGGTGGAGGCCTCGCTGGAGCAGAAGAACCATCTGCTGGTCAAGGTCTACAACCGTCGCGCCCTCGACCCGGTGCAGGTGACCGAACACCTGCTGTCGCACGCGGACCGGATCAAGCCGCACGTCACCGACGTCAGCCGGGTCCTGAACGATGCCCTCGACCGTGGCAAGGTGGTGCTGTTCGAGGGGGCCCAGGCGCACCATCTTGATGTTGATCATGGCACCTATCCCTATGTCACCTCGTCCAACCCGATCGCGGCCGGGGCCTGTGTCGGCACCGGGGTCGGGCCGACCCGGATCGACCGTACGGTCGGGATCGTCAAGGCCTACACCACCCGCGTAGGGGAGGGGCCGATGCCGACGGAGCTGAACGACGAGAACGGTGAGCGGCTGCGCCAGGTCGGCGCCGAGTTCGGCACCACCACCGGGCGCAAGCGCCGCTGTGGCTGGTTCGACGCTCTGGTCGTCGAGTCGGCCACCGCAGCCAACGCCTTCACCGACCTGTTCCTGACCAAGCTGGACATTCTGACCGGGTGGGAGAAGATCCCAGTCTGCGTCGGCTACGACGTGAACGGGACCAGACATGACCGGATGCCGATGTCACAGTCCGACTTCCACCATGCCGTCCCGATCTACGAGGAGCTGGACGGGTGGACCGAGGACATCTCGGGGTGCCGCGACTTCGCTGACCTGCCCAAGGCGACCCAGGCCTACGTCAGGCGACTGGAGGAGCTGTGCGGTGCCCGCATCTCGGGCATCGGCGTTGGTCCGAGCCGCGAGCAGTCGATCACTCTTCACGACCTGCTCTGACCGGAGCCCGGCGATCCCCGGAGGGCGACCTCACTCGCGTTAGGTTAGAGTGTCCGCATGGTGCGCAAGGCAACGTCGCAGGACGTCGCGACGCTGGCGGGAGTGTCGCGCAGTGCGGTGTCGTTGGTCCTCAACGGACGCGGAGACGGCAACATCGCCGCGGACAAGCAGCTGGCGATCCTGGCTGCGGCCAAGAAGCTGAACTACACGCCCAACTCGGTGGCGCTCAGCCTGCGCAACCGACGGACCAGCACGATCGGTGTCGTCACCGATGCCATCGCGACCACGGCTTTCGGCGGCGGTCTGCTGCAGGGTGCCGCCGAGCAGGCGCGCCAGGCCGGCTACCTGCTGCTGGTGGTCGACACCCACTACGACACCGACCGGGAGCGGGAGGCGTTCATCACCCTGCGCGACCGCCAGGTGGACGGCTACCTGTACGCCGCGATGGGGCTTCGGCCGTACACCCCACCTGAGCTGCTGCGGTCGGTGCCGGCGATGCTGGCGAACTGCTTCGACCCGGCGAGCTCGATCGCGGCCGTGACGGCCGACGAGCTGGCCGGCGGCCGGGCGGCGGCCCAGATCCTGGTCGATGCCGGCCATACCGACATCGTCATGCTGGCCGGCACCACCGACGTCGAGGCAACCCATCACCGGATCGAGGGATACCGTCAGGTGCTGTCCGAGGCCGGCCTTCCGGTGGCCGAGCCGATCATCAGCGGCTGGGAGATCGACAAGGGCTACCAGGCCGCCATCCAGGTGCTGAGCGGGCCACGGCGCCCGACCGGCGTGCTCTGCGCCAACGACCGAGCCGCGGTCGGGGTGGTGCTGGCGGCCGGCCGGCTCGGGCTCGCGGTACCGGAGGACCTGTCGGTGGTGGGCTATGACGACGACGAGAACGTCGCCCCCTGCATGGCACCGCGGCTGACCACGATCGCCCTGCCGCACCGCCAGATCGGCGAGGAGTCGATGCGGATGCTGCTGAGCCAGCTGAGTGGAGGAGCCCGCCCGGCGCCGGTGACCCTCAAGCTGCCCTGCCCGCCGGTGCTGCGCGACTCGGTGGCAGCGCCGCGACGTTCCCGGGTCAACGGCTGAGCTTGCCCTCGGAGTCGATGTCCTGACACAGGCAGTGAGGGGCGGAGGCCTGCTTCACCTGGCCGACCGCAACCGCGCGGAACCGCAACGTGGTGTCCGCGGCCAGCTGCCGAACGCCGGCGGCTGCGGCTCGCGCCTCCGCCTCCGAACCTCGGACATTGAGCACGATCTCGCCGGTGGCCGCGTCGACGAAGATGCTTGAGATCAGCGGATAGGCGGCCCGCCAGGCATCCGCGCCTGCGGTGATGGCGCGCTGGGCCGGGCTCGTCGACTCCGCCAGCACCACGCTCTGCGGCGCCGCCTCGCGGGCCGGCGACTGGAGGCCGCTCAGGCTCAACGAGATCGCACCAACGGCCAGCAGCAGGCTCAGCAGCGAGTTCTTCATGTCGGGTCCCATGCTAGCGAGGACGCGGGGGTCAGTCCGTGCCGAGCCGCCACACGGTCACGTCGCCGCCGATATCGGCCCGCACCTGCCAGAAGGACGTGGTGTCCGGATAGGTACGCGAGGTCGCCGGCAGGCCGCCGGTCGGGAACGCCTCGACCAGGCTGCCGTCGACGAACACCCGACCGCCGCGGGGGAGTGCGGCCACCAGCTGCTCACCCTCCGCAGTCAGCAACACGACCGAGGCGGGGCCGGAGGACACCACCTCGAAGGAGCGTTCCGCGAAGCTCTGATCTACCGGCAGCTGCTCCCGACGGAGCCCTTCGAGCTCGGGTGCTGGCCGGGAGGCGACCGTGTCATCGACCAGGAACAGCTCCCTCGGGTAGGTCAGGACCCCGGCCCAGCCGGCCGCCGCCACTTGCTCGGGAGTGCGTCCGTCCTCCCACGACCACCCCCACAGCAGGGTGCGCCCGGACTGGACCAGCAGCTGGGGGGCATAGAAGGTCGGCCCGGCGTCCAGCACGCCTCCGGTGCTGGGCACGAACCGCAGCCCGTCACCGTGGCTCTCCAGGTCGCCGAGCAGATACCTGACGCCGTCGAGCCGGTGCTGGCCGTCGATCCACAGCCAGAGTGAGGTGACCAGCACCCAGCGGTCGTCGAGGGGGACCAGGTTGGGGCACTCCCAGATGTTGGCCGGTGCGAACTTCGCCGCCACCGGGTCGTCGCTGGTCAGCAGCGCGCCGAGCGGGGTCCACCGGGTCAGGTCGTCGCAGCGGTAGAGCAGGATCTGCGGTTGACCCTCCTTGTGCCCGGCGCCCTGGATCGCGTACCGGTGACCTTGGAACTCGAAGAGGAACGGGTCTCGGACGTCGGTGACCGCGCTGTCCTCCGGCATTCCCATCACCGACTCGGTGCCCTGGTGCCAGCGCTGCAGGGTCCGGTCACTGCGCGCCAGCAGGACCTCGGACCGACCGCTGCTATCGGCGACCGCGCTGTAGACGGCGGTGGGGACACCGCGGTCGTCGGTGACGCAACCGGTCCAGCAGCCGTACTGGTCGAGCTCGCCCGGTCGATCGACCAGGGCGATCGGCTCCTGCCGCCAATGCGTCAGGTCCGTCGACGAGATGTGGCCCCACTTGATGGCGGCGTGGGTAGGGGAGTCCGGGTTGTACTGGAAGAAGACGTGGTACGTCCCGTCCACGTAGGCGAGTCCGTTCGGGTCGTTCAGCCAACCGCGGTCCGGACGGCCGTGCAGGGCGGGGAAGGAGGGATCGGTTCGGGTCATTTGCTCGTTCCTGCGGTGAGGCCCTCACGCAGCGGTCGCTGCCCGAAGACGAAGACGATCAGGGCCGGGATCATCGACAGCACGACGCCGGCCAACACAGTGGAGACGCTACCGGTACCGAGGTTGCCCTGCAGCGATACCAGCCCCAATGGAAGGGTGAAGTTCTGCTCGCTGATGGTCATGATCAGCGGGCGGAAGAACTCGTTCCAGTGGTAGTTGAAGGCGAGGATCCCGACGATCGCCAGGCCGGGCATGGCCAGCGGTGCGTACACCGACACGAAGGTGCGGAACGGGCTGGCGCCATCGATGGCGGCGGCCTCGGCGAGCTCGGCCGGCAGGCCAAGGAAGTACTGTCGCATCAGGAAGGTGCCGAACGCGGTCGGGATGGCGGGCAGGATCAGGGCCAGCAGGGTGTCGGAGAGCCCCATCCCCCGGATCAGCATGAAGACCGGAACGATCGTCACCTGCATCGGCACCATCATCGTCGCCAGCACGATGGCGAACAGCGCCCGGCTGCCTCGGAAGTCGATCTTGGCGAAGGTGTAGCCGGCCAGCGCCGCGGTGAACATCTGACCGAAGGCGCACAGTCCGGTGACCAGGGCGCTGTTCCAGACCAGCAGAGCCATGTCGACCTGGTTGAAGACGTCCAGGTAGGCGCTCAGGCCGAAGTCGGTCCGATCCGTGCCGGCCACCTGCGGGGTCAGCGAGGTCCAGAGCGTCCAGATCACCGGGCCGAGGGTGAGGAAGGTGGCGACGGCCAGCACCACGATCTTGCCGATGATCGACGGGCTGGGGACGCCGCGTCGTCGGCTGCTGCCGATGGGTGGCCGGCTGGACGGGGTGGTGGTGGCGGGCGACTGCAGTGTCGTGGTGTTCATGATGCCCTCACTGGTAGAAGACGAAGCGGCGGCTGAGGCGGAACTGGAGCGCGGTGACGCCCATGATCAACAGCGTGAGCACGATGCCGATGGCGGAGGCCCGACCGAACTGCAGCTGCTGGAAGGCTGACTCGAAGATCACCATGACTGCGGTCCGGGTGGAGTCGCCGGGGCCGCCACGGGTCAGCACGTACGGCTGGTCGAAGATCTGCAGCGCGCTGATGATCGCCATCACCGAGGCGACCAGCAGGGTGGGGCTGACCAGGGGCAGGGTGATGTTGCGGAACTGCCGCCAGCCGGTGACGCCGTCGATGGAGGACGCCTCATAGACGTCCTTGGGGATCGAGGCGAGGCCACCGACGAACAGCAGGAAGGAGAAGCCGAAGTTCTGCCAGACGTAGACCAGGATCACCACCACCATGGCGCCGCCGGGAGAGGTCAGCCACGGCACGGCGGGCAGCCCGATCAGGGCGAGCGCCGCGTTCACCAGACCGAAGTCCTGGTTGAACAGGTAGGCCATCACCAGCGAGACCGAGGCTGCCGAGAGGATCAAGGGGAAGAACAGTGCGGACCGGAAGAAGGTGCGCAGCCAGCTGGGCATCTTCGACTGGACGAAGACGGCCAGTCCCAGCGCCACGGCAAGCTGCAGGGTGACGGCGACGATGACGAAGCCGATGGTGTTGAGGAAGGCGACCCGCACCGTCGGGTCGGTGCCCATCTCCACGAAGTTGTCGACGCCGACGAACTTCGGTGACGAGATGATGTCCCAACGGAAGAACGCCAGCAGGATCGAGGCGACGATCGGGACCAGGGTGAACAACGTGATGCCGATCACCGTCGGTGCCAGGAAGGCGCCGGCCATCAGTTTCCTGGCCCTGGTGGCGCGTCGACCGGTGACGGCGTGCGGCGCCGCGGTCGGCTCGAGCTGTGGCCGGGTGGGGGCGGTGACGGTCATGACTTCCTCCTCAGGGCGATGTCGAGGTCTCGCTGCATGGTTCCGAGTGCGCGCGGAACCCCTGCTGCCGGCCCGGTGATGGCACCGAGCACGTTCTTGATCAGGGCCGTCTCGACAGCTGCCTGCTGCGGCGGCGCGGGGATGGGACCGGTGGTGGGGAAGCGGTCCAGCGTGTCGTAGAAGACCTGCCAGTGCTTCGGCCCCTTGCCGGAGTAGAAGGCCTCGTTGACCATCGAGCGGCGCGTCGGGGTGGTGTTCGGGTCCGGCATGGCCAGCGCCATCGCCTCCTTGGAGGCGCAGAACTTGATCCACTCCCAGGCCTCGTCCTTGCGCTCGGACGTGCGCATGATGGTGTAGCCGGCGGCGCCGAACTGGTGTCGCTGGCTGCGCCACCTCGGGAAGAACGAGACGTCGAAGTCGTCCTCGGCCATCCCGCCCTCGTTGAGCCCCTGCACCCAGAAGCCGCCGGCCGGGGTCATGCCGATCTTGCCCTGCGCGAACCGCGCCACCAGCTCGTTGCCGCCACCCTGCGCCGGGCTGGATGCGAGCCCCTCGGCGACCAGCGCCCGCAGGTACTCGAACGTCTCGGCCACCTTGGGATCCTCGGCGTTGGGCTCCAGCCACTGATAGCCGCCGCTGCGGCTGGCCGAGCTCGGATCCTTGGCATAGAACGTCTGCCAGAACCAGTCGCCGCCGGTGGCCTTCGACTCGGCCAGGAAACTGGTGTCGTTGATGTAGAGCCACGGCACCACGCCGCCCCAGAGCCGGTTGGTCCAGAAGAACGAACGGAAGTCGCCCGTGGCGCCCTTGCGCATCGCCCGGGCGTAGTCGACGAAGTCGTGCTGCGTCCAGTCGGTCTTCGGCCGCTCCAGCCCGGCGCGGTTCAGCGCAGCCGTGTTGTAGTAGACGTTTGCGGCGTTGAAGTCCATCGGGAGCTGGTACAGGCTGCCCTGGTACATGAACGCCTCGAGCAACGACGGGTGCACGTCGTCGAAGTAGTCCTGGATCTCCGCCTTGTCCCGTCGGACGAACTCGTCGAGCGGATGGGCCAGCCGGTCGGCGAACAGCTGGGCTCCCTCGGTCGCGACGACGCAGACGTCCGGGGGTGTGCCTGCCGCGACCAGAGTGAGGATCTTGGCGAAGAAGTTGCTCCAATCGGCGCCCTGGATCGCCTGGACCCGGACCGGGATGTCCGGGTGCCTGGCGTTGAAGGCCCGCACCAGGTTCTGCCGCGCCTCGGCGTCCTGGGCGGTGCCGAGGATGGCGATGTTGAGCGCGTCGGTGTTGCGGCCGGGGATGTCGCGTGCCGTCAGCCTCTTTCCGGACGCCGCGACGCCGAGGGCGCCGGCACCGAGCAGGCCCAACAGGGCTCGGCGAGAGATGTCTGCCATGCGGCTACTCCTCTGTGAGTACGAATCTCTGTACTGCGAAGTGTCAGATCGCCTAACACGTGTTAGGAAGCATGCAACATCGGCCTCACACGTGTCAACCCTGAAACCGGAAAGAGTCGGCGTACCGCTCTCGCTAGGCTCTGGGCGTGGCGGGAAGAGAGATCGCGGGCAGGCGGGTCCTGGTAGTCGGGTCGGGCGGGCGGGAGCACGCGCTGGTGCTGGCGCTGAGTCGTGACCCCGGCGTGGCCGAGGTGCACGTGGCACCAGGCAACCCCGGCACCGCCTCGATCGCCACCAACCATCCGGTCGACCCGCTCGACGGGCCCCAGGTGGCGCGGTTGGCGACCTCCCTGGCCGCCGACCTGGTGGTCATCGGTCCGGAGGCGCCGCTGGTGGCCGGGGTCGCCGACGCGGTCCGGGAGGCGGGCATCGCCTGTTTCGGCCCGACTGCCGAGGCCGCCCGGATCGAGGGCAGCAAGTCATTCGCCAAGGAGGTGATGGCGGCCGCCGGGGTGCCGACCGGAGCGTCACGCACCTGCCGCACGGTGGCCGAGACCACCGCTGCCCTGGACGAGTTCGGTCCGCCCTACGTGGTCAAGGACGACGGACTGGCCGCCGGCAAGGGTGTGTTGGTGACCGAGGACCGGCAGGCCGCCCTCGGGCATGCGGCCGGCTGCCCGCAGGTGGTGGTCGAGGAGTACCTGGACGGACCTGAGGTGAGCCTGTTCGCCATCACCGACGGCAGCACCGTGCTGCCGATGCAGCCGGCGCAGGACTTCAAGCGGGTCGGGGACGGCGACACCGGTCCGAACACGGGCGGTATGGGCGCCTACACGCCGCTGCCGTGGGCGCCGCGCGACCTGGTCGAGGACGTGCTCGCCACCGTGCTGCAGCCGACCGTTGACGAGATGGCCCGGCGGGGCACCCCCTTTGTCGGGCTGCTGTACGCCGGCCTGGCGCTCACCTCCCGGGGTGTCCGGGTGATCGAGTTCAACGCCCGGTTCGGCGACCCGGAGACACAGGCCCTGCTGGCTGTGCTGGAGTCACCGCTCGGCGAGGTGCTGTATGCGGCTGCGACCGGGACCTTGGCCGACCAGCCGCCGCTGCGCTGGCGGCCGGGGGCAGCGGTAGCCGTAGTCCTGGGCGCGGAAGGCTACCCCCAGCAGCCGGTCGTCGGTGGCAGGATCACCGGCGCCGACGGCCAGCTCAGCGACGGCGCCCAGGTCATCCAGGCGGGCACCGCGGTGGACGACGAGGGACACCTCATCAGCTCCGGCGGCCGGGTGCTCGCAGTGGTCGGGGCCGGCGACGCGCTCGACTCCGCGCGGCGCGCGGCCTATGACCGGATCAGCCGCATCTCGTTGCCGGGCTCCTTCTACCGCAGTGACATCGCCGAGGCCGCCGCGACGTCGGCGTCCGTACCCGAATAGAGACGATCACATGAGCACAGCTGCCGTTCCCAACGTCCTCGCCAACCGCTACGCCTCGGCCCAGATGCGGACGCTGTGGTCGCCGCAGAACAAGATCATCAACGAACGACAGCTCTGGATCGCGGTGCTGGCAGCTCAACGCGACCTCGGCGTGGACTTCGGCGGTGACGACCCCGATGCGGTGATCAGGTCCTACCAGGCGGTGATCGACAAGGTCGACCTGGGCAGCATCGCCGAGCGCGAGAAGGTCACCCGGCACGACGTGAAGGCCCGGATCGAGGAGTTCAACGCGCTGGCCGGACATGAGCACGTGCACAAGGGGATGACCAGCCGGGACCTGACTGAGAACGTCGAGCAGCTGCAGATCCTGTCCGCGCTCAAGATCATCCGCGACCGGGTGGTCAGCGCCCTGGTCCGGCTCGCCGGACTGGCGACCGAGCACGCCGAGCTGGCGATGGCGGGTCGGTCACACAACGTCGCCGCCCAGATAACCACCCTGGGCAAGCGGTTCGCGACCGCCGCCGACGAGCTGCTGGTCTCCTACGCGCGGCTGTCGGAGCTGATCGAGCGCTATCCGCTGCGCGGCATCAAGGGTCCGGTCGGCACCAGCCAGGACATGCTCGACCTGGTCGGCGGCGACCAGGAACGGCTCGCCGACCTCGAACGGCGGGTGGCCGAGCATCTCGGCTTCGCCCAGGTGTTCACGAGCACCGGACAGGTCTACCCACGGTCGCTGGACTACGACGTGGTGACCGCGCTGGCCCAGGTGTCCGCAGCGCCCTCCAACGTCGCCACCAGCATCAGGCTGATGGCCGGGCACGAGCTGGTCACCGAGGGCTTCCGCCCGGGCCAGGTCGGCTCGAGTGCGATGCCGCACAAGATGAACACGCGGTCCTGCGAGCGGGTCAACGGCCTCGCCGTGGTGGTCCGTGGCTATGTCTCGATGGTGGGCGAGCTGGCCGGTGACCAGTGGAACGAGGGTGACGTGTCCTGCTCGGTGGTCCGCCGGGTGGCGCTGCCCGACGCCTTCTTCGCCCTCGACGGGCTGTTCGAGACGTTCCTCTCCGTGCTGGAGGACTTCGGCGCCTTTCCGGCGGTGGTCAACGCCGAGTTGCAGCGCTACCTGCCGTTCCTCACCACCACGAAGGTGCTGATGGCCGCCGTGCGCAAGGGCGTCGGGCGCGAACAGGCCCACGAGGCGATCAAGGAGCACGCCGTCAGGGTCGCCCTGGAGATGCGCGAGACCGGCCGCGGCGACAACGACCTGATGGATCGGCTCGCCGCCGACCAGCGGCTCGGGCTCAGCAGGCAGGAGCTCGCCGACCTGGTCACGACCCCGCTGGAGCTCGCCGGCACCGCCACCAGCCAGGTCGCGACCATCGCCGCCGAGGTCGCTGCCATCGCCGAACAGCATCCGGAGGCCGCGGCCTACCAGCCGGGACAGGTGCTCTGAGGGGCGCGACACGCCCGGGCGGGCCGCCGACTCGCCCCTCTCGTTGACCTCGGGTCCGGGCGGTCCTAAGTTCTGCGACTGTGCATCGCTACCTTGAACTCGCCCGGGCCGAGTTCAGGCGGCACAGCACCTATCGGCTGGCGATCGCCGCCGGCATCTTCACCAACACCATCTTCGGCTTCATCCGGGCGGGGGTGCTGTTCGCGGCCATCGCCGCCGCCGGTGGCTCGATCAACGGCTACGACCCCCAGCAGGCCTCCACCTACGTCTGGTTGGGCCAGGCGCTGCTCGCGCCGGTCGCCATGTACGGCTGGACCGAGGTGTCGGACCGGGTTCGGACCGGACAGATCGCCATCGACCTGGCGCGACCGGTCGACCTCCAACTCTCCTACTGGGCCAGGGATCTTGGCCGCGCGGCCTTCGCCCTGCCCACCCGCGGCCTTCCTCCACTGCTGCTGGGTGCGCTGATCATCGGGATCGCGCTGCCGCCGTCCTGGACCGCCTATCCACTGGGCCTGGTCAGCCTGGTGCTCGGCATCTCGATCAGCTTCCTGTGCCGCTACGGGATGAACCTGATCTCCTTCTGGACCCTCGACATTCAGGGCTACCTGAACGCCTACGTACTGGTGCTGGGGCTCCTCAGCGGCTTCTACGTCCCGGTGCACATCTTCCCGGACTGGCTGCGGCAGGCGGCCTACGCCTCGCCCTTCCCGTCCATGTTCCAGGCGCCGATCGATGTCCTCTCCGGGCGGGCGTCCGGCGTCGAGGCGTTCCCTGTGCTCGGCGTCCAGCTGCTCTGGCTCGTGCTGCTGGTCGTCCTGACCCGGCTGATGCTGTGGCGGGCTGCCAAGCGCCTGGTGGTGCAAGGTGGCTGAACCGTACGCCCGGCTCTCGGGTCGGCGGACGTATCTCACCCTGATCGGTTCCCGGATTCGCAGCCAGCTGACCTACCGGTCCAGCTTCTTCGTCAACCTGGTCAACTCCTTCTTCCTCGGGCTGCTCGAGTTCACCGAGATCTACATCCTGCTGCACAACGCGCCCACCCTGGGCGGCCTGACCTTCCTCCAGGCCGCGCTCGTGTTCGGGCTGGCCAACCTGGGCTTCGCGCTGGCCGACCTCGTCTTCGGCCAGGTGGACTCCATCCCGCGCTACCTGCGCGAAGGGACGCTGGAGGCCTTCCTGGTCCGCCCGCTGCCGCTGCTGGCCCAGATGATCACGGCCGACTTCCAGCTCCGCCGAGCCGGCCGCGCGGTGTTCGCTCTGCTGGTGCTGATCATCGTCCTGGTGCGGATGGACCTCGACCTGACAGCCGCCACCACCTCTCTGCTGCTCGCCACACCGGTCGTCGGTGCGGCCATCTACGGCGCACTGTTCGTGCTCGCAGGCGGTATCCAGTTCTGGATCATCGACGGCACCGAGTTCACCAACGCCTTCGTCTATGGCGGTGCCTACGCCGGTCAGCTGCCGGGCAGCGTGCTGATGCTCCCCATCCGGGTACTGTTCACCTTCGTCGTGCCGGCCACCATCACCGGTTACGTGCCAGCATTGTTGATCATGGGACTGCCGGGGCCGCCCTGGCTGCCGGCCTGGCTGGGCTGGTTCGCACCGGTGTTCGCGGTGTCGATCTGGACGCTGGCCGGCCTGGCCTGGCGATTGGGGATTCGGAAGTACACCGGAGCGGGAGGATGACCATGGCGCCGATCATCGAGCTGAACGAGGTGCGGCGGAACTTCGTCGTCCGGGCCAGGGCCGGCCGGCTCCGCCGGACCAAGCGGGTCGTGCACGCGGTGGATGGGATCACGGCCGCCGTCGCTGCCGGGGAGGCCTGCGGCTACATCGGTGCCAACGGTGCCGGCAAGTCGACGACGATCAAGATGCTGACCGGGATCCTGGTGCCGAGCGGTGGCTCGGTCCGCACCTGCGGCTTCGACCCTGTTCCTGAGCGGCGCGCGCTGGCCAGGCACATCGGTGTGGTGTTCGGCCAACGCAGCCAGCTGTGGTGGGACCTGCCACTGGGGGAGTCGTTCCGCGTCCTTGCTGCGATCCACCGGATACCGCCGGGCGTCGCCGGCACCCGGATCGACCAGCTGGTGGAAGGGCTGGACCTGGCACCGTTCCTGGACACTCCGGTCAGACAGCTGTCACTGGGCGAGCGGATGCGCGGTGAGGTTGCGGCCGCGCTCGTGCACCGGCCGAAGCTGCTGGTCCTGGACGAGCCGACCATCGGCCTGGACATGATCAGCAAGGAGCGGCTGCGGCAGTTCCTGGTAGCCGAACGCCGATCGGAGGGCACCACCCTGCTGCTGACCACGCACGACATGAGCGACATCGAGCGGTTGTGCGACCGGGTGCTGGTGGTGGACCAGGGCCGGCTGGTCTACGACGGCACCCTGCCGGGGCTGGCTCAGCGGGTGGCGATGCAGCGGGTGCTGGTCGTCGACCTGCTCGCGGAGCACCCGCCGCTCCAGATCGAGGGGGCCGAACACATCGGCAGCGAGCTGAACGGGGTGCGCCAGCGACTGTCCTTCTCACCCGAGGAGAACACCGCCGCCCGGGTGTTGGCGGCCGTCTCCTCCCAGGTCGAGGTCAGGGACCTGACACTGGAGGAGCCGGCCATCGAGGACATCGTCAGGACGCTCTACTCCCGACAGTGAGTCCCGGTCAGGACTCCTCAGGGATCAGCAGCCAGCCGGCGATGTAGAGCAGGATCTGCGGGCCCGGCAGCAGCATGCTGAGCACGAAGGCGAGTCGGACGAGGTTGGGGTTCAAGCCGAAACGGCGAGCGATCCCGGAGCAGACGCCCGCAATCATCCGGTCGTTCCTGGGGCGGGACAGTGTGGCCATTTCTGTGCGTCCTTTCTGGACTGGTGTGGTGTGGTGCCTCCACTGTGACGCACCGGAAGTCCGTCCGACAGAGGATTGCTGGGTCGGTCAGGGCGGCTTCAGGGACGTGTCGGGGGCGGACCCTAGAATGCGGATGTGCTGAAGACCACGTACGCGACCGAGCTCGACCTGCCGCTGGTGCACACAGGTAAGGTGCGCGAGCTGTACGCGCTGGGCGATGACCGGTTGCTGATGGTGGCGACCGACAACATCTCCGCCTTCGACTACGTGCTGCCGACACCGATCCCGGACAAGGGAAAGATCCTCACCCAGATGTCGCTGTGGTGGTTCGACCAGCTGGCCGATGTGGTGGACAACCATGTCCTCTCCACCGAGGTGCCCGCCGCCGTCAGCGGACGCGCGGTGGTCTGCGAGCGGCTGCAGATGATCCCGGTGGAGTGTGTTGCCCGGGGTTACCTGACCGGCTCCGGCTGGCTGGAGTACCAGCAGAGTGGGACCGTCTGCGGGGTCGCGCTGCCGGCGGGATTGGTCGACGGTTCCCGGCTGCCGGAGCCGATCTTCACCCCCGCCACCAAGGCGGCGCTCGGCGATCACGACGAGAACATCAGCTATCAGCGGGCAGCCGAGATGGTGGGGGAGCCGACGGCGGACCGGATCCAGGAGCTCACGCTGGCGATGTACAACGCGGCCGAGCAGATCGCCCGAGAACGCGGCATCATCCTGGCCGACACGAAGTTCGAGTTCGGCGTCCGCCCCGACGGCGACATCATCGTCGCCGACGAGGTGCTCACCCCCGACTCGTCGCGGTTCTGGGAGGCGTCGAGCTGGCGGCCCGGTGGCGCCCTCGAGTCCTACGACAAGCAGTTTGTCCGCAACTGGCTGCTGCGCGAGTCCGGCTGGGACCGGACCAGCGGTGAGCCGCCGCCACCGCTCCCCGACGAGATCGTCTCCGCCACCCGGTCCAGGTATGTCGAGGCCTACGAGCGGCTGACCGGGCTGACCTTCGCCGGCTGATCCTGCCCAGCGAGCGGACCTCGGCTCAAGGGGTGAGTCCGGAAAAGGCGGTGCGGTCCCGGGCCGATACCATTCGGGCATGGCCCGTGTAGTCGTCGACGTGATGCCCAAACCCGAGATCCTGGACCCGCAGGGCAAAGCCGTGACCGGCGCCCTGGGCCGGTTGGGGTTCGACGGCATGTCCGTCCGGCAGGGGAAGCGGTTCGAGCTGGAGATCGACGGCGAGCTCGACGATGCGCGGCTCGCCGAGGTGCATCGGGCGGCCGAGATGCTGCTGGCCAACACGGTGATCGAGTACTTCACCGTACGGGTGGAGGATGCGCCGGCGAGCGCTTCGCCTCCTGCGGAGCAGGGAGCCTGATGGGTCCGCGGATCGGGGTGGTGACCTTCCCCGGGTCTCTCGACGACCACGACGCCCTGCGGGCGGTCAGACTGAGCGGCGCCGAGACGGTGCCGCTCTGGCACGGCAGCGACTCGCTGGATGACGTGGCAGCGGTGATCCTGCCCGGCGGCTTCTCCTACGGTGACTACCTGCGCTGCGGGGCGATCTCCCGGTTCGCCCCGGTGATGTCGGAGGTGATCAGGGCCGCCGGGGCCGGGATGCCGGTGCTGGGCATCTGCAACGGCTTCCAGATCCTCTGTGAGGCCAAGCTGCTTCCGGGTGCCCTGATCCGCAACGACGTCCGGACGTTCGTCTGCAGGGACCAGCGGCTCAGGGTCGAGTCGGTGGACACCACCTGGACGTCGGCCTTCGAGCTCGGTCAGGAGATCACCATCGTGCTGAAGAACGGCGAGGGCGGTTTCGTGGCCGACGCGGAGACGGTGAACCGGCTCGAGGGCGAGGGCCAGGTGGTCTTCCGCTACCTGGAGGGTAACCCGAACGGGTCGTTCAACGACATCGCCGGCGTCACCAACGAACGGGGCAACGTGGTCGGGCTGATGCCGCATCCGGAGCACAACGTGGACCCGCTGACCGGCCCCAGCCTGGACGGCCTGCCCTTCTTCGCCAGCGTGCTCGACTTCCTCGCGGCAGTGGCGTAGTCGCTCCGAACCGATGGCGGTGCGACCAGTCCGGCTGGCCCTGATCCTGCTCGGCCTGCTGACCGTGTTCGCCGGGCTGCGGGGCATCCACGGCCTGCTGCCCGACGCGACCGAGTCGGAGCTCTACACCGATCGGGTGGTCGTGGTCGGCGTCACCGGGCGCTACCAGCCCGACCCGACCGACGCCCGGATCCTGGCGGCACATGCGGATCGGGTCCAGGTCGGTGCGGTGTCCGTCCGGCCGCGCTACGTCGGTGACTGCGCGGCTGCGGGCTGGACCACCCTGGGAGCCGGCCGCCGGGCCGCCGTCGGCGGTCTGTGCCAACCGGAGGTCAGCGGCGGCCTGGTGACGGACTGGCCGATGCGACAGGGTGCCATCCGGGCCCGCAACGGTGACGCCCGGTTGGGCACACTGGCCCGGTCGGTGCGTGGCTGCGTCGCCGCAGTCGGGCCCGGCGCGGCCCTGGCGGCGGCCCGGCCGGGGGGCACTGTCGCGGACTACCGCACTGTGGAGGCCTTCTCCGGCGGAGGGTTCACCCTCGGCTGCCCCATCACCCTGGTCGACGCCGGTCCGGCGTCGGATGAGGTGATCAGGGCGCTGGCCGGACGCCCGGAGGTCACCCTGATCGTGACCGGCATCGGACCAGCGACCGGGTCGAACGACCCGGGACTGCAGCTGATCTATCGGGTGGGCACCACCCTGCCCGGCTGGTTGACCTCGGCCAGCACCCGGCGACCAGGGGTGGTGACGATCAACGACCTGACCCGGACGTTGATCGACTTCGGCACCGGCGGCTCACCCGGGGCGGCGGCGAAGGCGGTCGACGGGGCCCCTCTGGCCGTGGTGTCGGGCACCGTGTCACCTGATCGGGTGCACCGACACCTGCGATCGTTGGCGGCATTGTCGGACCAGGCGCCGATCGGCTATCTGTCGTTGGGTGCCGGCGGTCTGCTGTTCTTCGTCACCATGATCATCTGCCTGATCCGGCGTCGTTACGCGCCGGCCCGGCTGGTCGGGGCGCTGGCGGCGGTGCTAACCGCGGTGATGATGCTGACCGGATCCGCACCGTGGCAGGACGCCTCCAGGCCGGGGCTGTTCCTGAGCCTGCTGATCGGCGTGCTGGCGCTGATGCTGACCAGCGTCGCGCTGCTCGGCGCACGCTTGGCGCGGGTGCCGGTGGCCGTGGCCGCGGCCGCCCTGACGATGGCTGCGTTCACCGCTGACGCCGCCCTCGGAGCCGTGATGCAACCGGGCAGCATGCTCAACTCCCGGCCCATCTTCGCGCTGCGCTGGTATGGCTTCGGCAATGTCACGTTCGCTGCGTATGCGGCCGCCGGACTGGTCCTGGCGTACGCGCTGGCGAGCCGGCTGCGGCTGGCGGGTCGGCCTCGGCTGGCCGGCGGGACGGTGCTGCTGGTCGGCCTGGTGGTGATCATCTGTGAGGGCTGGCCGGGCATGGGCACCGACTTCGGTGGCGTGATCGCTCTGACGCCGGGCGTGCTGTGGCTGGCCTATGTCGTGTCCGGGGTGCATCCGGGCTGGCAGCGCCTGCTGGGCATCGGATTGGCCGCCGTCGTCGCCATCAGCGTCATCTCGCTGCTGGACTGGCATCGGCCGCCTGACGCCCGCAGTCACCTGGGCGACTTCGTCCAGCGGATCATCGACGGCGACGCCGGTGACGTGGTGTTCCGCAAGGCGGTGGCCTCCCTGCACACCATCATCAGCCCGCTCGGCATCGGTTCGCTCGTCGTCGGCGTGGGGCTGTGGCTGGTCATCTTCCGCTATGCCCTGCCCCGGATCGAGGTTCTCCGGCTCAGGCCGGTGGCGGTGGCCGCACTGGGCACCGCCATCCTCGGAACCCTGCTCAACGACGGCGGGATCAGCGTCTGGCTCACCCTCACCGCCGCCTTCAGCGTGACCTGCCTGTCGTTGTGGCTGGACCGGGTCGCCGAGGTCGGTTCGGTGCGCCTGCCGAGAGCGGCCGAGGGACGATCGGCGTCAGAGCCGACCGTCACCAGACGGTAGCGTTGGCCCCGTGGCGGACACAGTTGAACAGGCACAGAGCACGGCCGACCTCGCTCAGCCCTGGGCCGAGCTGGGGCTGAAGGCCGACGAGTACGACCGGATCCGGCAGATCCTGCAGCGGCGTCCCACCGCCTGCGAGCTGGCGATGTACTCGGTGATGTGGTCGGAGCACTGCTCCTACAAGTCCTCCAAGGTCCATCTGCGCAAGTTCTCCGAGCTGCCGGCAGAGACGCCCATCGGCAAACTGCTGGCCGGAATCGGCGAGAACGCCGGCGTGATCGACGTCGGTCAGGGCTACGCGGTCACCTTCAAGATCGAGTCCCACAACCACCCGAGCTACGTCGAGCCCTATCAGGGGGCGGCTACCGGTGTCGGCGGTATCGTCCGGGACATCCTGGCAATGGGGGCGCGGCCGATCGGCGTGATGGACCCGCTGCGGTTCGGGCCGCTGGACGCGCCGGACACCCTGCGGGTCCTGCCGGGGGTCGTCGCCGGGGTCGGCGGCTACGGCAACTGCCTGGGCCTGCCCAACATCGGCGGGGAGGTCGTCTTCGACCGGACCTACGCCGGCAACCCGTTGGTCAACGCCCTCTGTGTCGGCGTACTGCGACATGAGGACCTGCACCTGGCGTACGCGTCGGGCAGGGGCAACAAGGTGATCCTCTACGGCGCCGCCACCGGCGGCGACGGGATCGGCGGTGTCTCGGTGCTGGCCAGCGAGACCTTCGACGTCGCCGACGACGGCACTCGGAGTGGGCCCGCCAAGCGCCCCAGCGTCCAGGTCGGCGACCCGTTCATGGAGAAGCTGCTGATCGAGTGCACGTTGGAGATCTTCGCCGCAGGACTGGTCAGCGGCATCCAGGACCTGGGCGGTGCCGGGCTGTCCTGCGCCACCTCGGAGCTCGCCAGCGCCGGCGACGGCGGTATGCACGTTGATCTTGACCTGGTGCCGTTGCGGGACTCCACGCTCAGTCCGGAGGAGATCTTGATGAGCGAGTCGCAGGAACGGATGATGGCCGTCGTCGAGCCGCACAACGTCGATGCGTTCATGGAGATCTGCCGCAAGTGGGACGTGCTGGCCACCGTGATCGGCGAGGTGACCGAGGGCGACCGGCTGGTGATCGACTGGCACGGCGAGACCGTGGTCGACGTGCCGCCGCGGACCGTCGCCCACGAGGGTCCGGTCTATGACCGCCCGTACCACCGGCCCGACTGGCAGGACCGGGTTCAGGCCGACGTGCCGGACGCGCTGGCCAGGCCGCGGACCGGTGACGAGCTGGCCGAGACACTGCTCCGGCTGGTGGGCTCACCCAACCTGTGCGACAAGTCGTGGGTGACCGACCAGTACGACCGCTACGTCCGCGGCAACTCCGTGCTGGCCCAGCCCGAGGATGCCGGCATGCTGCGAATCGACGAGGACAGCCAGCTGGGGGTGGCCCTGGCCACCGACTGCAACGGCCGGTTTGCCTACCTCGACCCGTACGCCGGTGCCCAGCTGGCGCTGGTTGAGGCCTACCGCAACGTGGCCGTAGCGGGGGCTCAGCCGGTGGCGATCAGCGACTGCCTAAACTTCGGATCGCCGGAGGACCCGTCGGTGATGTGGCAGTTCACCGAGGCGATCCGCGGTCTCGTCGACGGCTGCCTCGCCCTCGGCACGCCGGTCACGGGCGGCAACGTGAGCTTCTACAACCAGACCGGTGAGACGGCGATCCTGCCGACGCCGGTGGTCGGCGTGCTCGGGGTGATCGACGACGTCCGTCGGCGGACGCCGATCGGGTTCAGCGCCCCCGGACACGAGATCGTTCTGCTGGGGGAGACCAGGGACGAGCTCGCCGGCTCGGTCTGGGCAGAGGTGGTCCATGATCATCTTGGCGGGACCCCACCACGGGTGGACTTCGAGCACGAGAGACGGCTGGCCGAGCTGATGATCAACGCCAGCCGCGCTGGCCTGCTGTCGGCAGCACATGATCTTGCCGACGGCGGTCTGGCCCAAGGGCTGGTCGAGTCCTGCCTTCGGCACGGTGCCGGTGCGAAGGTCTACCTGCCCGAGGAAGCCGACCCGTTCGTCACACTGTTCTCCGAGAGTGCCGGCCGGGTGCTGGTCGCGGTCGCCCCGGACAAGGTCCATGAGTTCACCGGGCTCTGCGCCGACCACCAGATCGAGTATGCCCGGATCGGCACGGTGCAGCCGGTAGCGGCCGACGCCGAGCTCACCGTCGACGGCCAGTTCAGCCTGCCGCTGACCACCATCCGGACGGCCTGGGAGGCCCCGATCCCCACCGCCCTGCAGCTCCGCTAGGGGCGGCTGGGCGGCGTCGGTTTCCCAAGTCAACTAGGGATTCGGTCACTTGACGGGGCAAATCTGCCTGGCCCTGTGACGGTTTCCCTAGTTGACTAGGGAAACCGACACACCCATCACGTACGAAATATCGGATGCGAAGCGGGCCCGACGTCAGGGAGCGCTGGTCTTGACCCGGTCGCCGTAGCGGTCGCGGAGAGCGTCGTTGTGTGCGTCCCCGCCCGGGATGTTGGCCGAGATCAGGATCGGTACGGGCTGCTCGGCCTCGAGCAGCAGGCCGCAGATCTCGGTCACCAGCATCTGCGCGATGAGCGTGCCGGTCAGTGACGAGGTGGCGGTGGTGTTGCCGCCGGTGGGGAGCTGCAGGGCCGCATCACCGAAGACGCCGCCGTTGTCGATCACCACATCGGCCAGCTGATAGAGCTTCTGGCCGCTCGGGTGACGTGAGTCGATCTTGGTGGTGTGGTCCATCGAGGTCACGGCGATCAGCTTGTGACCGCGTTCCTTGACCAGCCGGGCGAGCTCGACGGTGGAGCCGTTGCCACCCGAGTTAGAGCAGATGATGAAGATGTCGGCCGGGTCGATGTGGTGCACGGCCAGCAGCCGTTCGGCCAGCGAGTCGTCCCGCTCCAGCATGGGGTCAAGCACGTCCATCGGCTCGGTGTCGCCGAAGAACACCAGGTCCGAGATGGACAGCTTGCTGGCCGGCACCAGGCCGCCGGCGCGGCCGGCGATCTCCATCGCGAAGCTGCGCGAGTGGCCGGTTCCGAAGACCTGGATGATCCCGTTCTTGCCGAGCTGCTGAACGATCAGCTTGGCTGCCTCCGAGATGTTGTCCTGCTGGGTCTCCACCACCTTGTTGAAGGCGTCCTGGAGGAGCTGAACTGCGGTCTTCTGGTTGATTCTTGGGTGGCTCATTGTTCTTCTTTCGTCGATCAGTGGGCCCAACGTCTGGGATTCGGGCCCGGACCAGAGTAAGCCCCCGACCGGCGAATCGTTCATTCGAGCCCATCTGATCCGGGCCGCGACGCTCGCCTAGGCTCGGGCCATGGATCTTCGTGCCGCCGTCGAACGTGAGCTTCCGGGAGTCCTCGAGGACCTGAGACGCCTGGTGGCGATCGAGTCGGTCAGCGCCGACCCCGCCAGGGCCGCCGAGGTGCAGCGCAGCGCCGACACGGTGGCTGCGCTGCTGACGGCTCTGGGCAGTCCGGACGTACGGGTGGTGGCCGAGGGCGGCGCGCCGGCGGTGATCGCCCGGTTCCCCGCCCCGCCGGGGATGCCCACGGTCTGCCTCTACGCCCACCACGACGTACAGCCGACCGGTGATCCGGCGAGCTGGGACACCTCGCCGTTCGTGGCGACCGAACGAGGCGACCGGCTGTTCGGGCGCGGCGCGGCCGACGACAAGGGCGGCCTTGCGGTCCATCTGGCTGCACTCCGGGCCTTCGGTGGCCGGCCGCCGGTGGGCGTCACCCTGTTCGTCGAGGGCGAGGAGGAGGTCGGGTCACCGTCCCTGACGCGACTGCTGGACGCCCATCACGCCCAGCTCGCCTCGGATGTGTTCGTCATCGCCGACTCGAGCAACTGGTCGGTGGGGGAGCCCGCGTTCACCACCACCCTGCGCGGCCTGGCGGAGTGTGTGGTCGAGGTACGGACCCTCGACCACGCGGTGCACTCGGGCATGTACGGCGGGGTCGTGCCGGATGCGCTGACCGTGCTCTGCCGGCTGTTGGCGACTTTGCACGACGACGCCGGCACGGTGGCGGTGGCAGGTCTGCACTCCGGCCCGGGTCCGGATCTGCACTATCCCGATGACAGGTTCCGGGCCGAGTCCGGGATCCTCGACGGCGTCTCCTATCTCGGCCAGGGCACCCTGGTGGAGCGGCTGTGGGACCAGCCGGCGATAGCGGTGATCGGGATCGATGCGACCTCGGTGGCCGACGCCTCCAACACCCTGGTGCCCAGCGCCCGGGCCAAGATCAGCCTGCGGGTCGCGCCCGGCGACGACGCCGGCAGGGCCCTGCAGCGGCTGACCGAGCATCTGGAGCAGCACGCGCCCTGGGGGGCCAAGGTGACCGTGACGCCGGGTGAGATCGGGGAACCCTCGGTGATCGGCTTCGAGGGGCCGTACGCCGAGGCGGCCCGGGCCGCCTTCACGCAGGCCTGGGGCCGGGAACCGGTGTTCGTCGGGCAGGGCGGCTCCATCCCGATGGTGGCCGAGTTCGCGCAGGCCTTCGCCGACGCCACCGTACTGGTGACCGCTGTGGTCGATCCGGACTCGCGGATGCACGGGGCGAACGAGTCGCTGCATCTGGGCGACTTCGCCGCCGCCTGCCTGGCCGAGGCCCTCCTCCTGCAGCGGATCGCCGACCACGCCGCCGCTGACCCGGTACACGGGCTAGCTGACCCCGTACACGGCTAGGGAAACTGTCACAGAGCGGGGCAGATTTCCCTGGCTTCGTGACAGTTTCCCAAGTCGACTTGGGAAACCGCGGCGGGAAAACGGCCACACCGAGCCCGCTCAAGCCGCCGCCGCGGGCGACGGGAGGGCGGAAGCGCTCAGCGCGGTAGGCTAGGCCGCGTGCCAGGTGCAGATGGTCGGTTGACCCATGATCTTGACCCCCACGATCGTGGCCCCCAGGACGCCTGCGGAGTCTTCGGCGTGTGGGCCCCGGGCGAGGAGGTCGCCAAGCTGGCCTACTTCGGGCTCTACGCCCTGCAGCATCGTGGCCAGGAGTCGGCCGGTATCGCCGTCAGCAACGGTTCCCAGATCATGGTCTTCAAGGACATGGGCCTGGTGTCCCAGGTCTTCGACGAGTCCACCCTCAACTCGCTGCGCGGGCATCTGGCGATCGGGCATGCGCGCTATTCGACCACCGGTGCCAGCATCTGGAAGAACGCCCAGCCGACCTTCCGGCCGACGGCATCGGGGGGCATCGCCCTCGGTCATAACGGCAACCTCACCAACACGGTCGAACTGGAGTCCTGGCTCGGCGAGCGGGACCAGCCCGGTGAGACGCTGGTGCCCGGGGCGCTTGGCAATGAGGCCACCAACGACACCTCGCTGATCACGGCGCTGATGACCACCTACCCCGAGCTCAGCATCGAGGCGGCCGCCAAGGAGGTGCTCCCGCATCTGAAGGGCGCGTTCAGCCTGGTCTTCATGGACGAGGAGACGCTCTATGCGGCCCGTGACCCGCAGGGCATTCGGCCGCTGGTCCTCGGCCGGCTGGAGCGCGGCTGGGTGGTCGCCAGCGAGACCGCCGCCCTGGACATCGTGGGCGCCTCGTTCATCCGCGAGATCGAGCCGGGCGAGATGATCGCCGTCGACGCGTCCGGTCTGCGCAGCAGTCATTTCGCGCCGCCGGCACCGAAGGGCTGCATCTTCGAGTTCGTCTACCTGGCCCGGCCCGACACCACCATCTCGGGCAAACGGGTGCACTCGGTGCGGGTCGAGGTGGGCCGGACGCTGGCCAGGGAGTACCCGGCCGACGCCGATCTGGTGATCCCGGTGCCGGAGTCGGGCACGCCGGCCGCCATCGGGTACGCCGAGGCGTCCGGCATCCCCTACGGCCTCGGGCTGGTGAAGAACTCCTACGTCGGGCGCACCTTCATCCAGCCGAGCCAGACGATCCGTCAGCTGGGCATCAGGCTCAAGCTCAACCCGCTGCGGGATGTGATCGCCGGCAAGCGGCTGGTCGTGGTCGACGACTCGATCGTGCGCGGCAACACCCAGCGGGCGCTGGTGCGGATGCTGCGCGAGGCGGGTGCCGCCGAGGTGCACGTCCGGATCTCCTCGCCGCCGGTGAAATGGCCGTGCTTCTATGGCATCGACTTCGCCAGCCGGGCCGAGCTGATCGCGACCGGGCTGAACACTGACGAGGTCTGCCGTTCCATCGGTGCCGACTCGCTCGGCTATGTCACTCTCGACGGCCTGGTCGCCGCCACCGAGCTGGCCAAGGACGACCTGTGCCGGGCCTGCTTCGACGGCGTCTACCCGGTCGAGCTGCCGCTCAGCGAACGACTGGGGAAGACGGCTGTGGACGAGCAGACGCGCACCGACGCGGACGGCCTGGCCACCGCGGCGGCCGGGGTCGGCGCCTCCGACGCGCTCAGCCGCCCATAGGCTCACCGCCACCGAACTGCGAAGGGACGCTTGTGAGCGAGACCACACCCGACAACGGGACCGGCAGGTCGGCGTACGCCGCCGCCGGCGTCGACATCGAGGCAGGGGAGCGCGCCGTCGACCTGATGAAGGAGTGGGTGGCCAAGACCCGGCGGCCCGAGGTGCGCGGTGGGCTGGGCGGCTTCGCCGGACTCTTCGACGCCAGCGCCCTCGCCCGGTATCGTCACCCGCTGCTGGCCACCTCCACCGACGGAGTCGGCACCAAGGTCGCGATCGCCCAGGCGATGGGTGTCCATGACACCATCGGCTTCGACCTGGTCGGGATGGTGGTGGACGACCTGGTGGTGTGCGGTGCGGAGCCACTGTTCATGACCGACTACATCGCCTGTGGCAGGGTCGACCCGGACCGGATCGCTGCGGTCGTCAAGGGGATCGCCGAGGCGTGCGTCGCCGCCGGCTGCGCCCTGATCGGTGGCGAGACCGCAGAGCATCCCGGGCTGCTGCAGCCAGACGAGTATGACGTGGCCGGCGCCGCCACCGGTGTGGTGGAGGCTGACCGGCTGCTCGGTCCCGACCGGGTCGTGACCGGCGACGTTGCGCTGGCGCTGGCCTCCTCCGGGCTGCACTCCAACGGCTACTCGCTGGTCCGGCACATCCTGCTGGAACTGGCGGGGTGGACCCTGGACCGGGAGGTGCCCGAGCTGGGCGGTGCGCTGGGCCCAGAGCTGCTGACCCCGACCAGGGTGTACGCGCTGGACTGCCTGACGCTCATCGACGCGGTCGAGGTGCACGCGATGAGCCACGTCACCGGCGGAGGCCTGGCCAACAACCTCAGTCGGGTACTGCCGACCGGAGTCCAGGTGACCGTGGACCGCTCCAGCTGGCGTCCGGCGCCGATCTTCGACCTGGTGCAGTCCGTCGGACAGGTGTCCCAGCCCGATCTCGAGGCCACCCTCAACATGGGCGTCGGGATGGTCGCGTTGCTGCCGGCCGATGCGGCGGACGGCGCCATCGACCTGCTCGCCGAGCGGGGGATGAAGGCCTGGGTGTGCGGCCAGGTCGAGGCCGCGGACGTCCCGTCAGCCCCGGGATCGGTGCGGCTGGTGGGGCAACACGCGTCCCAATAAGTGTCCCGAGATTTGCACCCTTGAAGTCATTGGGTAGCCTGTCTCTCACGACATTAATCAACCTGAGCCGCGGCTAGGCCGCTGGCGGACAAATGCGAGGGGGTCGACCCGATATGGGGCGCGGCCGTGCAAAGGCGAAGCAGACGAAGGTTGCTCGCGAACTGAAGTATCGCTCATTCGAGACGGACTTTACGTCGCTGGAACGCGAACTTCGGGGAGACTCTGAGGACACCCCGGTGGTGCCTGAGGCCTATGCCGATCTGGCTGAGGAGTATGAGGAAGACCCGTACTCGTCGCCGCCGGACGAGGCGTACGGACACCTGCGCAAGTCGGGTTGAACCATGCCGCGCCCTTTGATCATCTCTTCGAAGAATGATCAGGGGCGCATCTCTTTCCTTGCCCTCGGCGAAGCCCTACCCTTCTCCCATGACTGAGAATCGTCCGGAATATCAAGGCGGACAACCAGACCCGGCAGCCACCCCATCACAGGACGGCGGAGGCCAGCCGTACGGTGCGCCAGGCTACGACCAGGGACAGTACGGCCAGGGCGCCTATGGTCAGCCGCAGGGTGGATACCCTCCCCAGGGAGACTACGGTCAGCAGCCGTACACCCAGCCGCAGCCGTACGCCCAGCCGCAGCAGTACGCCCAGCCGCAGCAGTACTACGGCGGCCAGCCGCCGGTGGCCGGGCAGCCACCCGTGTCGGCGTCGGACGAGAAGCTCTGGTCGATCCTCGCGCACATCTCGATCCCGTTCGTCGGGTTCGTCGGCCCACTGGTCGTCTACCTGATCTACAAGGATCGCAGCCAGTGGCTGAAGGACAACTCGGTCGAGGCGCTCAACTTCTCGATCCTCTACAGCATCGCGATGATCGTCTCGTCGATCCTGACCGTGGTGGTGATCGGGGTCGTGCTGTTGCCGCTGGTTGCCATCGGCGGTCTGGTGCTGTGCATCCTGGCCGCAATGGCCGCCAACAAGGGCGAGTTCTACAAGTACCCGGTCAACTGGCGGTTGGTGAAATAGCCACCAGCGCGTCGCTGAGGCGCTGGTAGTCGTCGAGCGTGTTGTATGCGTGGGCGCTGAGCCGGACATACCCCTGTCCGGCGAAGCAGGTGACGGCGGTCTCGATCCCGTGCTCGTCGGCGATCCGGTCCCGGAGCACGCCGGCGGCCAACGGGTCGGTGGCCACACCGGCCGGCAACGGGACCAGCCGCATCGACAGCGCGGTCCGTCCGACCTCGGGGACGGCCACGTCCAGCGCGGAGCAGACGAGCTGCTGAGCCGCGTCCGCCAACGCGGACATGTGGCTGCGGACCGCCGCCCAGCCCAGTCGCTGCTCAATCAGATGCACCGCATGGGGTGCCGCCACCCAGTTGGCGCAGCTCGCGGTGCCCTGCTGGTCGAAGCGCCGGGCGAAGGGCTCGTGCTCATACCAGGACGCAACCAGCGGCACCGTGTCCAGCCGGTCCTCGCTGACCACCAGCGCGGCGGTGCCACGCGGGGTGCAGGGCCACTTGTGGAAGTTCCCGGTCCAGAAGTCGGCCTCCTCGATGCCTGCCACCGGTGCCTCGATCAGGCCCGGCGCGTGGGCGCCGTCGATGGCGATCGGCACCCCGGCGTCTCGGCTCAGTCGGGCCAGCCGGCCGACCGGGAGGAGCTTGGCAGTCGCGGAGGTGATCTGGTCGACCACCAGCATCGCGGCGCCGTCGAGCTCGGCCGCGATGGCGGCGACCACCTGGTCGTCGTCGGCGTCCAGCGGCACTGACAACCTGACCGGCACCGCGCCGGTTCGCGCTGCGGTCCGCTCGATGGCGTACTGCACCGCACCGTAGATGTGGTCGGTGAAGATGATCTTCCGCCCGCGCGCCTCGGGGCCGAGAGTGTTCAGGGCGATCGTCATGCCGGCACTGGCGTTCTGCACCAGGCCCATCCTGTGCTCGTCGACGCCGATCCACTCTGCCAGTGCCACCCGGGCGTCCGCAATCTCGTCCCTGACCGTCCGGAACCAGCCCTGCGGGTTACTGTCCTCGACCTCGATCAGCGCGTGCAGGAAGGCGGAGGTCTCGGTCGGCACCCGGCCGAACGAGCCGTGGTTGACCTGGAGCACCTTGTGATCAGGAGCCCACAGGGAGTCGACGACCGTCGGGTCGAGCGGGATGTCCGTTGCCTGGCTGGCGGGAACCTCGGCGTTCATGGCCCTCAACCTACCCTTGATCTGTGAGCGCCTGGAAACCCGACATCCTCGAGGAGTTCGAGAGACTCGACCTGCCGCTGCCTGCCGTCGCAGTGGCCGCCGGTGAACCGCCGGATCAGGAGATGGTGGCGACGCTGATCCGTCGAACCCCCGGCAACCAGAGTCGGCGGGCCCTTCTCTATGTGCACGGCTGGAACGACTACTTCTTCCAGACCCACCACGCGGACTTCTGGGCCGGGATCGGCTTCGACTTCTACGCCATCGATCTTCGGCGCTATGGCCGGAGCCTGCGGAGTGGACAGCTGCACGGGTTCATCACCAACCTCGATGACTACGCAGCCGAGCTCGACGCCGCGCTGGAGGTGATCTCCGCCGACCATGATCAGGTGCTGCTGATGGGCCACTCGACCGGTGGACTGGTGGCCACCCTGTGGGCGGCCCAGCATCAGGATCAGCTGGTCGGGCTGGTGCTCAACTCACCGTGGCTGGACCTGCAGGGATCGGCGGTGGTCCGCGCGCTGGGCACGCCGGTGATCCAGGCACTGGGCAGCAGCCGGCCGACCTCGTTTCTGAAGCTGCCGGATGCGGGCCTCTACAAACGCGCCATGCACCTGTCACACGGCGGCGAGTGGGACTACGACCTCGAGCTCAAGACCTCCCCGTCACCGCCGCTGCGGGCCGGCTGGCTGCGGGCGATCCTGCAGGGCCACCAGCGGGTGGCCGCCGGACTCGACCTGCAGATCCCGGTGCTGGCCATGTGCTCCACCAAAACGGACTTCCGCCGCCGGTGGCATGAAGATATCCGCAGCGTCGACAACGTCCTGGACGTGGACCAGATCGCGTCCCGGGCCGCCCTGCTGGGCCGCCACGTGACGATCGTGCGGATCGACCGGGGAGTGCACGACCTGGTGCTGTCGGCGCCGGAGGTGCGTGAGCAGGTGTTTGCCGAGATGCGCCGCTGGGTGGGCGCCTACCTCGACGCCCCGGAGTGAGACACAGCACAGAACCTTGGGGTCGGCCCGTCCCACCTGGGAGGATGAGGACATGACCGATATGCCCCATGTCGTCGTGCTCGGCGCCGGTTTCGCCGGCATCGCCGCCACCAGGAAGCTGGCCAAGGCGGGCTTCCGGGTGACGGTCATCGACCGGCACCCGTACAACACGTTCCAGCCGTTGCTGTACCAGGTGGCCACCGGCGGCCTCAACCCCGGAGACGTCACCTACTCGCTCAGGTTCTTCGCTGCCCGGAAGAAGGGCGTGAAGTTCCGGCGCGCGGACGTCGTCGGGATCGACCACGAGAACCAGGCCGTCATCTGTGCCGACGGCGTCAACGTCAGCTTCGACTACCTGATCATCGGTACCGGTGTGACCACGAACCATTTCGGCATTCCCGGAGCCGCCGAGTACACGATGTCGATGTACACGCGGGCCGAGGCGATCAAGGTCCGGGACACGATCTACGGCGGGATGGAGGCGCTGGCCGCACGGAGGGACCCGGGGTCGCGCGGCTTCACCGTGCTGGTGGTCGGCGGGGGAGCCACCGGCGTCGAGATGGCCGGGTCCCTGGCCGAGATGCGGTCGGCCATCCCCAAGCTCTTCCCGGAAATCGACCGCGCCAAGGTGCATGTGATCCTGGTGGAGATGGCGCCGCATCTGCTGGCACCCTTCGACGCCAAACTGCGTGACTACACCCGCAAGGAACTGATCAACAAGGGCGTCGAGGTGCGGCTGAACACCGCCATAGCCGAGGTGCATGCCGATCATGTCGACCTGAAGAACGGGCAGACGCTGCCCGCCGACCTGGTCATCTGGGCGGCCGGCATCGGTGGCTACACGCAGATCAAGGAGTGGGGCCTGCCGATCGGACGCGGTGGCCGGATCGAGACCGGGACCGACCTCAGGGTGGTCGGTCAGCAGCGGATCTTCGCGGTCGGCGACGCGGCGGTGAGCAACGACGACCCGCTGCCGCAGCTGGCGCAGCCCGCGATCCAGGGCGGCGAGCATGCGGTGGCGCAGATCATCCGGCTGGAACGCGGAGAGCCGACCATGCCCTTCCACTACCACGACAAGGGAACGATGGCGACGATCGGCAACCAGGCGGCGGTGCTGCAGCTGCCCATCGGCGTCAAGATGAAGGGAACGCTGGCGTGGATCGGCTGGATCGTGCTGCACATCTACACCTTGCTGGGCGGCCGGAACCGGGTGCAGACCTTCATCAACCTGGCCTGGCGCTACCTGTCCTGGCCGCGCGATGTCGGCTCCATCGTCGGGGACATCGCCAAGACCCCCGCCATGAAGGCGATCGAGAACGACTGACCTGATGTGGGCGCGCCGAGCGCGGAGGATAGAGGTGGATCGGTGGCCAGGGCCGGGCTCGAACCGGCGACCTTTCACTTTTCAGGCGAACGCTGCTACCAACTGAGCTACCTGGCCGTGTCCTGAGCCCAATCTACGACTGGGTCACCGAACACAAAAACGGCGATGCCGGCGTGATGCTGCATCACCGCTCTCGCGACCCCGACGGGACTCGAACCCGCGACCTCCGCCGTGACAGGGCGGCGCGCTAACCAACTGCGCTACGGGGCCCTAAGACTGCTAGGACCATCTGGTCTTGCCTACTGCTCGCACTTAACGTGCCCGCGAAACTATAGCGCAGTTACCGCCAACCTTAAAATTCGTCTGCGGCGCGCTTTCGACCCGCTGGCGACCGCGTCACTGCCGCTCCCACCTGCCTTTTTGCCCGTTGTTCACCTGCCGGCAACTGGATAGTTAGCCACACGAATCGTGGGGCTGGAAGGTTCGTTGCTGGCCGCTTCGGGGAGGCCTCCACCCAGTGTGCACTCATCCCCAGAAGAAGGTCGAATGAAGAAGAAGCTCAGCAGGAGCCTGCTGGCCGTCACGGCGATCGGGGTCGCAGCGACCGCCTCGTTGTCGATGGTGGTCGGGGCCACCGCGGACAGCAACGCGCCCCTCGGGACGAACCTGGTCGGTCGGCAGGCCGACGGTTCGGTGCTCGTACCGGAGGGGAAGTACGTCAAGCCGCTCGGCACGACGATCGAACAGAGCGGCCAGGTGATGGACCTCGCGATCCGTCCCGACGGCCGCACGGCCGTCGACCTCACCAAGTCGGGCAAGGGTCTGTTCACCGTTGTCGACCTGGTGAACAACACGGTGCTCCAGCAGTACACGCCCCCGAAGGGCACCGGCAGCGGCAATGTCGCGGTCGGTGGCCTGCTCTACTCCGCCGACGGCACTCAGCTGTGGGCGGCCCAGGCGAAGAACCTCCTGCGTTTCGACGTCGCTGCTGACGGGACGCTGAGCAATCCCGTCGTCGTCAAGCTCCCGGACAGCGCGCCCGGGGGAGTACCCAAGGGCCCCGACGGGTCGCTGGCGCAGCCGCTGCCGAGTGGACTCGCCTGGGCCCCGGACCAGAAGACGATCATCGCCTCGCTGTCGGGCTACGACACCGTGGTCGGGATCGACTCGACGAGCGGTGCGACCTCCTGGCAGACGGCAGTCGGTATCGCTCCGCGCGATGTCGTTGTGGTCGGCAACCGCGTCCTGGTCAGCAACGAGGGCGGCCGCCGAACCAAGTCGTCCGACTTCACCAACTACTCCTACAACTCCCGGGTGGTCGCCGACCGCCGAGACGGCCGCGCCGACTCGGGTACGGTCAGTGAGCTGGATCTCAGCTCACACGCCGTCGTTCGCACCTACGACGTCGGCCTCGACCCCTCGGCCCTGATGGTGCGCGGCAGCGACGTCCTGGTCACGAACTCCAGTGACGACACCGTCTCCGTTCTGAACACCGCCACCGGCGAGGTCGCACGCACCTTCAACGTCAACCCGATCCCGGGTCAGCCGTACGGCAGTTCGCCTAACGCGTTGGCGATGATCGACGACGACCACCTCGCGGTCAGTCTCGGTCGCAACAACGCGCTGGCGATCTATGAGCTGGCTGGCACCCGCAGTACCCCGGCTTTCGCCGGGTTGGTCCCGACGGCGTGGTATCCCGGCAAGATCATCGTGGACCGGCAGCTCGGCAAGATCGTCGTCGGGAACCTCAAGGGCGTGGGCGCACTCGGTGACCCGCGGACCATCGCCGAAGGCCCCGGCACCGAACCGGCGACCGGAAGGCAGGTGTACTCCGATGTGGGTGTCGTCCAGCTGCTCGATCCGCCGAAGGCGGAGGACATGGCCAGCCTCACCAGCCAGGTGTTCTCCAACAACCAATGGCACAATCTCGAGGCACGCAACGAGAAGGCGGGCACGACCAAGGCGAGGCCGGTCCCGGTGCCGGAGCGGATCGGTGACCCGTCGCCGATCAAGCACGTGTTCCTGATCGTCCGGGAGAACCGGACCTACGACCAGGTGCTCGGCGACGACCCTCGCGGCAACGGGGATCCGACTCTGACCCAGTTCGGCCGCAAGATCACCCCGAACACCCATGCCCTGGCTGGGGAGTTCCCGCTGATCGACAACCTCTACTCCGACGGCACCAACTCCGCGACCGGGCACACCTGGCTCGATGCCGGGTTCGTCAACGACTACCTGGAACGCTCCTACGCCAACTACGTCCGCAACTACGGCCAGCCCGACGCCATGGTCTACCCGAGGTCAGGCTTCCTGTGGGACAACGCCCTGGCGCACCGACTGAAGGCGAGAGTGTGGGGGGAGTACGCCGAGTGGTTCACCGGAGCCGATGGTTCAGCCGCGACCGGGAGCTGGTCCGACTGGTACCGCGACTCACAGATCCTGGAGGGCAAGCGGACGGGTCAACCGCATGTGCCGCTGGGAACCTTCACCACGAAGACAGACGTGCCGTCATTGGCCAGCATCCTCGACCGGGACTACCCCAACTTCAACACCAAGATCCCCGACCAGTACCGGGCCGACCTGTTCCTGAACGACTTCGACGAGATGACGAAGAAGGACTCGCTGCCCAACCTGAACATGCTCTGGCTGTCCAGCAACCACACCAACGGCTCGTCGCCGGGATACCCGACGCCGGCAGCGATGCAGGCCGACAGTGATCTTGCGGTGGGTCGGATCGTGGACAAGATCTCCCACTCCAAGTATTGGAAGAGCAGTGCGATCTTCGTGATCGAGGACGACTCCCAGAACGGTGTCGACCACGTCGACGGACATCGCAACGTGCCCCTGGTGATCAGCCCCTATGCCAGGCGCGGCGCGGTGGTCCACACCAGCTATACCCAGGTCAACGTCACCAGGACCATCGAGCAGATCCTCGGCCTGCCGCCGATGAACCAGGTCGACCTGGCCGCTCAGCCGATGTACGACGTCTTCACCACCAGGCGCAACCTGACGCCGTACACCAAGCTGGACAACACCGTGCCACTCGACACGATGAACCCCACGCTGGCACAGGCGGACAGCACCATGCAGAAGACCTGGATCGCCTGGTCCGAGCAGCAGGACTTCACCAAGGTTGACCAGCTCGCCTTCGAGCCCTTCAACCGGCTCACCTGGTATACCTCGAACCACTTCACCAAGCCGTACCCGGGCGACGCGAAGGTGATGACGCCGCAGGAGGTGTTGGCGAAGTTCCCGCAGGCCGCCGTCAGCCATGACCCGGACGGCAAGCTGCCGGAGACGAAGGCGCTGCGCCCGCACAGCGCAGGTAGCCGATGACGGCCGGTTCGACCGGGCAGAACGCCCACCCTTTCGGGGGTGGGCGTTCCGCCGTTGCGGATGCCGGGTTGCGGGTCACCGGTCTGACCAAGGCCTACCGGGGGGTGGCCGCGCTCGAGGACGTGGAGCTCGAGGTGCGTCCTGGCCGGATGCATGGTCTGGTCGGGCCGAACGGTGCGGGCAAGTCGACCCTGCTGGCGGCTCTGCTCGGTCTGCTCGACCCGGACAGCGGCTCGATGGAGTTCGACGGTATGGCGCTGGGAGCGCTGCGGAGCCGAGTGCCCGGCGGCATCGCCGGTGCGGTGGAGGAGGCCCGGTTCTATCCCTACCTGGACGCCGAGGCCAATCTCGAGGTGCTGGCGCGGCTCGACGACGCTGGAGGGATGTCGCCGACCGACGCACTCGGCCGCGTCGGTCTGCAGTCCCGGGCGAGCACCAAGGTGGCGGCCTTCTCGATGGGGATGCGGGCCCGGCTCGGCGTGGCGGCCTGCCTGATGCGCTCACCGGCGCTCCTGGTGCTGGACGAGCCGACCGGCGGCCTCGACCCCGGCGTCGCGGCGGATCTGCTGGCGCTGCTGCGCGAGCTCGCCGACGGAGACGTGTCGGTGTTGTTGAGCAGCCACGATCTCGAGGCGGTGGCAGGTGCCTGCGACGACGTGACGATCCTGGTCCGCGGAAGGGTGGTGATGTCGACGCCGACGCAGGCGTTGGCCGGCCTGGCGCCGCCGGAGGTGGTGCTCCGGACGAGCGATGACGACGCCGCCCTGGCGGTGGCGGTCTCGCTCGCTGGCGTCGAGGTGCGCTGGCAGGAGGATCGACTGGTGGTGCGGGGTGGACAGGCTGCGCTGGACGAGCTGGTGCTGTCGCTGGCTGCTGCCGGCATCGCGATCCGCAGACTCGAGCCGCGGGAGACCCCGTTGCGCGCACTGTTCGACCGCCTGGACAGGGCGCCGAAGTGACGGCCGCCGGAGTCGGGCAGGTGTTGCGGCTGGAGCTGCGGAAGCTCTTGGCCCAGAAGCGGATCATCGTCGTGTGGTGGGTGTGCGTGTTGGCGCCCATCCTGCTGGTGGGGGTGCTGAAGGTGGCCAGCACGACCCCCTCGGACACCCTGTTCGGTCGCTGGGTGCATGTGTCCGGTCTCGCGCTCCCGCTGCTGGTGCTCGGCTTCGGGGGACAGTGGGCGTTTCCCGCGCTGGCGGCTCTGGTCGCCGGCGACGTCTTCGCTGCGGAGGATCGCTATGCAACCTGGAAGCTGGTGCTGAGCAGGTCGCGGAGCCGCGCCGAGGTGTTCGCCGGCAAATGTCTGGTCGGACTGGGTTTCCCGGTCGTCATGACCCTGGTGGTGGCGGCCATCAGCACCGGAGCCGGCGTGTTCCTGGTCGGCAGTGATCCCATCATCAACCTGTCGGGATCCCTGGTGCAGGTCGCCAAGGGGGTGGAACTCGTCGCGTGGTCCGGCCTCAGCCAGCTGTGCCCGGTGCTGGCGCTGGCCTCGTTCGCCCTGCTGCTGTCCGTTGTGACCCGCAACAGCCTGGTGGGGGTGGGCGGACCGGTGCTGTTCGCGCTGGTGGCGCAGCTGGGTGCGCTGACGGATCTGCCGCCGACCGTGCGAATGCTGTCACCGGCCGGCGCGTTCGCCTGCTGGCATGGTCTGTGGCTGGACCGGCCCGATGTCGTGCCGTTGTGGCTGGGGGTGTCGGCGAGTCTGCTCACGGCGGTGACCTGCCTTGCCATCGCTGCCACCGTCTTCGTACGCAGGGATGTGGCGGTCCGATGACCCGTCCTCCGAGGCGATCACTCGGCCGCCTGGTGCTGGGGGGTTCTCTGGTCCTGCTCTCGCTGTGGCTGCCCGGCTGCAGCTCCGCGATCACCGAGGCCCGGGTGGAGCAGGCGATGGTCGAGTCGTTCTCGCACCTGCTGGTCCTGCAGCAGCGGCAGCGCGGCACCCGGCTCGCGGCGGCCGACCTGCATCCGACCGCCGACTGTGCCCGGCAGAACCGCCGGGGCAGCACGTCTGGGCCGGGCGACGACTGGGTCTGCAACGTCACCTGGCGTACGCCGCGGGCCACCACCGGCGCCGCTGCCTACTCGCTGACGGTGAGACCCGATGGCTGCTTCGCGGCCGACGGCGACGGACCGGCCGATCTCAACGGGGAGCCGACCGTGGTGGCCGCTGACGGTGAGGTGGTGGTCAACCCGCTGTGGGCCTTCGACGGCTGCTTCCCGTTGCACTGACCACGATCGTGGGGTGGACAAGATCGGGGGCAGCGTCAGTTGGTCAGCCCGAACGCCACGCGCATCGAGCGGGCCGAGGATGCCTTGCCGAGCAGTCTGCTCTCGTGACAGGTGGTGCCGTACAGCCTGGCGAGGGAGTAGTGGGTCAGCCGGGTCCTGACGACCTTGTGGGAGACGGAGCGGCTGAGCACGACGGTCAGCACCCGGTTGGTCGTGCTGGACCGGTTGGCCTCGTCGGCGGTGATGACGATGGCGAGTCGGCCGCTTCTGAAGTCCGGTCCAGCCATCAGCGTCGGCAGCCAGCTCTGCAGGTATCTGTCCGCGGTGGCCAGCGAGGCATCGTGCGCGTCGTGGATCAGGTTCGGCACCAGCATCCCGGCGCAGGGGAGCCTCCCGGACGCCGCGTCCGAGCGGAGCCGGCCGGCCTTCGGCGTGCCCGCCGGAACGTCGCCGGAGGCGCAGCCGGCGGAGCCGTACGCCCACGGATTGTGCTTCACGGCGTACGGGTAGGTGTTGGTGCGCTGACAGTGGTCTCTCATCGACTCGGCATAGACCCGGGCGCCGGTGCCGTTGCGGCGGGCCAGGGAGATCACGCTGTCGCCCTTCACCCGGTGCTGGCGTGGCGGCCCGTCGTCGGTGACACCGGCGGTGGTGCCGAACGCGATGGCGAGGTAGTTGGGCAGGGAGGGATGGGTGACGGCCCGGTAGTCGGTGGCGTAGCCGTAGCGCCTCGCCAGTCGGTTGAGGTAGGGCATGCCCTGACGCATCTGCGTCAGGCTGTGGTTCTCGATGACGATGGTCAGGATCTTGGTGGTGCGCACAGGGGCGGGTCGAGACGCGGCCACCTGCTGCGGTGCCGCCATCGAGCCCGGCGACACGCGGACCGGCGGACTGCAGCCTGCGGCGGCCAGGCACAGCACAGCGGCCGAGCACAGAGCGGTGGCACGGGCGAGAGCTCTCATATCGACTCCTGATCTCCCTGACGGGCCGCCTGATGGCTACCGATCACTCTACGACCACCGACGGTGGCAACCCGGTCGTCGTCTCGGGTGGAGGCCGTCTGGTCTAAGCAACCTCGAAGATTGATCACCGATCCTGTGCGGGTGAGTACTGTCATTGTCCTGGTCGCGAAGTACGCGGTGTTCCTGATCCCGCTCGGAGCGCTTCTTGCCTGGTGGCGGGCCTCCCGCCAGGCCAAGGCGGCCATGATCATCGCCGGAGTGGTGGCGCTGGCGCTGGCGGCGATCGCGATCAACGTGTCCGCGGCCGTCTGGTTCGACCCGCGGCCCTTCGCTGTCGACGGGCATCCACCGCTTTTCGCCCACGCACCTGACAACGGGTTCCCTTCCGATCACACGACGTTGGGTGTCGCTATCGGAGCGACGCTGTTCGGATGGCGCCGCAGGCTGGGCGCCAGTCTGGTGCTGGTGGCGTTGACTGCTGGCGCGGCCCGGGTGGCGGCGCACGTGCACCACGTCCCCGACATCATCGGCGGTCTCGTTCTCGGCATCCTCTGTGCGCTGGGCGGTGTGCTGGTGGCCAAGCGTTCCGTCGTGTGGATGGACTCCCGCCGCAGGGCCAGCATCCTCAGCCGAGCGAGACTGCGCGGGGAAGAGCACTGACGCTAGGGTAGCGAACCGGCTCCCCATTCCAGCGCCGAAGACAGGAAGCTCAACATGACCGGACTGACGCCCTACCTCTCGTTCCCTGGCACAGCCAGGCAAGCGCTCACGTTCTACCGGGAGGTGTTCGGCGGCGAGCTGGTGCTGAACACCCTGGCCGACTTCGGACGTAACGACGGACCGCCCGATGCCATCTCGCACGGCATGCTGCAAGGGCCGGTCGAGCTGTTCGCCTCCGACGCGGCCGACGGCGAGCCCAGCCTACGGCTCGAGGGAGTGCTGTTCTCGCTGCTGGGCACTGCCGATCCCGGCACGCTCGAAGCGTGGTTCGCCGCGCTGAGCAGCGGCGGGGTAGACATCGACCCGTTGCAGCTGAGGCCGTGGGGCGCCCACGACGGACAGGTCACAGACCGATTCGGTGTCCGCTGGCTCATCGGCTACGAAGGTTGACCCATCCCCAACGGGATGCGAACCCGCTGCCGGGGTCATGCGGCGCGTTCGAACCAGTCGAGCGCGAGGTCGGCGACTGCGGCGGGTGCGTCGTCGGTGATGAAGTGCGCTGCGTCGTCGACGTAGGCGAACTCGACGCGATCGGCGTACCGCTCGGCGTTGCGGCAGATGCGCCCCAGGACCTGCTCGGTCCAGGGGTGGTCACGGCGGCCGTATACGACGAGGGTCGGCACCGTGAGCCGCCGGCGTCGGTAGACGCCGCGCATCATGCGCATGGCTTCGGGCAGGACCATGCCGCGGGTGAGCGGACGCACCGCGCCGTCGATCTCGGGTCGGCGCAGCGGGGCGAGGTGGGCTTCGATGGTCGCCTCCGACATCGGGCGCGCGACGTACGCCTCGGAGAAGACTCCGCGAAGTGAGGCGCCAGGGCGGTGCCAGATGAAGGGGGGTAGGTGCCGGAACCCGGGGATGATCTTCGGGCTGAACCTGAAGAAGGCCGGCGGCACCGCGAGTTGCACTGCCGTTCGAACCCGCTCGGGGTGATCGTAGGTCAGCTGCATCGCGGTGATGACGCCCATGTCGTGGGACACGACGTGGGCGCGCTCGATGCGGAGGACGTCGAAGAGGGCGAGCAGGTCGCTAAGCCGAGTCTCCCGTTCGACCCGCGGATCGTCGGCCACGGTCCAGCCGGCCCCGCGCAGGTCGGGACAGATGACGCGGTAGCCGCGTGCGGCGATGACCGGAGCTACCGCGTGCCACTGCCACCAATGCTCAGGAAATCCGTGCAACAGCACGACCGGTTCGCCCTCGCCGATGGCGGCGACGTGCGTACGCAGGCCGGGCGTCTCGATGACAAGATGGTCGAAGCCGGATGCCTCGGTAAGCGGCGGCGACCACGCCGAAGCGTCTACGGAGCGGGTGATACGTGGTTCGGGCGTAGGCATGATTGCCGCCTCCTCCGGTCCTACTACTGTGTTTATAGTAAACCTCGTCGAGGGAGACGTCCATGCCGCCGGCCACCCGGGAACGTGCACTCGAGGCGGCCGTGGAGTTGCTCGGCACCGCGGGAGTCCGCGCGCTGAGCCATGCTCGAGTCGATGACAGAGCGGGCCTGCCGCCCGGGTCGACCTCGAACTGGTTCCGCACCCGCCGAGCGCTGCTCGGTGGCGTGGTCGACTGGATCGCCGAGCGCGAGCGCGCCGATTTCGACCCGGCCGCGATGCCGGCGATCATGGGACTCGACGGGCTGATCGAGGGCTTGTGCGCCATGGCCGAACTTCAGACCGGAAGGTTCGCCGCGCGCACCCGCGCACGCTATGCCCTCTTTCTCGAACTCTCCAGCGATCCTGAGCTGGGCGAGCCACTGCGCCGGCAGCGCCGCGAGTTCGAGCGGTGGACCGGGCTGATGGTGATGGCCGTCGGCATCGCCGATCCCGTGCCGGCGACCCGGGCCCTCATGGCGCTCGCCGACGGACTGCTCCTGCACCGGCTCACCGTCGACCCCGAGCTTGACCTGCGCCCCGTCATCGAACGCGCAGTGCGCGCCCTGGCAGCGTCTTGAATGCACGCTCGGCGCGACATCGTCTCGAGCCGAGCGACTTGTGGAGACGACGTAGGGCCGTCAGCCGTCGCCTCTTACAGGAGGGCTGGAACGGTTGGGGGTGGGCGTGCTCGGGGCGACCTGGCGCACCATCACGCAATTGCCTTGCCCCTTGGGGCGGTCGTAGGCGAAGCCTTCGTGCTCGTACATGGCGCGGGTGCCGTTGTAGAGGAAAGACGAGTTCTTCTTGCGGATCCCTGCGGTGTCGTGGGGGTAGCCCTCGACCAGGCCGCCGCCGGCCTGGGCGATGAGGTCGACGGCCCCGCGCAGGGCGATCGCTGCCAGGCCCTGTCCGCGACGGCCGCGCTCGACCAGGATGCAGGTGATCCGGTAGTCGGGTAGTCGCTCGGCGGTGGCGAGGTACTCCTTGCGGTGATGGATGTCGGGCAGTTCCTCGGGTGATCCGTATTCGGCCCAGGCGACGGCAAGGTCGCCGTCGTAGACGAGCGCCGCGTGGGCGATCCCCTCGGCCACCAGTCGTTGCTTGAGTGTCCGGTTGCCTTCGGCACTCTGGCCCTTCTCCGGGCAGTCGGGATGGAATTTCGTGCACCAGCAGCCGGAGAACATGCCCTTGTTCCGCTCCACGAGCGCGGCGAAGTCGTCGAAGGTGTTCGGTGTGAGTGCCTTGATCGTGAAATCCGGCATGGCGGCACCCTATACCGACCGATTTTTGGGTCAGCGTCGGATTGAGCTGGTATCCCCAACGGGATTCGAACCCGCGCTGCCGCCTTGAAAGGGCGGTGTCCTAGGCCGCTAGACGATGGGGACCGGACCGAAGCACTATATGGCGGCCACGACCCCAGGCCCAAACCGGGTGGACCTGGGGTCGCAGCCTTTGTCGTTCGGTCGGTCGGCCGGCTCAGTTGAGAACCGTGATGTGGACGTGGTTCTTGTGGTTGGCCGAGTCGCCACCACGGTCGGCCATGAACCGCCATCCCTCGTCGGCACGCTTCACATTCCAGATGTGCTGGTTCCAGATCACGTACTCGATGTTGAGCTGGCTCTGGTTGGCCTGCGCCCAGGCTGCGATCCTGCCACCCAGCGCCTTCCCCGACGCTGACTGGTAGTTGGGGAGCATGATGTCCAGCGCCTTGCCGGACGGATGGTCCGGGATCGCGTCCGGTCGCACGCCATAGAAGGTCGTCACCTGCGGGAACGCCGCATGCGCTGCGAACAGCACCCTCTTGGTCGTGGGTCGCAGGGTCGCCAACCCGGAGCCTCCGATACTGCCGGTCGAGGGCGCAGGCGGGGAGGCCGCCGGTCTGCTGGTCGACAGGTACTGCGCTGTCACCCAGCGGACGGCATTGTTGTAGATGACCTGGGCCCGACCGTTCTGAGTCACCCCGGTGATGGACAGCCGTGTCCCCCGAGGCACCTCGCCGAGAACCTTGTGATTGGTCCCCGAAGCGCTGCGGATGTCGAGCGGCGCTGTGGCGTACCGCGTGCCGGTGACCCTTGGCAGCGCCGGTGTTGTGGGCCGGGTCGCTCCCGCAGTGGACAGGTACTTGGCCGTCACCCAGCGGACCGCGTTGTTGTAGATGATCTGGGCCCTGCCGTTCTGGGTGGCCCCGGTGATCGAGACCTGTCCGCCCTTCTTGATCTCGGTGACCACCTTGAAGTCCTCGTCCGCGGTGGTGCGGACCATCAGGTCGGCTGTGGCGGTACGGGTGCCAGTGATCTCGGGCAGGCCTCTGGTCGAACTGGCCAGGTACTGGGTGGTCACCCAGCGCCGGCTGTTGGCATAGACGATCTCGCTGAAACCACGGGAGTACTTGCCGGTCAGCTTGACGATGGAGCCGGTCCCGATGACCCCGACGACCTTGCCCTGCAGGCTCGGGCCGGTGCGGACGTTCAGCCGCGCCGTGGTGATCTTGGTGCTGGCCGTGTTGATCTTGACTGGAGCAACCGGTGCTCCCTTGCCGCTCCTGGTCAGGTAGCGGCTGGAGATATAGGCGGTCGAGCCGTTGAAGCGCACCTTCGTCCAGCCGCTCTTGGTGGTGCTGATCGCGGGGATGGACTGGCCGCGATACAGACCTCCCACGATGGGCTTGTTCGTGCCCGGCCCCGATCGAATGTTCACCCCCTCAACGGCGGTGACAGTGGACTCAGCCGATGCCGGCGTCCCCGTAAGACCAACGATTAAGCCCGCAGAGGCGGCAAGGCCGATGACGGCCCTGGCTCTGCGTATGGCGATGTTCACTGCTGTTTCCTCCTCGGCGGCCTTCCCGGACCGTCTGGATAAATGGGCAGTTCAGAGTCGACGAATCATGACGCCCCGACCGCCGCAGAAGTAACAACAACCCCAAACACCGCACGACTTTAATCGCGTCACATGCGTAACGGCAAGTCTTGAGTACGCGTTTAGGACGTTTGGCAAGTCGACACGCGGATCACATCAGCGAAATTTCACCGATGTGATTTGCTCACTTGTCGCATCATCGGAGGTGATGGCGAGCCATTACGCTCGGTCCATGGAGGCCGTTCAGTACGGGTGGCTGGGTGCGCTCGCCGTACTCGGCGACCGGGACCTGCCCGGCGGCCGCTTCGTCAGCGACACGTAGCCGATGGCCATCGAGCTGGGTGCCGACGAGTTCGAGCAGCTCGTCCTGGAGGCGATGGACCAGGTCCCCGACGAACTGGCCACACTCGTCGACAACTGCGTGATCCTGGTGGAGGACTATCCGCCGCCGGAGCAGCCGCCCGACACGCTCGGGTTCTACGACGGCATACCGCTGACCGAACGGGGTGGATGGTATGGCGGTGTGCTGCCGGATCGCATCTACATCTTCCGGCACCCGACGCTCGCCATCTGCGACAGCCGCGAACAGGTGACGCGGGAAGTGCGCATCACCGTCGTGCACGAGATCGCCCACCACTTCGGCGTCAGCGATGCCCGACTTCACGAGCTCGGCTACGGCTGAAGCACGACGACGCTGACGCGCCCTGAGCTACCACAACGACGCGCCCTGAGCTTGTCGAAGGGCGAGAAGCTCTTCGACAAGCTCAGAGCGCGGTGCGGCAGTCAGTGCGCGGTGCGGAGGGTGTCGATGTCGATCACGAACCGGAACCGGACATCGCTGGCGACCACTCGGTCGTACGCCTCGTTGATCTGCTCGCCACTGATCACCTCGATCTCGCTGGCCAGCCCATGTGCGGCAGCGAAATCGAGCATCTCCTGCGTCTCGGCGATGCCGCCGATCATGGAGCCGGAGAGGCTGACCCGCGGGTTGATCAGGCTGCCTGCCTTGACCGGGATCGGGTTCTCGGGCAGCCCGACCTCGACCAGAGTGCCGTTGCGGTCGAGCAGCTCCAGGTAGTCGTCGATGTCGAGGTTGGCCGACACCGTGTTGATGATCAGGTCGAAGGAGCGCTTGCAGGTCTCGAAGGTGGCCGGATCATTGGTCGCGTAGTAGTGGGCGGCCCCCATCCGACGACCGTCGGCCTCCTTGGACAGGCTCTGGCTCAGCACGGTGACCTCTGCACCGAGTGCTGCGGCGAACTTGACCGCCATGTGACCCAGGCCGCCCAGTCCGATGACGGCGACCCTGGTGCCCGGTCCGGCCTTCCAGTGCCGGAGCGGGGAGTACACGGTGATGCCGGCGCACAGCAACGGTGCCGCCGCGTCCAGGTCGAGACCCTCGGGGATCCGCAGCACGTAGTTCTCATCCACCACGATCGCCGTGCTGTAGCCGCCCTGGGTGATCTCTCCGTTGGGCAGCTCGGCGTCGTAGGTGCCGACCATCCCCTCCTCGCAGTAGTTCTCCTCGCCGTCCCGGCAGGCGGGGCATTCGCGGCAGGAGTCGACCATCACCCCGACACCGACGCGGTCGCCGACGGCGTACCGGCTGACGTCGGCGCCGACAGCGGTGACGTGACCGGAGATCTCGTGGCCGGGGGTGAGCGGGTAGTGCGCCTGCCCCCACTCATCACGGACGGTGTGGATGTCGGAGTGGCAGATACCCGCATAGGCGATGTCGATGGCGACATCGTGCGGTCCCAGCTCGCGCCGGGTGATGGTGGTCTTCTCCAACGGGGCCTTGGCGGCGGGGGCTGCGTAGGCGATTGCGGTTGTCGTCATGCGTGCCAATCTAGCGGCTGATGCGGGTGCCTCAGCCGGCGACTACGTACGCGAGACCGCCGGCCGCGGCGAGCACGACGAGCACGGTGACCAGCAGGTTCTGCCAGCCGTCGCCGATGAGCCGGTTGGCATGCAGCGAGGAGTGGGTGCGGCGATAGCGCCGGATCGAGAGCAGGCCCAGAGAGGCCGTGGTGACCACACCGGCGAGCACGATGAGCAGCGCCAGGGTGGTGGACACGTCGGCGACCAGGCGGGCGATCAGCAGTAGGCACCCCAGCACCGAGAGCGTGGTGCGTTGCCAGGCCAGTCGAGTGCGCTCGTTCTGCACGCCGGCATCCCAGGGTCGCTCCATGGCGTTCAGGACAGCAGAACGACGAACGCGATCAGGGCGACGATGGTCACTCCGACCGTGAGGAACGGCATCAACGGCGAGGAGGGGAGGGCCTGGTTGAGCCGGATGGCCCGCTCGTGGCGAGCCCAGCGGGTGAATGCGCCGACCCCGGCCGCAAGCCCGCAGATCACCAGAACCAGCGAGGCGACGTGCACCTCCAGAGTCAACGAGTGGTTGAGCTGGGAGATGGCGGCGACCCCCACCCCTGCGGCCACCAGGGCCAGTGCGGTGCGGATCCAGGCGAGGAAGGTGCGTTCGTTGGCGAACGAAAACCGCGGGTCAGGCTCGTCGCCGACGCCGAAGACGTGCCGCGGCCAGCGCCTGTCGGTCTGGCCGGTCTCGCTGGAAGGGCTCACCCGGCTGATGCTAGCGGGCAGCGCGCCGGTCCAGTCAGGTTGCCCGACCATGGTGGCCGACGAGCACGGGTACCCGTGGATGGTGGATGTCGCAGCGCGGTATCGACACGACCCGCGCGCGTCCGCGGTCGTCCTGCCGCGCGGGAGGGGGCGTCTCCGCTGCTGTGGTGATCTTCCGGGCGGCATGCCACACCGACTCGGCCAGGTGGTCGTTGCCGAGGTTGTGCGTTCCGGTGTGGTCGACCAGATAGATCCAACCAGTCGGCGATCGCCAAAGGTACGCGCCGGGGCGCGGTTGTTGCAGCTGCCAGCGGCCATGGGTCTTGATGCGGTGGCTGAGCGTGGTCGTCAGGCCAGCGTTGCCGATCCGGGTCTGGCCGGGCGGTCCGCCGCGGTCCCTCGGCCGGTACGGAATGGTGTGGTCGATCTGTTTGCGACGGCCGGTGTGCGTGCTAAACGGGAAGATGTCGGCCGGGTTGCGGAGGAAGAGGTTGGTACGGAGACGCGCCGGGAACTCGTAGCCGTCGACGGGTGGGGCGTCGGCCAGGTCGATCACGGGCTGCAGGGTGATCTGGCAGTCGGAGCCGAGGAGCTCGCGCACCTGACCGAGGGTGATCGGTCCGGCATCCTCGAGTCGTGCGACTCCGCCTCCGGCGAGCAGAGTGTCGCGATGCAGGTGGACATAGAGGGTGACGTTCCGCAGCCTCCGGAGCAGGTCCTGGGGGAGTGCTCTCACCAGCGCCGGCAGGTTGTCGGTCGAGGACGGTCCCTGAGCTGGACGGTCCTCCGCGTCATTGTCGCGGGGGTGCAGATCCCACTCGGACACGTGACGTCGGTCATCCCTGGCTTCGCTGGCCGCGGGAGTCTCATCGCTGACAGCCGTCAGGGCGACTGGCTGGTGTTCCTCGAGGTCGGCAGGTGGCTCGTGGCGGTCGGTGTAGTCGAGCAGCAGGGCAAGGGCCTGGGCGGGGTTGGCGAGGATGCCGATGGCCTTGGCGCGCCGGGTGTCGGCTGGGTCGGTGTCACCGTGCAGCTGCAGGATCTGCGCGATCCGGTCGGCCATGGCCACAAAGAGGATGACGTCGCCGGCGTTGGCCTTGGCGATGAGCACCTTGAGTCCGTGCTCGTTGGACTGTGTTGCGCGGACGAACCGGTCGGCGGCTTCCATGCGGGCGCGTGCCTCTGCCTGGTCGGGGTCGGCGGTGATGATGGTCGCCTCGACCAGGGTCTGGAACCGGCTCCAGGGCAACGCGTTGGCGTGGCCGGCGACCCGGGAGTCGACGTATGCGGCGGCGGCGGGACTGAGATGTCGGGTGTGCTGCGCGACCCAACGGGCTTGGTAGGCCCGGACCTGTCCGGCCTGCAGACGCTGCCAGAGCCGGGGGAGCCGGTGCCGAAGGTCCAAGGCGTCGGCGATCAACTTGCCGGCGGAGACGGCTCCCATCTCCTGCAGGGCGCCCAGCTCGGCCGCGGCGAACTCAAGCACCTCCGGCGTGCTCTCCCCGCCGAAGGGGCGAGGATGTTCGCGACCTGGCAGCGCGGTGGCGACCTGCTGAGGATCGGGCTGGGCGTGCAGGTCGGCCCAGACCGCGGCGAGCTCCAGTTGGGCGGCCTCCGCGGCCACCAGCGCCCGGTAGGCGGTCCCGACCCTGGTGGCCAGGGTGGCGGTGTCCCACCCTTTGGCCGGTTCCGCTGTCGCCGCTTCGAACATACGTTCATATTAGAGTGGCCCACTGACACTCTGTTCCGAGTGCCGCTCCCGGCCGGCCTCGGTGCCAGTGCTAGTCCGCAGACGGGCTGCTGGTGGATGCGACCCGCTCGCGCGACTGGTCGTGCGGCACCGGGCGCCGCCGCCACAGTGTGAGTGGCTGCCCCAGCACGACCGCCGACAGCACCAGGACCGCGCCGAAGAGCTGCCAACCGTTCAGGGTCTGGTCCAGCACGATCCAGCCGATGACCGCAGCCACCACGGGGTTCAGCAGGGAAAGAAAAGTGACCGAGCTCGCCGGGAGCCGCTGCAGAGACCAGAACCAGAGCGCGTACGCGATGATCCCGCTGAACAGCACGAGATAGACCAGACCGCCGATGTTGCGGCCCGTGAGCCGGTCCGGGAGGCCCTCGAAGAGCAGGGTGAAGGGCAGCAGGGTCAGACCGCCGAGCAGGAAGGTCCACCCGGTGAAGCCCATCGCGTTCATGCCGGGTGGTTGACCCCAGCGCTTCGTCAGCACCGTGGCCACGGCCATCATCGAGACCCCGACCACCATGGCGAGCACACCGAAGAGGTCGAGTCGGGCCGTCGAGCGCAGCACGAGCAGGGCGACACCGAGCGCACCCACCAGACCGGCGACGATCTGGACCGGACGCACCCGGGCGCCCAACCAGGGGACCGACAGCAGCACCACGAGGATCGGGCTGAGCGAGTTGATCACCGAGGCCACCCCACCCGGGAGGCGGTAAGCCGCCACGAAGAGCAGCGGAAAGAAGGCCGAGCAGTAGAGCACCGACAACAGCAGGAACCGCAGCCGCCACCCCAGCGGCGGGACCCTGGTCCCGATCACCAGCACGAGTCCAGTCGGCAGCGCTCTCATCGTGGCCACCAACAGTGGCCGGTCGGGCGGCAGGAAATTGGTGGTGAGGATGTACGTGGTGGCGAAGATGATCGGGGTCAGGACGCCGAGGTATCCCCAGTTGGCGTGTCTGGTGCTGCTCACCCTGGTGCCAACCGTTCGGTGGGAGCCACTATTCCGCCGAGCTGATGTCGTCGGTGTCCGAAGCCGAGGGAGCAGTGATGATGAAGCTGGTCGAGGCGGAGCTGACCCACCGCTCGCAGCTGCCGAGCATGTCAGGCGGCACGAAACTGGCCTGGAGGTCGGTGTGGCTGACCGGAACGCCACCAGTAGCCCCAGCGACAGGCCGCAGCACAGCGGCGTCCTCGCTGACGACGGCCAGCAGCGGCATCGTCCTCCTGATCACGTTCACCTCCAGAGTCTTCAACACCTCCTCCGACATCGACGGTGCGCAGACCACCAACGGAGTCCTGCTCAAGATCAACTTCTCCAGTACGGGCAGCAGCTCGCGGATGGAGTCGACCCGGTCGGAGCAGATCAGCACCCGCGGCCGGTCCAACACCGACCACGAGGCGGCGGAGTCGGTGACGAAGGCCGGCGACGCATAACCAGCACCGATCCTGGTGGTGCTGGTCGCATCCAGCTGCTGCGTGATCTTCTGTCGCTGGCTCAGTGTCAGGGCGGTGGGCGGGGCATCGGCGGGTGGTCGCCGTGCCTGCAGCTCGGACAGGTAGTGCGGCGCCGGCGCGTCAGGGCGGAACTGCGGAATGACACGTTTGGGCGGAGCCAGCATCTCTGCCGCGGCGCGCCTGTTCCTGCCCCGGTCCGACAAGGCTCCGAAGACGATCACGGCGAGGCCGACCACCATGACGGCGATCAGTCCGACGATCCACGGATCCATGACCTCAGCCTGCCACAGCGTGGTCGGGTAGAGTTCGGGCCGTTGGCGCACTCGACTCCGAGGCGGTGTTGCGACCATGCCCCCTTTCGAATCCTGGATAGACCGACAGATCCGCGAGGCCCAGGAGCGAGGTGAGTTCGACAACCTGCCCGGCAGCGGGAAGCCGATCAAGGGACTCGACGGCCGTCCTGACGAGAACTGGTGGGTCAAGGGCCTGATGGAGCGGGAGAAGATCTCCGCACCGCTGCCTGGCTCGCTCCTGCTACGCAAGGAGGTCGCCAACCTTCAGGAAGCCTTGGCGGAGGAACGATCGGAGGACACCGTGCGCGCCATCATCGAGAACCTGAACAGCCGGATCCGAGAGTCCCGGATCCGGGGCATCGACGGTCCGAACATCTTCATCAAGACCGTCGATGTGGAGCAGGCTGTGCAGACCTGGCGAGAGGGACGCGGCTAGCGGCGCTGGCCGCCGGGGCTACCGGCTGAGCAGCTGCCGGGCATGTCGACGCTCGCTCTGTTCCCGTGGATCGGGTACGGGTGCCGCCGCGAGCAGCCGCTGCGTGTACGGCTGCTGAGGCATGGTCAGCACTGTGTTGGTGGGCCCCTGCTCGACGATGCGGCCATGATGCATGACCGCGATCTGGTTGGTCACCTCACCGACGACGGCCAGGTCATGGCTGATGAACAGACACGCAAAGCCCAGCCCGGCCTGCAGGTCGCGCAGCACGTCGAGGACTCTGGCCTGCACGGACACGTCGAGGGCGCTGGTGGGCTCATCGGCGATCAGCAGCGCTGGGTTGGTCGAGATGGCCCGCGCGATGGCGACCCGCTGCCTTTGCCCACCGGACAGCTCGTGCGGATAGCGTCCGGCCAGGGCGGCGCTCAGCTGCACCGCCTCCAACAGCTCGCGCACCCGTGATCGCAGCTGCGCCGAGTCATGGCGCCCCTGCAGCCGGAGGGGTTCACCGACACTGCGTCCGATCGTGTGACGGGGATTCAGGCTGGAAGCTGGGTCCTGGAAGACGATGCCCAGCCGGGTGCGGGCCCGCCGCAAGGTACTCCGGGAGGCCCGGGCCAGATCAACGCCGTCGAGGAGCGCGTGCCCTGACGCCACTGGAACGAGTCCGGCGAGGGCCCGGCCCACCGTTGACTTGCCTGATCCGGACTCGCCGACCAACCCGACGGACTCCCCGCGCGGAATCGACAGGGTGACGTCGTCGACCGCCCGCACCCCGGAGCCCAGGTCCCGGCCGTGGTAGACGACGCTGGCCCCGACCAGCTGGGCTGCCAGAGCCGGTTCCGGTGGCACCGGGATGCTGTCGGGTGGGGTGGCCGGCCGCTCGGTCAGCCGGAGGGCGGCCAGTCGGGGTACCGAGTCGAGCAGCGTCCGGGTGTAGCTGCTCTGCGGTTGGGCGAAGACCGCACCGGCGGCCGCTGCCTCCACGATCGTGCCGTCCTTCATCACGGCCACGTCGTCGGCGATGTCGGCCACGACACCCATGTCATGGGTGATCAGCAGCATCGCCATCCCCAGCCGGTCCTTGAGGTCGCGGAGCAGATCGAGGATGCCGGCCTGGACGGTGACGTCCAGAGCGGTGGTGGGCTCATCCGCGATCAGTGCCAGCGGGTTGTTGCCGATCGCCATCGCGATCATGGCGCGCTGCAGCTGGCCACCGGACATCTCATGCGGGAAGGCTCTGGCGATCCGGCGCGGGTCGCGCACCTCCACGGAGTCGAGCAGCTCCAACACTCGCTGTTTGGCCTGCTGCCTGGACATGGCGGGCTGGTGCTCACGCAGACCCTCGGCGATCTGGTTGCCGATCGTGAACACCGGGTTGAGCGCGTTCATCGGCTCCTGGAAAATCGTGCCGACCTGGCCACCACGGACCTGGCGCAGCCTCCGGGTCGATGCTCCGACCAGCTCCTCCCCCTGCAGCCGGATGCTTCCGGAGAAGCGGGCAGTGGCCGGCAGCAGACCGAGGGTGGACATCGCGGTCACACTCTTGCCGGAGCCGGACTCGCCGACCAGAGCGAGCACCCGACCGGGTAGGAGGTCGAAGCTGACCCCGTGGACGACCTCACGCCAACCACCGTTACGCCAACCACCGTTACCGGGCACGCCGGCGGCCGTGAACGAGATCGAGACCCCGTCCACGGCCAGCACCGGCGTAGTCACCCTGGTGTTCACTGCTTGAGCGTCACCTTGAGGTAGTTGGGATAGGCGGGGAAGGCGCCGATGAAGAAGTTCTGCACATTCGAGCCGTGCAGGAACGAGTTCTTCGTGTAGGTCAACGGGATGATCGGGGCGTCTTCCATGATCTTCTTATCGACCTCGGCCCACAGCTGTCCGGCCTTGTCCTGGTCGACCTCGCCGATCGCCTGCTTGATCATCTTGTCCACCTCCGGGTTGCTGTAGCGGGAGGTGTTGTAGTTGCCGTTGCCGATCTGGCTCGAGTCGAACAGCGGCTGGATGTTTCCGTTCGGGCTGGGGAAGTCGGGCTGCCAGCTCCCGAGGTAGAGGTCATAGTCGCCCTTGTTGCCGGTGACCTTCTCGCTGAGGGCGTTCGAGTCCAGCGGCTGAAGCGTGATCTTCACGCCGGCCTTGGCGAAGCCCTGCTGCAGTGCCTGCGACTGGGCGAGCGCGATCGGGTCGTTGGAGGTGACCAGAGTCAGCTTCAGGTCAGAGGCGTGTCCCGTTGCGGCCAGCAACTTTTTGGCCTTGGCCATGTCACCCGAGTCGGGCGCCGGATAGAGGTCGTACTCCTGACGGCCGGGGATACCTGGCGTGATCAGCGTCGTGGCGTTCTCACCGGAGATCGAACCACCGGCAGCGATCTTGTACGCCTGCCGATCGGCCGCGTACTGCAGCGCCTGTCGCACCTTGACGTCCTTCAGCGCACCACGGGTGGTGTTGAAGGCGAGGTAGGAGAGGGCGCCTGGCTGTGAGGTGACGAGCCGACCTTTGACGTTGGGATCCTTCTGCGCCTGGGCCAGCTGGGCGGCCGGCACGAACTGGGCGCCGAAGGAGTTCTTGGCGTCACCGGAGTCGGAGATCAGCGCCTGGGCCGCAACGGTGGGGTCCTGGCTCAGCTTGAAGATGATCTTGTCCGGTCCCGCGGTCCGTACGTCGTCGGTCTTGGGGTCCCAGCTGTCGTTCCGGGTCAGGTTGAGGGCGACGCCCTGTTGGTAGGACTCGACCTTGTAGGGCCCTGAGGCGGCAGGCTTCTCGCCGTAGGTGTTGGGGTCGTCCTTGGCCTTCGGAACCGGCGTGAAGGCCGGCGTGGAGGCTACCCAGGGCCAGTCGCCGTAGGGGCTGTTCAGCTTGAACACGATCGTCTTGTCGTCGGGCGTCTCGATCGAGGAGAGCTCGCCGCCGGAGTAGGGACCCTTGTATTTGTCCCCACCCACCAACAGGCCCTTGTGATAGCCCAGGCCGCCCGAGAGCTCAGCGGCGAACGAGCGCTCCAGTCCGTACTTGATGTCAGCTGAGGTGATCGGGCTGCCATCGTCGTACTTGAGGCCGTCCTTCAGCGTGTAGGTCCAGGTCTTGCCGCCGTCGGTGGCCTTGCCGATGTCGGTGGCCAGGTCTGGCACCACCTTGGCCGGCTGGTCCGGGGAGATGTCCCAGGTGGTCAGCCGACGGTTGACCAGGCCGAGGGAGGTGATGGCCAGGCTCTGGCTCTTGGCCGGGTCGAAGCTGATCTCGGTCTGGGCGGTCAGGATGTTCAGGGTGCCGCCCTTCTGCGATGACTGCGGCGTCTGGCTTGCCCCCTTTGATCCGAGCTCCGGGTTGGCGTTGCAGCCGCTGAAGAGCAGGGCGGCGGACAGTGCCACCGCCCCGATCCGTGCTAGGCGTCTCATATTGCGTTCGTTCCTCTCATGGTGACGGTCGAAGGTCAGCTGGAGCCGGCCTTGATGCGGGGGTCCAACAGGCCGTAGGTGATGTCGACGACGAAGTTGGCCAGGATGATCAGGAAGGCGGAGAACAAGGTGATGCCGACCAGCACCTGCAGGTCGAGGTTTCCGACGGCGTCCAACAGCAGTGCCCCCAGTCCCTGCATCGAGAACACCTTCTCGGTGATGACGGCGCCGCCGAGCAGGCCACCGAGATCCAGACCGAAGACGGTGATCACCGGGATCAGCACGTTGCGCAGGGCGTGCCTGCCGATGGTCCGCGCCTCACTGAGTCCCTTGGCGCGGGCGGTGCGGATGTAGTCCTCGCCCATCACCTCGAGCATCTGACCGCGGGTCAGCCGGGTGTAGATCGCCGCGTTGATGAAGGCGAGCACGAGCCAGGGCAGGATGAGGTGCCACAGCCAGTCGACCGGACTCTCGGTGAGGGGGACATAGCCGCTGATCGGCACCATGTTCAGGGTGAAGCCGAACAGCAGGATGCCCAGCAGGCCGACCAGGTAGGAGGGTGCGGAGACGCCGGCGATGGAGAATGTCATCAACGAGCGGTCCAGCAGCGTGCCACGACGGAGCGCGGAGACGACACCGGTGCCGACCCCGATGATCAGCCAGAGCACCGCCGCACCGATGGTGATGGAGAGGGTGACCGGGAACCGGTCCCAGATCAGGTCGGTGACTGGCGCGTTCAAGCGGAACGAGTAGCCGAAGCAGGGTGCCGAGCAGTGGATCGCCGCCTGGCCGGAGCCGAAGGTGCGGCCGCCGATGATGCCGCCGACGAAGTTGAGGAACTGCTGCCACCACGGCTGGTCATAACCCATGAAGGTCTCGGCCGTCGCCAGCCGGTCGGGTGTGCAGGGCCGGCCGCAGGACAGCTGTGCCGGGTTGGCCGGCAGCAGGTAGAAGATGGCATAGCTGATGAAGGTGATGACCAGCAGGACGATGATCATCCCGAGCAGTCGGCCTCCGATGAACCTGGCCGTACGCATCACCGGCCCAGGCTTTCCGACCGCGGATCGAGTGCATCGCGAAGGCCATCGCCGAACAGGTTGAAGCCCAGCGTGGCGAGGAACAGCGCAGCACCCGGGAACACCAGGAACATCGGATCCGTCTGGACCCAGCTGATCGCCTCGCCGATGGAACGGCCCCAGGCGGGGGTGGGCGGAGGGACCCCGACACCGAGGAAGGACAGGGCTGCCTCCGCGCCGATCTTGCCCGGGATGGAGATCGTCGCGAACACGATGATGGTGGCGGCCAGGTTGGGCAGCAGTTGGCTGAAGAGGATGTGGAACGCGCCGGCGCCGGCCGCCTGCGAGGCCACGACGTAGTTGCGCTCCTTGAGCGCCAGGGTCTGACCGCGGACGACGCGGGCGATCGCCGGCCAGCCGAAGAAGCCGATCACCAGGATGATCAGCAGCGACTTGGGAAATCTCGGTGGTGCGATGGCGCCGAGGGCGATCATGAAGATCAGGCCGGGAAAGCCGAAGACGACGTCGATGGTGCGGCTGAGGATCCGGTCCGTCCAACCGCCGAAGTAGCCAGCGACGATGCCGATCAGCACACCCAGGGCGACCGAGACGACGGTGGCGGCGACACCGACCAGGATCGAGGTGCGGGCACCGTAGACGACCACGGCGAACAGGTCGCGGCCGGTCAGCGGCTCAACTCCGAACCAGTGCCTGGCGCTGATGCCACCACCGAAACCCGCAGGTGCCGTGGTCTCGTCCAGTGCCCCCAGGTCGTACTCGTACGGCCCGTGACCGGAGATCCTGGTGATGAGCGGGGCGAGGGCGGCCACCAGGATGAAGAGGATGACCAGCGCACCGCCGATGACGGCGGCCGGGTCATGGAGCAGTCGGCGCTGGACCTGGCGTCCGTTATGCGGCGTCTCGAGGACTGGTTCGATACCCGCTGGGGTCGCCATGCAGTTCCTCTCCTGTCGCGCTCCGGGTTGCGTCGGCAAACCAGGCTGCCACAGTAGGGAATCCGGTCACCGCCTGGGGTCAACAGGTGGGATATGGACTTTGTTTCGCCGTGGTCTGTGATGTGCGTTACAGGGAGGGACTTTCGCCTCTGTATCGCGACGCGACCGCTCTCTAGGGTTCTTGCAGTACGTCCGAAGGACACCGCTCATGTTCTGCACCCTGCGCCGCAGCCTCGGCTGCCTGGTCGCGCTGGCCGTGGGGGCGATCAACCCCCTGGTGCTCACCCCGACCGCGTCGGCCGCGACAGTGTGCCCGACACCGGCGCGAAACATCATCTGGTCGGCGCCGGGGTCCGGGAAGACGGTCGCGCTCAGCTTCGATGACGGTCCAGGAAGGGCCACCCCTGAGATCCTGAAGATTCTGCGCAGGTACAACGTGCGCGCCACCTTCTTCGACACCGGCCTGCACGACTCCCAGCGGCCGACAGACACCAAGGCGATCTCCGGTGAGGGCCACCTGGTGGCCGACCACACCTGGGACCACCGGTACCCCTATGAGGTTGCGGGCGGCTGGAGCGCTGCCTATCTCCATGACCAGTTCGCCCGGACCAATGCGCAGCAGCGGAAGCTCACCGGCAAGACCAGTTGCTTCTTCCGTCCGCCGGGCGGCTTCCTGCCCTCCGGCGTGGTCGCGGCCGCAGCGCGCGACGGGATGTCCACGGTGATGTTCAGCGTCGACACTCAGGACTGGAAGCAGGCCTCCACGACCACGACGGCCTCCATCGAGATGATCGAGCGGAACGCTCGGGCCGGCTATGCCCAGCAGCATCCGATCGTGCTGATGCACACCGCCAAGGCCAGTCACGAACCGGAGTCGGAGGTGACGAGCAACCGGAGCAACACCGTCGCCGCGCTGCCGGTCGTCATCCAGGGTTACCTCGACCACGGCTACCGCTTCGTCGACCTGAACGGCACCAGCGGTCTACCGGCGAGATACACGACCCTGTCTGTCAGCACGGGCAGGGTGAATGTCCCGGTAGGGCGGGCAACGCTGGCAGTGACCGGCACGGTCAGAAGCGTCTCCGGGCCGGTGGTGGCCAAGAGCGTGCGCTGGTATTCCCGTACCCACGGCACGACGGCCTGGACCTATCGCGGCACCGTGCTGACCGACAGCAAGGGCGTGGCGCGCGCGAACGACCGGCCGGCGCGCCCGACGGACTACACGATGCTGTTCCGGGCGACGAGCGGCTACCAGGAGGCGAAGACGACCGGCTTCCGCTACCTGTTCACCTACCGGCCGGCTCCTGCGGTCGCTGGTGTCTCTCGGCTCGGGTCCTGTGTGGACGGCGGTGGCGTGGCCTGGCGGTCGAAGGTGACGTGGGGTTCGACGTACGTCTCCTCCGGTGTCACCCGGGTGTCGGTAAACTTCGCCGGCTGGACGACGACCAGGTCCGGCATCATCCCCACCGACTCGGTCGTCAAGAGCTACGACGGCTCCGGGCGCCTGCTGCAGACGTTGACCCGGACGGCCTCCGTGAACTACACCGGAGGCACCTTCTATGACGCGCGCAACCCGCTGAACCCTCCGTCGGCGCCCGGTCGGGCCAAGGTCACCGTGAGCACCGGGGTTGATGGCGATGGCAAGGCGAACTGCACTGTGACCTTCCGCCAGCCCAGCTGAGACCTCAGCCATCTCAGGCGGGTGACCGCGGGACTTCTGCCCCTACCCGGGCAGTGCCCGCGAGGAGAACCTGGAGACATCATCCCCACGCGGAAGGTCCGATCATGATCAGACATCGCCCACCTGGTCGGCGCAGGCGCTCCCCCTCAGGAGTCACTGTGGTCATCATTCGCCGCGGTGGACCGGGGCCTCGGCGCCAGTCGTGGTCGACCTCAAGCCACCCGATCTTCCAGCGGCACGATGCTGCTCGAGATGGGCATTCGCTGCGGACGATGCTCGGGGTGGTCGGGGGCGTCCTGGGCGTGCTGGCGGCCTTCTCGATCGCGCTACGGCTCGGCGGGGAGCGAACGAGGGACGTCGTCAAGGTGATCAACAAGTGGGTGCTCAACCCGGCGATGCTGACGGTCGCAGGGCGACGGCACTGGTACGCCTCCGTGGTCCATCACACGGGGCGCCACTCCGGGCGGCCGTATCAGACCCCCGTTGTCGCCGTGCCCGTGGAGGACGGTTTCGTCATCCCGCTGCCGTACGGGGAGAATGTCGACTGGCTCAAGAACGTCCTCGCGGCGCGTCGGGCGACCTTGGTGACTCGGGGCGTCACCCACGAGCTTGTCTGGCCCGAGGTGGTTGACGCCAGTGTCGTGCTACCCCTTCTCGACGATGAGCACCGAAGGGCCTGGCGGCGCTATGGGATCGAACGGTTCGTCCGATTGAGTCCACGCCAGAAGGTCTCGCCCTTTGAGCCCGGTGCATAGCGCGGCTGGACAAATCGCTCATTACCATGCACTCTGTGTCCCACAAGTGAGGCGCGCCGGGGGGCAACCACTTGGCCCCCCTTTCCCTTCGCTTCTCAGGAGCCCGCCGTGGGACACTCCGCCTTGCGCGCCCAGACCCGCTCATTCCGACTCGTGGTTGCCCTCGTCGCCGCCACCCTGGTGATGTTGCTGAGCGGTGCCGAACTGGCCGCCGCCGATCCGCCATCCGCCGGCTCAACGCTGACGATCAAGGCTCCGCAGTCGATCACCGCCGGCACGTCGGCGAAGATCAGTGGCACCCTCTCAGCCGTGTCCGGCGCCAAGATCGCGTCTGCCCCCATCGTGGTGCGCTGGCGCACGGTCGGCGCCTCGAAGTGGAGGGGAGCAGTCAACGTCAAGACCTCGAGCAAAGGGAACTGGTCGACCAAGATCGCGATGTCGCTGAACACCGAGTTCAGCGCGGAGTTCGCCGGCTCCTCAACAGCGCTTGGCGTGAAGAGCGTTGTGGTGCGCACGTCAGCAGTTCAGTCGATCATGGTCACGACGCTCTCACCGAGCCGGCCGGCGATAGGCCAGTTCCTGACCGTGAAGGGAACGGTCAGCCCCGCACTGCGCTCGACGACACTGAGCCTGCAGCGCTGGCGGAACGGCGCCTGGACGACCTTGCTGAAGACCAAAGTGTCGAGCACCGGCACGTACTCGGCCAAGATCCGCATTGCCGACGCCTCCACGCAGATCCTGCGGCTGCGCAGTGGATCGCGCAAGTCGATCACCCGCGCGTTCAGTGCGACCCGGAACGTCTACGTGGCGGTGACAGCGACGCTCGGCACCGGAGCGACCCTAAAGGCTCGGCAGGTCCTGATGTCGCCCAACGGCGTCTACAGCGCCACCCTCCGAACCGACGGCAACCTGGTGGTCACCGACAGCCTCGGGGCTCCGCTCTGGGCGTCCGGGACCTCGGGCAGGAGCCCTGCACTGACCATGGGCACCGACGGCAACCTCGCGCTCGGCTCGTCCGGGCGGTCGTTGTGGTCCACCGGCACCAAGGGGGGCGCGGCCGTCCTGGTGATGCAGAACGACGGCAGCCTGGTGGTGTTCTCCAAGGGCACATCGCTCTGGTCGTCGACGAAGGGGACCGCGGCGAAGGTGCAGCCCGCGGCGTGCTGGTCGGTCAGTTTCGACTGCATCAGCTTCAGCAGCTATCGGCCGTACACGAGCTATTGGGCGATGTACTCCGGGCACAACTGCACCAACTACGTCGCCTACCGGATGATCACCAAAGGGGTGACCAGGTCGCCGTGGGGTCTCCCCGGTGGGTCGGCCTGGCAGTGGCGTGCGAACGCCAAGAAGGCCAAGATCAAGGTGGACACTGTGCCGACGGTCGGTGCGGTCATCCAGTGGAACCGCTACACCTACGGCGGCGGTTCCAGCGGTCACGTCGCGTATGTGGAGAGCGTGAGCCGGACCTCCATCGTGATCAGTGAGGACAGCTGGAGCGGTCATGGCGCGGTGCGCACCATCCGCCGGGACAGCCCGTCGTTCACCAGTGCGCGCTTCATCCACATCAAGGACGGCGGGAGCAACTAGCGGCTAGCCGAACTCCGGGTTCTCGGTGTCCGCCGCGGCGCGCAGGTTGCGCTGCCGGACCGCATGCTCGTCGGTGCGCGAGTCGTAGTGCCAGAAGTCACGGAGGGCCGCGGCTGTCACCGCCACTCCGGCCACGCAGAGCACGCCGCCACTGATGATGGAGGTGCGTACGGTGGTCAGATCGGCCACCACACCGGACCGCAGCTGGCCACCGAGCGGACCGATGGAGTAGGAGAGCATCTCGATCCCAGCCAGCCGGCCACGCATTGAGTCGGGGATGGTCTGGTGCCAGATCACCCCGCGGAACACGCCGCTGATCATGTCGCAGCCGCCGGCCACGGCGAGCAGGGCGACGGTCAGCCAGAGGTTGGGAGCCAGCCCGGCCAGGCCGATGGCGGCGCCCCAGCCCATTGCCGCGAGGGTGACGGCACGGCCGTGGCGATGCACCCGCGCCGTCCAGCCGCTGGTGAGGGTGGCGATCATCGAGCCGATGGCCTCGGCGGTGTAGAGCAGGCCCAGAGCCTCGGGCTGCCTGAGGACTTCGATGGCGAGGGCCGGGAACAGCACGATCGGCATCGCCATGAACATGCCGACCATGTCGACGACATAGGTGCCGAGCAGGTCCTTGCGGCGGACCGCGTAGCGGATCCCCTCGGTGATCGTCGCCAGGCTCGGCGGTTTGCTCTCCCGGGCAGGGGGAAAGGGGCGCAGCCGGATCAGCATCAGGGTGGCCACAGCCATGCCGACCACCTCGACGGCGTAGGCGAGCCCGACGTCGAAGCGAGCGATCAGCAGGCCGCCGAGGCCAGGGCCGACCAGCATGCCCAGCTGGGATCCCAAAGCGGAGACGGAGATCGCCGCCGGCAGCTCGTCATGCTTGACCACCAGCGGGATGAGCGCCTCGCGACTGGGCCGTTGCAGTGCCGACGCGGTCGACATCAGAGCGCCGACGACATAGAGGACCCACGTGTGGGGGTCTTCGAGGAGCGCATTGGCGAGCAGCACACCCACGAGTGCGGCCTGGGCGGCTCCGGTGACGAGCTGCAGCCTGCGACGGTCGACATGATCGGCGAGCGCGCCGCCGTACAGCCCGAAGATGATCAAGGGAACCAGCTGCACAATCCCCATGGCGCCAACGGCCAGGTTGGAGCCGGTCAGCTGGTAGAGCTGGTAGGGGACCGCGACGTAGCCGAACATCGCCCCGAGGTAGAAGATCGTTCCCGAGATGAAGAGCGTCCGAAAGTCCCGCGACGTCCGCAACGGCGTGATGTCGATCCGGGCGCCGAGCAGGCGTCTGCGCCAGCCACCCTGTCGTGCTGGTGGGGAGTCGCCGGTGGTCACGGTGGCTCATTCTGACAGACGGCTCCGGCGCCCCGGCCTTGAACGCCCCCACCTCCTACGGTTGAATGAGCACCCGGACGTCGGACCTGCAGGTCCCACGCCCCTGGGCCTCTAGCTCAATTGGCAGAGCAGCGGACTTTTAATCCGCGGGTTGTGGGTTCGAGTCCCACGGGGCCCACAAAACACCTAGTGAACGGCCTACTGCAACGATGTGACTTCCGACCGCGCGCACGTTGGGGACGAACTGCGGGACGAATGGCTTACTGATCCGGGTTTGCGGCTCGCGGCTCGACGATGACGCCGTCCGGGTTGTAAGCCTCGAGCACAACGACGTTGGTGGCGTTCGTCGCACGCCGCCCGAGGTAGACGTCCTGCGTCATCGAGACCCGTGAGTGACCGAGCTGGTCGGCGATCATGCGCGCAGTGGCTCCGCTGCGATCGAGGAGAGTCGCTACCGTCTTGCGATAGGTGTGGGTCTTCACCCAGTCGAACTCAGACCCCTCCCGGACGCGACGGAAGGCCTTACCGACGTTGCTTCGGTCACGCCAGCCACCGTGCGAATCGGGGAAGATGGGGCCATCGAAACCTCCGAGCCGCACACGTCGCTGCTTGAGCAACTCGATACACCACGCCGGCAAGATCAGCCCTCGTTCCGAGGCGCGCGATTTCACCCGGTTGGCGACCAGTCCCTTGCCCTGCACGCGGATGATCGTGCGCCGGACAGCGATGGTGCCGGCGGCGAGATCGAGATCGGCCCACGTGACGCCGAGGGCCTCGCCGAGCCGGAGACCGGTCGCGAGCATGAACCGGGCGAGCTCGGGAAGGTCGTGACGCTGCGCGAACTCATTGCTGTCGAGGATGGCCAGCCAAGTCCGTACTTCTTCAAATGAGAGGGCTCGCGCGGTGCGGTCTCGGTCGAGTTCGAGCGGAGTCAGATCGCGTACGGGGTTGCTCGGGATGGCTCCGCGCCGGACCAGCCAGCTACAGATCCCGGACAGCACCGACCTGGTCAGCTTGGCCGTCGCATACCCACGGTCGACGAGCACGGCCTGGACGAAGCGGTCGAGACGTGGAGTGGTCAGCTCGCCAAGCCGCAACGACCCGACGCCCGGCTCAATCACCCGCTTGACGACGTGGCGGTACTCGTCGTATGTCGATGGCGACCGTGCTCCCCGCTCGACCTGCGCCGCAAACATCTCCAGCCAGCCCTTCGCGGCATCGTCAAAGGTGGTCTTCGCCGTGTACTCGTCGTCGCCCGACGTGCCGAGCGCTACCTTGACCGCCTTGAGCACCTCACGCGAGGCCTCTGCCCTCGACCGTCCGCTGCGCTTGATGCGTCGACCGCGGCCGGCGAAGTCGCGATAGCGAAGGTAGGCGACGTACGACGAACCCTCACGAACGATGGTGAGACCTCCGTGCTCGCCCAGTCCGAGCGGCTTCATCCGGCGATCTCCGTCGGGAGCGCGGCAACCCAGTCGCGCACATCTTGAGGCCGGTAGCGGAGCCGGCGCCCGACGATACGCCCGGGAGGCCCGGTCATTGCGCTTCGCCAGGCATACAACGTGTGCACGGGGATGCCGAGGTACTCCGAGACGTCCTGCACTGACCAGAGCCGGTCGTCGACCTTCGATACCGCCATGATTCCTACCTCTCGTCCGGTTGATGTGAGTTCTTGTGTTCGGCTGCCTTCTGGGCGTATTCGCGGGCTCGGGCGGCGGCGGAGAGGGCGACGGCTTGTTCGGCGTCGTTGTCCCAGCCGGCGCCGGCGTATTGCCAGTGGCCGATGATCAGGGTGGTGTCGTCGTCGGCGTCGGCGAGCAGGTCAGCCTCGAGCGCCGCCAGGTCGAGTGGGCGGCCACCCTCGCGGGTTTCGGCGATCAACGCGCTGGCGCGGCGTCGGGCTCGGCGGAGCGCGCCGAGAGTGATCGCGTACCGATGCGACTTGGAGGCGAAGTGGCCCCGGAAGCCGAGCATGCCCACCCACTTGCCGAGCAACAGGTAATCGTCGGCGCCGGCATGACCCTGAACGCCGGCGAACCGCGCGCGTTGGGCGAGGTCGCGGACGGTGGCGCTGATCCGTTGTCCGTGGGCGGTGCCGCCCGGTCCGGTGTCGTCGACGGATTTGGTGGCGTACTTCGCGAGGTATCCGGCGACCTGCTCCGGGACGAGCGGAGCAGTGGGGTCGTCGGAGCGGCGGCCGATCCGCACGGGTCGGACGTCGAGCTGCTGCCCGAACGCCAGGGTGCGGGCGGGGTCGTCCTGGTCGACGCCGGGCACGGTCAGTCGGACGGTCTCACGGCGGCCTGGACGATGCGGGCGAGGAGTCGGCTGTCGAGCCGGGCCGGGGCGGCGGCGAACCCGTCCGGGGTGCTCGGCCCGTCGAGGCGGATGAGGGCGTGGAAGTGGACGACGCCGCGGCGTTGGTATTCGGCGACCTCGGCGTATTGCACGGTGGCCAGATCGCAGAGACGGTCGCCGCGGACGCCGATGGTTTTGGCCATCAGCCGGCGCAGGGTGATGGTGAATCGGCGCCAGAGCTCGGGCACCCACCATTGCCACACGACCTGGGAGTGGTAGTCGTAGCAGTCCGGGCAGAGCGGCTGGCCCAGGTCGGGGTCGTCGTCGCCGTGGCGGACCGGGCAGCTCAGGGGGCGGCCGTGTTCGCAGTGGCGGGTGTTGCGGTGCGGCCGGCCGCAGGCCCGGGTGCCATGGACGTGTCCGAACGACGGGGCTGTGAGGGTGGCGAACACCAGCGGGTTCTCCGCGACCGACTCGGGCACGGTCTTGCCACCGATGACGCCGGCCCGGATGAGGTGGAACATGTCGGCGGCGTACACGCGTGAGCAGGCCGGGCACACCGATTCCCGCCGGTTGCCGCAGCGGATGTAGGTGACGCCGAGCGGTGCGTCGCTGCTGGCGTAGCTGGACAGAATCTCGCCCGTCGTGGCGTCGACGCGCATGGAGGAGCCGCGGAGCCGGATCGGGTGGGCGCAGTTGCCGACCCGGGCCAAAGCCTCAACGAACGGCATGAACTGGTTGGTGGCGCACATGCGCTGCAGCTGGTCGAGCATCTGCGGGGACCAGCCGGCGAACTGGTCGGCGACGATCGCCGCCAGGTTGAGATCAGACGCCGCCATGTCCACGCCACCGCCCCAGGGGCGGGCCGCGCGATCCAACTAGGGCGGCTCCCACCGCGCGACCCACCCGGTCCAGGGGTCACCGCCACCGTGGAACGGGTGGCGGCCGCTCAGCGCCGGGAGCCTCCAGGCACGCTGAGATATCAGGGACGACGGCGCAGATTCTGGAGTGAGGATTTGTGCGGCTCAGTTGGTGTATCGGCCACTCGGGCCGGGGTGGAGGTGCCGACCCTCCGGGGCTATGCCCTCAATGTTTGGTATGTTTGCCGTCGATCAAAAGCATATGACATGGGTCTGACGACCCGGTCTCAGAAATAGGCGCCGAATTGACCGCCACTGTCCACCGACGTCCGCTGGTGCTCACTGATGCGCAATGGCTCTCATCCGTTGATCTAGCCGACGGACGGTGCGTTATGAAATCGTTACGGCGATGCGCTGAATTCGCCCAACTTGCGTACAGGAGGCAATGCCGTGGACGGACTCGAGATGGCGACCGCCGAGCGCACGGACCTCGCCGAATTCCTGTCGACTATGACGCCTGAACAGTGGGAGGCGCAATCGCTCTGCGAGCACTGGCGGGTGAGGGACGTGGTCGCTCATGTGATGAGCTTCGACGGCGTCACTCCGCTCGACGTGCTTCGCCGTGCCATCCGCGGTCGGCTCGTGAACATCAATCAGGTGGCCGTCGACGACCTTGCGTCCCTGAGCATCGACCAGCTCCTCGACAAGCTGCGGACTCATCTGCGGCCACAGGGTTTGGCAACAACGTTCGGGGGCCGGCTCGCCCTGCTTGACGTCACCATCCATCATCAAGACATCCGGCGGCCGCTCGGTCTGCCACGCCAGATCCCAGCTACACGGCTGCGCCGGGTATTGGCCGACAGCGTTCGAAGCCCCGAGCTACCGGGATGGCGCCATTCTCGCGGACTCCGCCTGACGCCGACTGACCTCGACTGGAGGCACGGCTCGGGACCCGAGCTCACAGGACCAGCGGAAGCCATGCTCATGGCGATCGCCGGGCGACGCGATGCCATCGGGGAACTATCTGGTCCAGGCCAACCCCTATTGGCCCGCAGGCTCACCCGCTGACCGAAGGGCAACGAGCAGAAGGCAAGGAGCGGTATGCGACAACGGTTACGAATTTCTATACTGACTCAAGGGCCTCGCTGCGCTCGGCCGCCGGCAGCTCCGCGTGTCCTCGCTGCGCTCCGGGCCGCTCCGCCGCCGGCACGAGGAGAGAAACCAAAGGGGCGCAAAGAGCGATCCGCAGCCGTTTTCATGACCAAACCGTGCGGATCGCCGGTAGGAGGGAGTCGGCGGCCCGAAGTTGAGGGTTGGCTCAGCGCTGCCCGGCGTCAAGGGCGCTGCGCGTCGCTGCGCGATGGCCTCCGGCCACCCTTGACCCCGACCATCACCGAGCAAATTGGGCTGGTCATCGGGCCGCCGCCGGCTCCTGGCCGCGGGACGTATCAGGGGACAGATGCGGTCCAATTTCGCGGCAATCAGCCATGATCAACAGGCGCACAAGTTGGCTCTGAGAAGGCAGGTTGTTCTGATCGGTGCTGCCCAGAGAGGTTTCCGCGGGTTGTGGGTTCGAGTCCCACGGGGCCCACAAAAGACCTAATGGGACTCGTAGCGGTTTCTGTTTCGGTGGATGCTGTTGTCCGAGCCGGTCGCCGGTGATCACTTCAAATGCCTGGCCTCCTAGTCGGGGGCTTCTTCATCACAGTCCGTTGATCGGATGACGCAGACGCCGTCACGATGCTGTCACGCTAGTGAGGGAGGCGCCTGCTGAGGCGGGCCACAATAGTGCCAGACGCATGCGGAGCTGGCTTTGGGCAGTCGAGGCAGAGACCGCTGCCGCTGCCCATGAGGATCGTGGGTGCCGTAGCGCGCTGATCCATGCAGCCGACTGCCTGCCGCAGGGGTCAGGTATCGACCCAGAGCTTCCGTACCTCTCCCTTGACGAGCATCACCTGACCCGCTGGCGGGGGAGCGCGTTAGCCCGTCTCGGCGACCAGGAGGCCGTCAACCAGCTGAGCGCTGCTCTTGCGGACATGGACCCGGAGTACACGGGCGCCAAAGGCGCTCTGCACATCGACCTCGCTCAAGCGCTCGTCGCCGCGGACGCAAGAGATGACGCGCGCAGCCACTTGCGCTGCGCGAGCCAACTCGCCGACCAAAACAGGATCAGTCAGGCAGCGACGACGCCTAGCGACCCTGGCCGCCTAAGCCTGCCGCTTCCCGTTAGCCAAGACGTACAGCAGAGCCACGAGCGACCCAGAGCCCAGAATCTCCCCTCGGCCATCAGCTCCATGACTGATCCCAAGGGCACCCAGTCGACACGACCCGCTTCCTCAGGGTCGGGCGGCTCCCCGATGCGTGTGGCTGAGTTGGCGACGTAGAGCTCGTGCGGGCTGTCGACCATGCCGATCATCGGCTGAAACGTCAGCAGGTCTGTGAGCGGTCCAGGCCGCCAGCCAGTCTCTTCCTCGACCTCACGGGCCGCGGAGGCTGGGCCTTCCTCCCCGGGGTCCACGATCCCGCCCTGCAGCTCCCAGCCCCATTCGTCCGTGACGAACCGGTGCCGCCAGAGCATCAGCACCCGGTCCGCGTCGTCCATCACGGCCGCGATGGCGACTCGTTGCAATCGCACCACGTGATGCTCGAAACGCTTGCCGTTCGGCGGCTCGACATCGACCTTGACCAGCCGCACCCACGGGTTGTCGTACAGCGTCCGCTCACCGAACACCTTCCAGCGGGCGCTCTCTAGCGTCTCATCCGTCAGTGCCTCATCTGCCACACCACGACGGTACAGCAGCCGCCCCGGCCAAGCCCGCCGTGAGTACTTTCCTTACTCGTTCAAGGCGAGCCTGCGGGCGCTCGCTGCGCTCGCGTCCTCGGCTCGCGGGGGCCAAGGCCCAACTCTGACCTAGCCCATCACGAGTCGCTGGCCTGCATGGTGTCCCGGGGACAGCATAGCCAGGGTGCGCGAGTTCTTCGATATGTGCTGGCGGAGGCGATCTGACTACAAGTTTGCCTAAAGGCACCAATGTCAAGGACACTCGAATAGTGGTGGTGAGGCCCTGGCGCCAACCAGAGCCCCACCGTGAGCACCTAGTTAACCGCCTAGGTGCCCATGAGGATCCGCACTGCATTCAGGATCAGGCTTCCGACGCTCGCTGTGGTACTCACGTACCGCAGCAGTGTCGGGGCTGTGCATCCACAGTGCTTACAGGAGCACAGTCTCCGGATCTTTCCTCCTCCGTGGTCTGCCATTCTCACCTCCTCGGACTAGCGGCCCCACTCCATCCGAGTGATGAAGTAAGCCCGCAGACCCCGAGGCATCTGAGCCTCGGCAGACCGTTCACTATTGAGTTGTAGCCAAAAAAAAACGCACGGAGGCGATTTCAGATTCGCTCCATGCGTTAGAACATGCCTAGGCAAGGAACTATTTTCCCTTGCCAGGACATTGGTATTTCGGTTGTGCCTCCAGTATGGGGCAATGTTGGCTGATCACGCAAGCCCCATTGCATGACAGCGTCAAGCCGTCGACAACCGGCCCGGTCGTCAGCGGCTTATTGTTGCCGTCGGCTGGGTGCCAGGGTGAAGTTCAGGTTCAAAGGAGCACGGCGACCACGCCGATTCCTACCGGGATCATCAACAAAGTCACCGCCCACTGCACATACGTCCACTCAAACGGCAACGTCGCACCCTTCGGCCCCAACCACACCGCCCGCAGCTTGCGCGGACCATCATCGGTACGAAGATCCGGCATCGGCTCAGCCGATGCCAAGCGCGCTCAAGACACGCCCACAGGGGCCACCAGACCGACACCGGCCGGGCGTCATCAGCAGCGTCATGGCCCACGGTACATACGTCCACTCGAACGGAAGGCGTGGCCTTTCGAGCCTAATGGGACTGCAGCAGGGTCTGCCTTCGCGGGATGATGCTGTTGTCCGAGCCGGCTGTCGGTGAGCACTGCAAACGCCAGGCCCTTTGAGGTCTATGGCTAGATCGTGCCCCGGCAGGTGGTGAGGAGACCGGGAGTGCTGGTGGGATGTCGTGCCGGTTGAGCACTGATCCATTAGGTCGTAGCAGGTCTTCTCCATGACTCGTAGCTGAACGGCGAGAGAGGGGAGACGGGGAATGTTGTTCATCGGTGACGACTGGGCTGAGGCCCATCACGACATTGAGATCGTGGACGACTCTGGGGGGTTGCTGGTGCGGCGGCGGTTGCCGGAAGGGCTGACCGGGATCAGTACCTTGCACGAGCTGGTCGGCGAGCATCTTGACCCGACCGGGGAGACCGGCCAGGTGCTGGTGGGGATCGAGACCGAGCGGGGTCCGTCGGTGCAGGCACTGCTCGCCGCGGGCTACCGGGTGTATGCGATCAACCCGCTGCAGGTGGCCCGGTATCGGGAGCGGCACTCCACCTCGGGGGCGAAGTCCGATCCGGCGGATGCGCATCTGCTGGCCGAGATCGTCCGGCTGGACCGGGCCCATCATCGCGAGGTCGCGGGGGATTCTGAGCTCGCCGAGCATGTCAAGGTCGCCGCGCGGGCGCATCAGACGATGATCTGGTCGCGGGTCCGGCAGGTGAATGCGCTGCGGTCGTTGTTGCGGGAGTACTACCCGTCGGCGCTGGCCGCGTTCGGCGCCGACCTCGCAGACCGTGACGCTCTGGCGGTGCTAGCCGCCGCCCCCAGCCCCGACCAGGGCCGAAGGCTGTCCCAGGCCCGGATCGAGACGCTGCTCCGCAAGGCGGGCCGGCAACGCAACATCGCCAGGACTGCGACGAAGATCAAGACCGCGCTCGGCAGCGAGCAGCTGGCTGCCCGACCCAGTGTGGTCGGCGCCTACGCGGCGTCCGCGTCGGCGCTGGTGGCGGTGCTGAGTGTGATGGTCGCCCAGACCGAGGTGCTGGCCGGGCAGGTGGAGCAGGGTTTTGGCCAGCACCCGGACGTTGAGATCTACCGCAGCCAACCCGGCCTCGGTGCGATCCTCGGCGCCCGGGTGCTGGCCGAGTTCGGCGACGACCCCGCCCGCTACGCCGACGCGAAAGCCCGGAAGAACTACTCCGGTATATCCCCGATCACCAAAGCGTCCGGCACGAAACGGGTTGTGCTGGCCCGGTACGCCCGGAACCGCAGGCTCGGCGACGCGCTGTTCCGGCAGGCCTACAGCGCCCTGCGATCCTCACCCGGCGCCCGGGCCTACTACGACCAGCACCGTGCCCGCGGCGCCACCCACTACCAAGCTCTCCGGACCCTGGCGAACCGGCTCGTCGGCATCCTCCACGGCTGCCTAGCTGTGATGTCCAGGGAGGTTGTATCGCCGGGGATCGGTGAGCCTGCCTGACAGACGAAGGCCTCCGGTTGTGAAGTGGAGCTGTCTAGTTCACCGCTTCGCTGACCGGAGGCCCTCGTGTCCCACGCTAACGCTGCCCTCACCCCCCGCGCCCGTTTACGGCTCGCCGAACTCGTCGTCGACCGCGGCTGGACCTTCGCCGCCGCTGCGAAGATGTTCATGGTCGCGCCTCGCACAGCGAAGAAGTGGGCCGACCGCTATCGGAGCGAAGGTGCTGCCGGGATGGTCGACCGCAGCTCGCGGCCACATTCGAGCCCGACAAAGACCACGCCGGACGTGGTCCGGCGGATCGTGCGGCTTCGGTGGCGGCACCGGCTCGGCCCGGTCCAGATCGCCGGCCGGCTTGGGATGCAGGCCTCCACCGTGCACGCCGTACTGGTGCGTTGTCGGATCAACCGGCTCTGCCATATCGACCGGGTCACAGGCGAGCCGCTGCGCCGATACGAACACCCACACCCCGGCTCGCTGATCCACGTCGACGTCACCAAGTTCGGCAACATTCCCGATGGTGGTGGATGGCGCTACCTCGGCAAGCAGCAAGGAGATCGCAACCGCGCTGCAACCGACACCCAGCGGCGAAGAGGCCCAGTGCGTGGCCCGCTGATCGGCACCGCATACGTGCATACCGTCATCGATGACCACTCCCGGATGGCCTACGCCGAGATCTGTGCCGACGAGAAGGCAGCGACGGCGATCGAGGTTCTCCATCGTGCCGCGGCATGGTTCACAGACCACGGTGTCACCGTCGAGCGTGTGCTGTCCGACAACGGATCGGCCTACAGGTCCCACGCCTGGCGCGACGCCTGCGCCGAGCTTGGCATCACCCACAAGCGCACACGTCCCTACCGGCCGCAGACCAACGGAAAGATCGAGCGGTTCCACCGCACACTGGCCGACGGGTGGGCCTACGCCCGGTTCTATGAATCAACCGAGCAACGCAACACCGCCCTGCCCGGCTGGCTCCACTTCTACAATCATCACCGAGCCCACTCCGCCATCGGAGGCAAGCCGCCAGTCACCCGGCTGACCAACCTCGCTGGACATCACACCTAGCCAGCCACACCTGCTACGACGAACACCACGCCTGGCACACCGACGCCGAACACGCCATCGCCGCCTGACGAGGAAGCCTCGCAGCCGCGGGATTCCTCCTGCCCAGCCAATCCCGCCGGAACGCAGCCGCGGTCAACCCGGCGCGAACTCGCCATGCCCGCAGAAAGCTTGACCGAAGCGAGCACCGGCACACAATCACACCCGAAGGAATCCCCCCTTGACTCATACGGTCGTGGTTGTCTAGCCAGACCGCCCGGAGAGCTTGCGTGGTCCGTCGTCCGTTCGTAGGTCCGGCACGGGCTCAGACGATTACCAGAGCGGCGACCACACGGCGGCCCAACGCGACGCACTCGATGGCGCCCATGCCGATGGCCACGATCACGATCGCCACCAGTGTGTTGAAGCCGGCGGATTCGCTCCCCCTTCACCCTTGACGACCGCCCCTACGACCCGGGTGGGCTGGAAATCGGGAAGGCCGAGCTATGGCCCGCCAGCGCGCAAAGGTCGCGGTCGCACGCCCGGCCTGTCAGTCGTCTCTGGCGCGGGCAGCGGACGCGGCCGCGAGAGCGGCGTCGCCGGCCGTGAGCCAGCCGATCCCGGCAAACCGCCACGACGCCACCACCAGCGTCGAGTCGGCGTGCAGCTCGGCGAGGTCTGCGTCGTCCCCGACCCGGACCGGCTCACCGGTGTGCAGCTTGTTGAGGCGGGCCCGGACGTGATGACGGCGGGCTGCCGCAACCGACCGAGCGTGGTGGAGTACCGGCGCGACTCCGACGCGAAGTGACCACGGAAGCCGAGCATTTCCGCCCACCGTGACCAGCCCTTGTACGGACCATCCGACCCGGTGAGCCCGGCGATCCCGGCCCGCAACGCTGTCTTCGACACCAGCCCTTGAGCCGGGCCAGGTGCGGGTTGCGGTGGTGCCCATCAGCCAGGTCGGCGGCGGCTTTGGTCGCGTACTTCGCCACATACGCCGCCACCGTCTCCGGATGCAGGTCCGCGCGACCGATGGCTTCCCGGTCCGCGTCACCATGCATCGGCCGAGCGTCGACCTGGCGACCGAACCGCAGCACCCGCGGCATGTCGTGCCGGTCGACCGGGGAGCATGCTGCACCTACGTACCGCCCTGGCGGCAGTTCGGCATCAAGATCGCTCGACAGCAACTGCACTCCTGGCCCAAGCCGAACACACGGCCAGCCGGCTCGGCCGTGACGCGAACTACTGGCAGACCGCCTTCGGACCGCCCAACGTGCAGCTCCACCGCATTGCGGCCAGCCTGGACCTCGGTGACGTTGCCTGGGTAATCGAGCGCGGTCCCGAAATCGACCCGTCCAACCTTCCACCGGAACGGTGGGTTGCTCACCGAGTCGAGTGCCTCGCGCGTTCTCCTATGTCGCTCGCGACGATGAGGCTCTGACCTTCCTGCTCGACGCCGAGCACCGCAGATCGTGCGCCACTCAGCGTCGGTGCACGACACCGTGAAGACCATGCACCGCCGCACAGCACCGGCACCCCGCTACTCGGTCTCGCCGAGCGCGTCAGAGCCATTGCATGACCGCTGTTGGTGTCGTCGCAGCATCGGCGGGCGGCGTAGAGAAGTTGCGCGAGGGATTGGTGCAACCGCTCCTTGACGACGGCCACCAGGTCGCCATCATCTTGACTCCGACGACCGCCATGTGGCTCGACCACATTGGCGAGCGACAGCGGCTGGCCGATATCACCGGGCTTCCCGTGCGATCCGACCCACGGCTGCCAGGAGAGTCAAGCCCACACCCGAAGATCGACGTCTATGTGGGTGCACCGATGACAGCCAACTCCACCGCCAAACTCGCGCTGGGCATAGCTGATAACCAGGCACTCGCCGCGCTTTGTGAGAACGTCGGAACGACGCCGATGATCATCTTCCCACGCATCAACCCTGCGCCACGCGCGTCAGCTGTCTGGTCTAGCCACATCGCCGGCTGCGATCTGTCGGCTCGAACTGATCTATGGCGACGACGTCTGGCCCCTTGCCGAGCTGCGAGCTGCAGGGCCGCGCGATCTTCCCTGGCCTGCGATCCTGACCGCGGTTAACGCCGCGGCCAGGCCCTCGGGCCGGGGCGCCATCCTGGGCCGTGAGTAGTTTCTGTAGTCCGTCAAGCGCCTCGCTGCGCTCGGCGCGGCTGCGGTCCGTGTCCTCGCTCGCTGGCGCTCGCTGCGGGCCGGTCCTCGCTTTGCGCATATACTCAGCCGTCATGAGCACAGATGCCGGCTTCTTCCAATATCCGGGCCAGGGCAGTTGCTTTTCGAGCTCGGTTCCATCTTTTGGGCCACACTCATTGCTGCGGCTATCGTCTCTGTGCTCACGACGCTTGTAGTCGAATACGCCGCCAAGCCACATCTTGAGGCCCGCAAGGAACGCATACTTACGGAACACCGTGAGCGCCGCACCTTATCTCGCTCGATTGGCGAGCTCGCGTTCTGCTGCGGCCGAATCTCAGCGTTTTTCGATGAATCCATCCCAAAGCCAAAGAATGCGACCGAGAGCGAGCTTGCAGAGAAACACATTAGGCGCCTCTCAGAAGAGGCCGTCAGGCTCATAGACGAGATCCGCCCGCTCATTCGTACGGCCGACTCGCAGACCGACGACCTCCTGCACGACACGTTGCCGGTGATCGGCGCCTTCGCGGAAGGATTGCCTCCTGCTATCCAACGCATTGGAATTGACCAAGTCTTAACAAATCCCTGGGAACTTTTTGATGATGCTGGGTCCTCTCTCGACCAACTCGCCGAACTTGTAGAGCTGCCGCGATGGCGATTCCGACAGCGTGCGCAGATTGTCTCGTCAGTCCTCGGCATAGCTAAGAATGTGCAGATAATTCGCGATTCGGAACTCGGTCGTCCATCTCGACGCGATGCCGGCGAATGACAAAAGCAGACAGAAAGGAAATAGCCTAGAATGCTCGATTTTAAGGAACTCGGTGCCAATGGACGCGCGTTCGAGCAGCTACTTCGTGAGCTAGCTTTGACGCTAGGACTAGATGTCGCATGGAGCGGTGTTGGCCCAGATGACGAACACGATTTGATAATCGAGGAACGTGGCGATGTTCTCTTTGGCGCCACAACGCGCCGCTGGCTCGTATCGGCGAAGGACTACTCCTCGGCCAATTCGGGGCAGGGACGGGCTGTCAGTAGTTCCGATGTAGCCGACAGCGGCGGGATACGAGACGCCCTTGATCATCATGCGGCAGACGGTTTTCTACTTGCGTGCACAACGTATCCTTCATCAGCACTTGTTCGTCGCTTTGATTCGATCCGCGCGACTCGTCGGATACCGCTGCATACTTGGGACAGCGTGGCTATTGAGCGCCTTCTCGACACGCCTGCGGGTTGGGCGGTCCTGCAAAGATTCTTGCCCAACTCCGCAGATGCACTGGGCTGGCGAGTCTTTGCCACCGAAAGCCCCAACCGATACGTTGGGGTGACAAGAGGTATGTGGTTTCGCCTCACAGGAAGATACGGTGGGGCGGTTAAGGAGTTTCACCTAACTAGCGTCGCGAAGCGCATTGATTTCGCACTTGCTCGCACGCTCCCCGACGATCATCAGCTCAGGCTCCGAGGCGTCTTTTATGATGATAAGAATGGCAGTTTCACAAGCCATTGGGATTACCTCTGGCAGCATGAAGCTCCAAGCGTGGACGCGATTCAGAGAATGGTAGATTATCTAGGCGATGGTCAAGTCCGATTTAAGGATGGCCAGACGGATTGGGTGACTGTGGACGCCCGTCGGGTGTTTCGACAGTCAGATAACTATGACGCCGACAGTCCAAAATACTACGAGCAACTTCCGTCCTACTGGTGATTCTTTCACCATGGTCGCTGACCGCAGAGGGCTCAAAGAGACGCTGGGGTGAGACGCTGGGGTCCAGGCTGTTGCCGCCGAAACTGCCAGATCAACTGACAGTCACCGACTCACTCGATGACCGGTCTTGACCGGACCGTGATGGATACCCGCCAGGCGCAAAGACCCTACCGGCCCAGCAGAGCCAGGGTTCACACCGAAGCAGTCGCCCGACGCGACGTCGACAGCCAGACTACCAACCAGCCGGGCAATGATCGAGCCGACTCTTCACCCACGACTACGCACATCCAGGCGAAAAACACCTAGCCAGCCCGGTTCGCCTGCGCTGACACGGAAGTGGTCAATATTCGTACTCGTCCCTCATCCACCGCTCGTACTCTTCTCGCATTCTGGCGTCCTCGTATACGGCCGTGCCGGCACCTTCGAAGAAGTGTGTTAGCCGAAGCATGGAGTCGTGGAAGGCCGCGAGGTCGATGTATCGGATCTCACCAAGACTCGGTGTTTTATCGTCTTTGGTGGGATATCTAAACTCCTGGGCCGACTTGTCAGCATTGTGAAGCTGCATCAACATTTCTTCGACGTGATCCAAGTCAGCGATATCGTCAGGCCGGGCCTCCTCCAGCCTGGGTCGTACCTCTCGCCACAATTTGGCGAGGTCATGTGTATTCGGGGCTTTGATCGCGTTGCGTTGATATCGCTGCAACTCCATCAGAAGACTCTTGAGCTGTAACTCCATATGGTGTCGCCAGCAGAGTCCGAAGGGAAAGACCAGCTGATCCGAATCCGACCCAGTCTCCTTGATATGCTTGAACATCAATTCCGCGGCGAGGCGGAATCCTGAGATGTATCCATACTCTCGTATGTCGGGCGAGTGTTGCCATTGCAGGAAGGCGTAATACCTCTGCTCATTGCCGCCGGCCAGGATGTTAAGTCCTGCCACGGGCCAAAGGAAGTCGTCCTCGTCGTCCACAGCAGCACCGTAGAACAGTCCGTCCCCGGTGCAGACACAGGCATGCATGCTTGCTGCTGTTCGGTTCGAGAGTGCTCATGCTTCTTCGTGCCTTGAGTGACAACGTGGTGACACAACCGCCAGCATCCGACGGATCACTACGCATACTCACGGACACGCTTTGGTGTGGACCGGTCCGGAGACACCGCCCCCGATCCCGATGACATGGAAGCGGCCAGCATGAAACGTGGTGCAGGGACGAGTCCAGGGACGAATGCTTGCCAGTGCTGCCATGAGGAACCGGCCGGTTCGAGCACCCCAACCGCGTGCGCGGAGAGAAGAGTCGTGACTGAACGGGCCTGGACAGGTCTCCGCCGGTTGTGGGTTCGAGTCCCACGGGGCCCACAAAACGCATCCGAGTGAATCGGTGCCTCGAAGAGCCGCCAGCCCTAGATTCGAGGCGTGAATCTTTCGGATCTCGGCACGCCGGTCGCGCCGATGGTCCGCGTCCACGGCGGGTTCGCCAACCGGATGTACCGGCTCGACACCGACCAGGGATCGTTCGCGGTGAAGGAGTTGAGCCTCGTCGACCGCCGCTGGACCTACCACGTCGAGGACGTGTTCAGGTTCGAGCGGGCGGCCTTCGGTGCTGGCATTCCGATGCCCGAGCCGATCTCGGCGGATGACCACACGCTCGTTCATCGATGGGTCGAGGGAGAAAGGGTGCCCGAAGCGCCGGTGTCGGCGGAGTACGGGTTCGAGATCGGTGAAATCCTCGCGCGCATTCACGCGCTTGACGTCGCGTGGGCCCACGGGTCGATCGAGGAACGGGCGTCACGGGACTGGCCCGAGCTCGCGGAGCGGGCGGCGACGACCGGACAGCCTTGGGCCGACGAACTCGCCTCCCAGGTCGAGACCTTCCTCGCGATTGCCCATTTCGTCGACAGCTGCGAGCGACCAGGCCCCGTCGTACTGACCCACAAGGACATCCAACCGTGGAACTTGCTCGCTCGAGAGGGTCGGCCGGTGGTGCTCGACTGGGAGCTCTCGGGGATGCTCGACCTGTCCAGTGAGCTCGGCTCGACTGCGCTGAGCCTCGCGAAGGGACCCGGTTTCGACGACATTCAGCCCAGCATCTTCCGCTCGATCCTGGACGGCTACGTGGCAGGGGGCGGAGCGCTGCCGCCGTCGGGCCCAAGCTGGTTTGTGTTCATGATCGGCGGCTGGCTGGGGCACACGAGGTGGAACATCCTCCGCTGCCTCGCCGGTGTCGAGGTGAGCACCGGCCCTGACCTCGCGCTGTCGCACGATTCCGTCCGCGACGGTCTGCGCGGCCTGCCTGTCCTGTTCGGCCGACTTCCGGAACTCCAGGAGCTGCTCCTGCGCTAGCGACCTGACCCCTGGGTGGGTGCGCGTGACGTGCGCTCCCATCAGCCGCCGGCCGCTGCCAACCGCTCGCGCAGGAGCGTCGCAGTGGCTCGGAAGGCGTCGCCGAGTTCCTCGTCCTCGAAGAGTTGGAAGCCGCTGAAGACCTGCAACCCCCATGACGGCCGGCTCGCATCGGCCATCTCGCGCAGCGCAGCCGGACCGTCGAGCGCGTCGCCGATCAGCTGCACGACCCGGTCGGCTGGTACGAAGTCGGCGCTGGCCTCCAGCACCTCACGCCCCCACGATGCCGGCCGGCCGCTCTTGGTGGCGTAGACCAGCGGGGTGAAGACGTCGATGCTGGGGGCCAGCAGGGCGTGGTCTTGTGCGAACACCCGTCGCAGTGCACCCCCGTACTCGTCCGGCGTCCATGGGCACATGTAGGCGCCGACGACACATCCGGGTAGGGCGTCGCGGATCAAAGCGGAGTAGTGGGCGCCGAATCGGGCGACCCGGTCGCACTGGTGCGCGGTCCAGGCCTCACCGTGCCTGGCGACGATCTGGGCAGGGGACGTGTCGATGCCTGTTGCCGCACCGAAGTCGGCCAGACAGTCTGCGCAGAAGCAGCTTTCCTGAAGGTCCGGCTCGGGCGTCTCGAACCAACCGGCTCCACTCAGGTAGTCCAGCCACACCCCGGCCGGCTGGTACCTGCTCAGGCCGGCCACCAAACGATCTTCGACCTCGGCCAGGAACTCGCGTCGGGACAGACATACCCCCTGGACCAGGTCACCGTGACGGATCGGCAGGCCGTCCACACCGATGGGGGTCAGCTCCGGCTGGGCGTCCAGGTCGGCCCGAAACGTCGGGAACTCAACGCACGCCCGGATCTCGTGGCGGGCGCAGAGTTCGAAGGCCTCGCTGTCGAAGCCATGGAACCAGACGCTGTCGGCGCCGAGGTCAACGAAGCGGTCGGCATGCCGCAACGCGGGCACGCCGTACGGTCCGAACATCGGTGCAACAGACGGTGGCGAGAGTGGGGCGGCGGTCACGCGCCGATCGTAGCGGTCAGCGCATGTGACCTGCCGACAGCACGCCCCAAATTGAACGCGTCTCGGTAACGTCTTCGCATGCTGATCAAACTCGAAAACGTGGGCATCGCCGTCCGCGATCTCGAAGAGGCCATCGCCTTCTTCACCGACCTCGGTCTGACCGTTCTTGGCCGCGACACGGTCAGTGGGGAGTGGACCGACACAGCCGTCGGACTGGATGGCAACCATGCCAACATCGCCATGCTCCAGACACCAGACGGCAACGGACGCATCGAGCTATTCGAGTACATCCACCCCGATGCGATCGAGACGACTCCCACCCGACCCAACGAGATTGGCATGCACCGCGTCGCCTTCTCAGTCGACGACCTCGACGAAGCCCTCCGTATCGCCGCAGGGCATGGCTGCCATCCCCTACGCGGCGTGGCCACCTACGGTGACGTCTACAAGCTCACCTACGTCCGTGGCCCCAGTGGCATCATCGTGATGCTTGCGGAGGAGCTGAAGAAGAGCTGACTTCGTGTCGGATTCGCCTGTCGCCGTTCGTAGGGTAGGTGAACGTGGGCCACCGGGTCCGCCAGAGGAGAAGGAGCAGTCGTGACCGAGTACCTCATCTACTTCAACCAACAGTGGGTGGGCGACCACACCGAGGAGTGGTTCCGCGGACGCGGACCACTCGCCATGGCGGTCGTGAACGAGATGAAGGCCGCCGGGGTGTACGTCTTCGCCGGGGGGCTGGAGGAGGACGGCCCGGTCTACAGCGCCGACGCCACCAGTGGCTCCCTGATGATCTCCGACGGGCCCTACGTCGAGACCAAGGAGTTTCTGGGCGGGTTCGCCCTGGTGGACGCGGCCGATGACGAGGCCGCCAAGATGTGGGCGGGCAAGCTCGCGGAGGCCTGCGGCTGGCCCCAGGAGGTCCGCCGATTCAAGCCGCAGCCGCAGACCGGATGACCCTGACGTCGAGTCCTGACGTGTTGCCACCGGGCCTGTCCATGCTGTGGGAGGAAGCCGTCGAGCCAGAGGCCGCGTTACGGACGCGGTTCGGGTTCGACGGGTTTGCGTCCGCTGTCCACTGGATCTCGTCGGCCTTGAAGGACGTCTGGGCAATCGAGGTGGTCGATTGCGGTCGATTGGTGATCAGTGACCACAACGCGATTGTCTGGGTCGACAGCAGTCACGGACCACTTGTGGTGAAGTGGTCGAGCGCTTGGGATCGCTTCGCGAGCCTTGCGGCCTCAGCGCGGTTGTTGCGACGCCTTGACCGGCGGGGCCTGCCCGTTGCCGCGCCGATAGCGGCGGAGGACGGGCAAGTCAGGGTAGTGCGGGACAGCCCACTCGGAACGTTGTCGGTCGCGGCGCTGCCGGAGGTGGCGGGCGCCTGGCTCGACGTGGAGGATGACGCGGCGGTGCGGGCGGCCGGGGCCTCCTTGGCGGAGCTGCACGGAGCACTTCGCGGCTATGCGGACGATGGGCTGCCGTCCGTGACTGAGGTCGAGGCGTTGAACGGTCAGATCGAACGCTGGTTGGCGACCGGCGATCGCAGGTGGGCGCCGTCGGCGTCCGCGCGGTTGAAGGGTCTGGTGACCGACCTCCCACCTTTGGACGATGGGATGCAGCTGGTGCACAACGACTTTCGAGCGGCCAACATCCTGACGAGGGAGTCCAAAGTCGTCGGCGTACTGGATTTCGACGAGATGGCGCTGGACCACCGAGTCAACGACCTGGCCCGAGCCAGCGTCTACCTGAGTACGCGGTTCACGGACTGGCGGCCGACGCCGGACTCCGTGCGGAGGGAGCTTCGAGCCGGCTACGAGTCGGTACGACCTCTTGAGCCCGCCGAGGACCGATGGTTCGACGCCCTGCTGTTGTGGCATGCGATTCGGGCGATACCTGAGGAGTCTGACCCGGCCGGCTGGGCCGAGGCGTTGTGACCCGGGGAGTAGCATGCCGGTCATCCGCGCACCGGCGACACGTCGCAGACCGAGGAGCGCAGCGGCGAGCTGCCGCTGACCGCGTCACTGGGTGTCTGGCGCAGGACGAGGTTGAGGTTGACGCCATCGTCAGCAAAAGGGTCCTCGTCGGGGAGGCCGAGCTCGGCGCACCCCTGCCACCAGCCGTGCTGCCCGCACACGACGTCCGGCGCGAGGCTGGCGTTTAACCGTGCTCGGGCCCGGACGCTGCCGTGCGGGGTGTCGATGCGTACCCAGTCCCCAGCGCTGATGCCGCGCCCGGCCGCCGTCTCCGGATTGAGTTCGACCTGGGGATCCGGAAGCGCGCGGCGGAGCTCGGGGATCTGGCGATGTTGACTCTCGCAGAACCAGAGCGGCTTGGCGCAGGTGAGGACGAGGGGATAACGACCCGCGAGGTCCGGACGGGAGCGCGGGCTCACCGGGGGTTCTTCGAATGTCGGCAGGGCCGGGTATCCGTGGGTGGCCAGCGTCTCGGAGTGCAGCTCGACCAGGCCGGATGGCGTCCTGAATCCGTGCGCCACACCGTCGTGCTGCTCGGCGTGCTTCTGGTGTCGAGTCTGCAGCGGTACACGCACCCCTCGCGGCTGCTCCCGCAGTTGTTCGAGAGTCACACCGCTCGGCGCGAGTTGGTGGCGGAAGGCGTCCTCGATGCTGCCGCCCCAGAAGTGCTCCCCGAGGCCGAGCCGGGTGGCGAGGGCGAACACGATCTCCAGGTCGGATCGAGCCTCCCCACGGCGCTGCGCCACCGGCCGCCGGAGTTGGACGTGCGCTTGCGCCGGCTGGCTCACCTCGAAGCCGACGCGCAGCGCCTCGGCCTCGAAGGGTGTCGCCACCGGCAGCACGATGTCGGCGGACTCCGACGTGGGGCTGAGGAACAGGTCGGCGTGAACAAAGAAATCGAGCGCGCGCAGCGAGTCTCGGCCACGTGCGCTGTCCCCGTGCGCCATCACCAGGTTGCCGCCGAAGTCGACCAGGGCTCGGGCCCGATAGGGATAGCCGGTGAGCGCCGCGGTATAGAAGTCCTCGCCGGTGACGAACTCGAAGCGGGCGGGTCCCAGCGGGCGGTCCTGGACACCGATCGCCTTGGCGCGCTGCGAGGGTGCCAATAGCTCGACGCCATCGATCGGGTTGGTGGGCACGGCCGAAAAGAGCACGTTGCCTCCGGGTGCATCCAGGCTGCCGGTAAGGGCATAGAGGACATTGACCGCGCGGATGATCTGCGTGGTGTCGCTGTGCTGCTCCAAGCCGCTCCAGGTGTAGAACGCGACCGGCCGCGAGGTCCACAGCGTCTCGGCGGCGCGCTCGATGTCCGCGGCGTCGACCCCGGTGATGGCCGCGGCCGACTCGAGGGTCATCGCCGTGCAGTGGCGCAGCAGCATCTCCAGGACCGGCCGGCACGCGACCTCCCCGTCACGGGTGGCGATCCGCACCTCGCCGTTCAGCGCGAGGCGTTCGACGTTGACGTCGTAGTTTCGACGCGCCGGGTGGTAGCCGACCGGACCAGCGGCGGTCTCGTCCCACGCGACGAGGCCGGCGCCCGCACCCGGCCACACCTCGTCGGCGCGGAGCAGCCGTCCAGTGTCCGTCCGAACCAGGTGCGGCGCGTTGGTCCAGCGGCGAACGAACTCCTCGTCATACCAGCCGCGGCGCAGCATGACGCCGATCAGGGCCAGCGCGAGTGCGGCGTCCGTACCCGGCCGGACGCGCAGCCAGCGGTTCGCCTTGCTGGCCAGGCCGGCGCGGCGCGGGTCGACGACGACCAGCTGGGCTCCCCGGCGGAGTGCCTCCGCGGTCGCCGTCGCGTGGACGAGCCGGGATACCGAGGGGTTGTAACCCCAGTACAGGATGCAGCCGGCGCGCTCGAGGTCCGGCATAAAGGCGCCGGGCACGGGGGCACCGTAGGTGTAGGTCGAGGCGAGGTAGCGTCCCCAGCCGCAGAGCTCCATCGCGCAGGTGAAGTTCGGGCTGCCGAAGCCGCGACGCAGCCGCGTGATCCAGTCAACGGAGTCGCTGACAGCGGTCGTCGAGGGCGACGACGACGCGAAGACGACGGACTCTGGGCCACTCTCGCCGGCGATCTGCGTCAGTCGCGTCGCGACGGTGTCGAGGGCCTCGTCCCAGCTGATGCGCTGCCAGCCCGGGTCGGAGGCACCCTTGGGGTTGGTACGCCGCACCGGGTACAACAGCCGGTCGGGGTGGTCGACGATGCGCGGCGCGGACTTGCCCTTGACGCACACGGCCGCTCCGGTCGGGTGGGCGGGATCGGACGTGAGCTCGATGAACCGTCCGTCCTCCACAGTCGCCATCGCGCCGCAGCGGGACACGCAGAGCGGGCAGAAGGTCGGGACTCGTTCCGTCCGGGTCACCATGGGACCTCCCTCGAGAGCTTGCTCCTGCCCTCTCAGGATATGAGATTCGACCCCCGAGAGTGTGGTGTTCGTGACGCATCGGGCAACGGGCCTGCTGGGACGCTGGCAACGCCTCCGACGGTGCGCTGCAGGACGTCTGGAAGAGGGCCGTCCGAGATCACGCCGAGCCGCCTGGTCGCCCGGGTCACCGCGACATAGAGGTCCGATCCGCCGCGGGGGGACTCACGCAGAATCGCGCCGGGGTCGGCGATCAGGACCGAATCGAACTCGAGCCCCTTCGACTGACCCACCTCGAGGATGGCAGTGGTGGCGTCGAGCAGCCCCGGATCCGATCCATGAGCGACTCCGGGGAGCGCGGCCGACACCAGGGTGGTGAGCTCCGCGTACCGGGACCGGGGCACGATCACAGCCAACCGTCCGTCGCCGATCCTGGCCTGCTCGGCTGCGACGGACTCGATCAGGGTTCGGCCCAACTGGCCGGCGGGCACACACCGGCTCCACGGGACCGCCCCGGTCGACCGTGCCGAGGCCGGGGGCGCGGCAACCGGGTCGATCGCCGTCAGCACGTCGGCCGCAACGGCCATGATCTCCGCCGGCGTCCGATAGTTCACGGTCAGCTCTGCGGTCCGCCAGCGGCCGGGTGCGTGCTGATCGAGCAGCTCCGCCCAGGACCGCACTCCCGCATCGGTCCCGGCCTGCGCAAGGTCACCCACCAACGTCATCGACCGCCGCCGGCAGCGGCGCATGAGCATCCGCCATTCCATCGGCGACAGCTCCTGCGCCTCGTCGACGATCACGTGCCCGAACTGCCAGGTGCGATCGGCCGCGGCGCGTTCAGCGATGGTGCCCAGGGCGTCGCGGTGCCGAGTCCGCTCCGCCATCAGTGTGATGAACTGATCGACCTCCCACGGCTCGAGCGTCAGCCCGTCCGCGGCGAGTCCGGTGTGCACAACCTCGCGGGTATACGCCAGATGCTCGGCATCCTTGGCGGCCCGCTCGGCGTCGGCGCGGCGGCGCTGCTGCACCACCGCGTCCGTGTCGCCGAGCAGGTCGGCCGCCTCATCGAGCAGCGCCACATCGGCCCGGGTCCACGGAGTCCCCGGCGGGCGGTGCAGTGCCGCGCGGTCGGTCTCGGAGAGTTCCGGCGCGACGTCGGCGAGGCGCTCCGGCGACGACCAGAGCGAGGTGAGCAGCGTCGCGGGCGTGGCATCCCTGCCGGCCCGGCCGCTCCGCACCGCCCGGACGGCCCGGGCGATCACCTCGACCATCTGAAGTTCGCCCTTGACCCGGCTCGCCTCCGGGGATTCGGCCGCGGTCCCCACCACACCGGGCAGCAACTCGCCGATGGTGGACAGCACCACCTCGGTTTCGCCGAGCGACGGCAACACCTGCTCGATGTAGCGCAGGAAGGTCGCATTCGGACCGACCACCAGCACCCCGCGCCGGGCGAGCTGGTCACGGTAGGTGTAGAGCAGGTAGGCGGCGCGGTGCAACGCGACAACGGTCTTGCCGGTGCCGGGGCCACCCTGGACCACCAGCACCCCGGGCAGGCCGGACCGAATGATCGCGTCCTGCTCCGCCTGGATCGTGGCGACGATCTCGGACATCCGACCGGTGCGGTCGGCCGAGAGCGAAGCAAACAGAGCCGCTTCACCGATCAGGTTGTCATGATCATGATCGTCCCACGCGGCCAGGTCGAGGATGTCGTCGTCGACGGCGACGACGGTCCGCCCGCTCAGACGGATGTGGCGCCGTCGGAAGACCCCGATCGGGTCGGCCGCCGTTGCCCGATAGAAGGGTTGCGCCACTGGCGCGCGCCAATCGATGAGCAGCGGATCGTGATCATCGTCAAAGAGCCCGATTCGACCGATGTAGAAACGCGCCTTATCGATGGTGTCGATCCGACCGAAGCACAATCCGCGCTCGACGGTCATCAATTGACTCGAGCGATCAGCGTAGGTCCTGGCGAATGAATCGCGCTCGGTCGCCGCCTGCTCGGTGCCCGTCGTTGCGCCTGCGTAGACCCGTTGAAGTTCGGCGGCGGCGCGGGCGCGAGCGCGTTCCAACACCTCGTACAGCATCGTGACATAGCCTTGTTCGTGGGCGATCTCGTGCCTCAGCACGCTCTCGGTCATGCGCTCTCCCTGCTTGCTGAACGGTGGTACTTGACGAACGTCGCAGCCTGAGTTACTTTTAAATTGAGGCACCGATAATTCGGTGCTTCCGTTGTGTCCAGACAAATACGACAGAATATCAATTCGCTCGCGATCTGCGCAATACCGAGAATTGCGACGGCGCGATTGGCGAGCCGGTCGGTTGTCGGGTGGTCGCGAAGCAGGTCGCGTCCCGATCCTTGGTCAGCGTCGTGTCTGTCAGACCTCAGGGAACGAAGGCGTCAGAGCGACCAACGTCCTTGACGTCGGGAGGGACCTCGAATCCGATGGTGCCCGAGGTGCAGTCACCCCGGGCGAGCTGGGTGGGTTGCAGCCAGGCCGTTCCTGCCGGGGTGACCCTCAGCTGGTTGTTCGGGGTGCCGTCCAGGGAGAACTTGTCGGGGGCGATGTAGTTGCGAGCGTCGGCGGACGTGCTCTCGTCGACCGTTGGTCCTCCACCGCAGAACTTGACCCGGGCCAGCAGCACGGGCGAGGTCACCCCCGGCACCTTTCCCTGCCTTACGTTCGAGACTGTCACGGTCGACCCGTTGGCCGGCGCCACCGTGGTCCCCACGGCCACCTGCCTGGACACCAGCGGTTGGTCGTCACTGCCCGATGCCTGGATCCCGACAATGCCGGCTGCGACCAGCGCCAGGAAGGCTGTCACCCCGGTCAGCACCTTGCGCCGCCGCCCCAGCTGACGACTGACCGCCCGGTCGAGGCCCAGGTCATCAGGGAGCCTGAGCCGCCCGCCGCGGGGGAGCGCCGCGTCCACCACCGTCTCCAGCGTCCAGCGCCGGCGATGGCCGGCCAAGTGACCTGAACCCGACGGTCCTCCTCATCGACCAGCAGCGACGAGCTCTTGCCCAGGTCGATGCGAGCGATCAGGCGGGAGAGGTCGACGGTCCTGGTCGTGATCGGCTGCCAGTTGCGCCCTCCCAGCACGGTGCTCACGCTGAAGGCGTCCCCCTCCCGGGAGACCAGCACGTGCGACCAGCCGCCGGCGACCGGGACGGGCACTATGGACCGGTGGCGGGCGCGGCGCCCGGAGCGGCCGCTCGTCGCCGCAAGGGCGGTGGTGTCGATGGGCATCGGTCGACGCAGCGGGAAGTCCGCCGGCGTCTCGGCGCCGGAGGGGACACCGATCAGGAGGTTGTCCAGCAGCCTGGTCAGCTCCGCGCGGACCCTCGCCGCCGTCAGCCCGGAGGCGTCCGCAGCGACCCGCGCTGCGGTCAACTCCTGGCCGCCGTGTAGCGCCTGCCGCGCGAGAGCGAGTGGACTGCTGAGGGTCTCGAGGACTTCCGGTGACCGCATCCGCTCCACCTGCTGCGCGACCGAGTCGGGTGCAGGCTGCGCAGCGCCTCGGTGACGACCTCCTCCGATGGCCTCAGCCTCGGGCGGAACTCGGTCGAGAGTGCTGCCGGCCCGGCACCGAACCACACGGCCAGCTCGCTGCCCCAGCCAGCGAAGGGGTGGTCGAGACGCGACGCCTGTTCGTGCTCCAGGCCCAGCAGAACGGGGTCGCGCAGCATCGTATCCAGCCGGAGCAGACCGCTGCGCACGGTCTCGGGCTCACCGCGCAGCTGAACGGTGGTCTCGTACAGACCGACATCGACCCGGACGGCAGCCTCCCGGACGCCGCCGGCCGACCGCTCCATCGGACGGCTGAGCGTGAGCCGTACGACCTCCGCGGCAGCGTCGAGCGAACCCAGTTGATCCACCTGCTGGTGCGCGTACCCACGCCCCAGTACGACGGCGGCGACGGTTCCCTCGCCGAGGGCGGGTCGGTACAGCCAGGGAAGGCCCCCAGCGTGGTGCCATCGGTCCATGGGGGCGACCCTATCGGCGACCGTCGCGGGGTCTCAGGGCCGCCATCGGGGTTCGGCGGTAACTTGGGACGGTGCAGCTTCGCGTATGGGGGCGCCTCGCAGCGGGGCTGATCGTGCTCCTCGCTGCCGTCCTGGTCACCTCAGTCAGTTGTGACGGCCCGGCAGGCCGGTCCGCGCCCGCCCCGTCAGACTCACCCTCGGCCACCCTCTCGCGGCCGGCAATTGCGTGGACTGCGGTTGCTCTGGGCGACTCCGTGACTTCGGGCTACGGCTGTGGCTGCTCAGCGTTTCCCGACCAGTACGCTCACGCCGCAAGCGCCCGGTATGACGTTCCGATCACCATGCACAACCTCGGTCAGGGTGGCCTCACCAGCGGGCAGCTGCTGTCCAGGCTCTCCGACTCCGAGTCTGCCGAGAGCCAGCTGGTGAGCTCAGCCGACATCGATCTCATCACGATCGGGGCGAACGACTTCGCGGACCAGCATGAGGCGATCACTCAGGGTGCCTGCCTCGGAGCCGGGGTCAAGGTCTGCACCGAGGACGAGCTGCGTCAGCTCAGCAGCAACGTTGCCGACATCATCGCCACCATTCGGCAGCGCCGGCAGGGCCTGCCTACCGCGATCTTGATCACCGGGTACTGGAACGTGTTCGAGGATGGCGATGTGGCCCGAGCGTCCTTCCCGAAGGCGGGGCTCAGGGCATCAAAGGACCTCACCGCAGTGGTCAACCTGGCCATTCAGTCTGCGGCGAGTGCCGCCGGAATCGACTACGTCGACCTGTCCGGCCCCTTCACAAGACAAACCCCGAGCAGCGACGTCACCACCTTGCTGGCGCCGGACGGCGATCATCCCAATGCCGCCGGACACGCGCTGATCGCCAGGACCCTCTTGTCGGAGGGACTGCCCGGCCTGGCCTGAGTCCCTTGACGCTGCCCGCGACCCGGCTGGCAGTGCTGAGCGGGCTCATCGACTGGTCAGGCCCACCGCATCGAGGAGCTCATCGGCGCAGTCGGTGGGTGCCCGGCCCGATGTGTCGATGACGACGTCGCCGATTCCGCTCCGGTCCAACAGCGTGGACTCGGCCAGTGCCTGGTCGATCACGGGGCCGAGCTCCGCGACGGCTCTGCCACGTAGGCAGTCTCCGGCAAGGTGAGGCCCGCCCCTCACTGCCGTACGGGCGGCAACGCGTTGTCTCAGATGGTCGCTGGTGGCCCGGAGCCGACCCACGGTCAGGGTGCCGGGGGCCAGCGCCTCGCTGTACGCGCGAAGGTCGGCGCTGTGCAGGATCGAGCCGACCGCGATCACGACGGTGGCGCCGCCCTGGTGGAAGTTGCGGGCCATCGCGGCCAGGTTGTGGGCTCGGAGGCGGTGTCGGCCGAGGGGGGCGACCGACGCCTCCCCGACGAAGCCGACTTGGGCCAGGTCGACGAAGGCGGAGGTGCGCAGCCCCCAGAGGTGTTGGAACGTCTCCCAACCCACCGTCGAGGTGCCCACTGCGCGGGGTCCGCAGAGCAGCAGCACGCGCGGCTGCGCGTTCGCGGCACCAGAGAGACGACTCACCGCCGGCGGCTTCCCGATGATCTTGGGACGGTCACGGTCGGCGACCTGAGACCAGTGGGCTAGCGAGTCCTGGACGCGCTTCACTACGGCAGCGACAGTCAGACCCGTCGTGTCGATCGTCACCTCGGCGAAGTCGCTCTGAGCGAGGGTTGCGGCGTGCTGATCAAGATCGGGCAGCAACTCGCTCTGACCGTCCCTGCCGAGGAACCGCGTGTGGAGCTGAGCCCGGTCGGCCTCAAGCCGAACCCAGGTGATGTCCGCACCCGCGGCCTCGAACGCCGGTACCTCGTCGGGTAGTGCCACCCCGGAGACCAGCACCTGCTGGGCGCCGGCTGCGCGGTAGTTCGCCAGTACCACCGCGAGGTTGGCGGCCTTGATCAGCGTGTTGCCAGGATCGTCGGCGGGGGTGGGCAACCTCATCCCGAGCTGATCGATGTCCAGGTAGCCCGTCGGATGGCCCCGCTGAGCGGACTCGGTGAACAGTCTCCAGGCCACCGTCGACTTGCCCGCTCCTGGTGGGCCACAGAGCCATAGCACACGGAGAGGTTGCACGACGCCGAGTCTGGCGCAGCGCCGACCTGAACGCCAACCAGCCATCGCTCCACAGCGCTGCGCGTCAAAGGGCCTAAAGTCCCTACCGGCGGGGACGTGACGGGTGACAGTCTGGGACCACTCGATGATGAGTGGGCGTTGTTCAGCAGAGTGCAACGTCATCGCATGACCAGCAGAAACGCATGACCAGCAGAAACCGGCCCACCTCTTCGGGGGACAAGGTGGGCCGGTTTGTGCGTCCCTGGGCGGGTCTCATCGGCGAGCCCGGTCGGACTCCGCTCCAGCGGATCACCTGAGGCGTCTGCGGTGACAGGATGGTGCGGTGGCCCAGGTGGACGGCATCGCCGGCGGCATCGTGGCGACGGGGCTGTCCCGCAGCTTCGACGGAGACCGCGCAGTGGACCGTGTCGACCTGGTCGTCGAGCACGGCCAGATCCACGCCCTGGTGGGTCTCAACGGAGCTGGCAAGACGACCTTGATGCGCCTACTGCTGGGCATGCTCGTCCCGGAGGCCGGCTCCGTCATGATCCTGGGCGTGCCGGTGGCGCGGACCGGTCGGTCGGTCTGGGGACGGGTTGGTCACATGATCGACACGACGTCCGGCTATCCGGAGCTCACCGTGGCCGAGAATCTGCGTTGTGCCGCACTGCTCAAGCGAATGGAGCCGGCGACGACGTCCCAGACCATCGCGAGGAGCATTGCCGATCTACGTCTGGATCGATGGGTTGACCGCCGTGCCGGGGCGCTTTCCTCCGGAAACCGACAACGGCTGGGTCTGGCCGGTGCCTTGATCAACAGGCCGGAGGTGGTGGTGCTCGACGAGCCGACGGCCGCCTTGGATCCTGCCGGCGTGCTCCTGGTCCGGGCTGCGCTTCGCGAGGCTGCCGGGCGGGGCGCCGCCGTGCTCGTCTCGAGTCACCATCTCGATGAGATCTCCCGAGTCGCCGACACCATCTCGGTGATGCATCGAGGTCGGATCGTCGGCAACCTGCCCCCGGGCGGGGTGGACCTGGAGCGTGCCTTCTTCGATCTGCTCCTGCAGATCGACGACCGTGACGGGCACCGGGAGTCGTGATGTGGCCGGCGATGCTGGTTGAGTGGCTGAAGTTGCGCCGGAGTCGGCTGGTGTGGGTGACAGCGGCGCTGCTGGTGGTCGGCGTCCCAGCCATGGCGTCCGGGTTCCTCTCAGCCGCCCGGTTCGGCTCGCCTGGCTCGCCGACGGTGCTCAAAATCAGCACGATGGTGGTAGGCGAGGGATGGGCGGCCTACCTCGGCGTGCTGGGCCAGATTATGTCTGTCGCCATGCCGCTCGGGGCCGGCATCGTCACCTCGTGGTGCTTCGGGCGGGAGTTCATCGACCGCACCGTCTCGTCGTTGTTCGCCATGCCCACCTCGCGGGCCACGGTTGCGGTGGCGAAGTGCGCCGTGGTGACCGGCTGGGCCTGCGGAGTGGGCGTGGCCAGCGTGGTCGTCGGATGCCTGCTTGGACCCGTTGCCGGCATCTGGACGCCGGATCGGCTCATGTTCGATGCGGCCGGCAAGGTCCTGCTGGTGTCACTGGGAAGTGCCATGTTGACCCTTCCGCTGGCGTTTGTCGCCTCCGTTGCCCGAGGCTATCTCCCTGCGATCGCGGTCCTGATCCTCATCGTCGTGCTGACCCAGATCGTGACGGTGATCGGCGTCGGCAGATGGTTCCCCTATGCCGCGGTGAGTCTGTGGGCCGGGATGGGCGGTGAAGGTGCAGCGGCCGAGATCCATCTCCGTCACCTCGCGCTCGTACCGGTGACAGGGCTGGCAGGGGTCGCCGTCACGACCTGGTGGTGGCGACGGATGCAGGTCGTCTAGCGTGCGCCAACGAGGTCCAGCCAGGCTCCGAGCTGTCCGGCGTCGTACTGGCCGGTGCGAAACCCGACGTGACCATCGGGCCGTACGGCCAGCAGCCCGTGACCTGGCCAGCTGGCGACGCGATGCAGGCTCACGTGGTTTCCGAGTGGACGAGCATCGGGAACCACCGTGTCGCGCTGCAACAACAGGTGGAGCCCCGGCCGGGCCGTCAGGTCATGCAGGCGGAGCCGTCGGCCGTCGCAGTTGACCTCCTCATCGGCCAGCCGGTCGCCGGGACGGGGGCCCGGACCGCCGGGCTGGCCCTGGACCGACAGGGCACTGTGCCGATACCGCACCCACCGCTGGGAGAGAACGCGGACGACCTGCGCCATCAGCAGCGGCCGACCGAGCAGCAGGGGTAGGGCAGGGGCGGCGACCGGCATCAGGGTCCCGCGCAGGAAGGCAGGCAGCGGGTTCGTCGACGACTCCGCGAAGAAGACCAGATGGGTCAGTGCCAGCACCTGCCGCGCGACCGGGCGGCGCTCCAGGCTGTAGGAGTCCAACAGCGCGTCATGACCCTGCACCTGGTCCAGGGCGAAGGCGAGCTTCCAACCGAGGTTCACCGCGTCGAGAATCCCGGTGTTCATACCACTGGGCCGCGGCCGGCGAGTGGGTGTGCGCGGCGTCGCCGGCGAGGAAGAGCGGTCCGCTGCTGAAGGCTTCGGCCAGTCGATGCTGCAGGCGCACCTGGGCGGACCACCGCAGATCTGTCACGGTGGCCGCAAGACCGGCACCGTCGAGGATTGCCTGCACCTCGACCTGCGGGACCTGGTGTCCGGGCTGCCCGAAGGGCGTGTGGCCGCCCCGAGCCGGCCGGGTGGCCAGCAGGCGCCAGGTCGCACCCTCACCCAGCGCGAACAGGAAGACGAGCCCCGCACGGTCGGCAACGACGTGCAGGACATCCGGGGTGAGTCCCGCGTCGAGCTCCACATCGGCGAGCACCACCTCCTCGCGATAGGGAGCGCCCCGCCAACCGATCCCCGCAACCGACCGCACCGTGCTGTCCTGACCGTCACAACCGGCGATGAACCGGCAGCTCATCCGCTCGAGGCGGCCCTCACCCTTCAACACCGCCCGGCCGGCACTGTCACGCACCGCTGCGTCGACGAGCTCGACACCACGCTCGACGTCGATGCCCCGCTGCTCGAGCGCCTGGCTGAGCACCTCCTCCACGTCCATCTGGCGCAGCATGGTCAGGTGCGGAAACGCGGTGTCCGGCAGCGCCACGTCAGCGAGCTCGACGCGCACCCGCCGCCGGCCCAGATGCAGCTCTGCCCGGGGAGACCGGTCACCCCGGTCGAGCAGAGAGTCGGTCACGCCCAACGGGCGCAGGCTCTCCAGTGTTCGCGGATGCATGATCATCGCCCTCGAGCGTCGGAACGTCGCACTCCGGCGCTCCACCACCCGTACGGTGGCCCCGTTGGCGTGCGCCTGCAGGGCCGTGGTGAGACCCGTCGGACCTGCTCCGACGACCAGCACGTCCACGGTCGTCTTCACGCCGCGGCCACGACCCGCCACCAGGCCCCCTCCCCGCCGCGGCCGTACCGGTCGAGGACATCGGGGGCGGACAGCACCGTGTCGCGTCGCAACCCGGGAAAGACCCTGTAGTCGATCGAGTCGTGCTCGCTGACCAGAGACAGCACGCGCCACAGCGAGCCGGCGTAGTGCTCGGCCAGCTGCGGGCCGTCCCACTCGTACAGACCACGGTAGATCGCATGGTCGTCATGAGCCATCCAGAGCTTGGAGACGAACCCGGGAAAGCCGACGAACAAGGGGGTGTTGAGGATGCTCTCCAGTCGGAAGAGGCGATGTCCCCGTCCCCGGACCCTCCGCAGCCGGAAGGACACGATCAGGAAGCAAGGGTCGATCGGCGTGCGGTCCACGACGGTCTCCCGGTACACCTGCGCGACACTTCCGTCGGCGAAGCGGATCCGGCGACCGACATTGTCGCGAGGCCATCGGACCTCCCGCCGCCCCAGCATCACGGTGCTGGCGACCATGCACCCGGCCACCGAGCGCCAAGCGGTGGATCGTGGCAGCGGGCCTTGCTTCATGTCTCCTCCGTCCGTCGGGCCGTTCACTCATCTTCCGATGGTGGCCTTTCCAACCCCAGTGGCGAAAGTCCCGCGGGTCCGGGCAGGACCAACGACCCTTGCCCCGGGCTGGAGCGGCGCAGGAGCCTGTCAAGGTGACCATCCGAGCTGCGGCGGCCGAGCCGCTGGTGCACATCCAGGACTTCCGGATGGACTTCGGGGACACCTCGGTGATCAAGGACTTGTCCTTCGACGTAGCGGCGGGGGAGACCTTCGGGTTCCTGGGCAGCAACGGATGCGGCAAGACCACCACGCTGCGGGCACTGCTGGGCATCTACCAGCCCACCGCGGGAACCCTGCACATCGATGGCAAGGTCTTCGAGCCCCGAGACGGCGCCCGGCTGGGGTACCTGCCCGAGGAACGTGGACTGTACAAGAAGGAGTCGGTGCTGGACGTGATGGTCTACTTCGGACGCCTCAAGGGCCTGACCAGGAACAGGGCTCGTGCCTGGTCCAGGGCCTATCTGGAGCGCGTTGACCTTGCCGGCAAGGCCACGACGCGGGTCGACAAGCTGTCCAGCGGCGAGCAGCAGAAGGTCCAGCTGGGTGTGACGATCATGAATGAGCCGACGCTGCTCATCCTTGACGAGCCCACGAAGGGCTTCGACCCGGTCAACCGGCGGCTGCTGATGGACATCATCGAGGATCAGAAGCGCTCCGGCGCGACCGTCATCATGGTCACGCACCAGATGGAGGAGGTAGAAAGGCTGTGTGACCGTGTCATTCTGCTCAAGGATGGCACCGCGCGCGCCTACGGGACCGTCGCTGAGGTGCAGGAAATGTTTGGCGGAACCGTGTACCGGGTGGCCTACTCGGGAACGCTGCCCGCCTCTTCGCTGTACGAGGCCACCTTCAACAGCGAGGGGCACGCCGAGCTGACGCCACGCGCCGGCGCAGCGGAGACGGCCGTGCTTCGCGAGCTCCTCGACGCAGGGGTAGCGGTGCGCAGCTTCACCACGGCTCGGACCTCCATGGACGAGATCTTCATCAAGATCTACGGTGAGCAGGACAACCACGTCGGAGGGTTGCGCTGATGGCTCGACACAACCTGGGTGTCGTCATCGGCTTCGAGTTCACCCGCACCGTGAAGAAGCGGCGTTTTTGGGCCACCACGCTGGCCATTCCGGCGGTGCTCGCGGTGGTGTTCCTGCTGATCTTCGTCTCCAACTCGACAACCAGCGTCAACGAGGGCGCCCAGCGGAACGCGAAGATCACCTTCACCTACACCGATTCCTCCGGACTGATCCCGGCCAGCACGGCAGCATTGTTCGGTGGGCAGCTGGCGACGGATCCTGGCACCGCCCTCAACGACGTGCGCTCAGGACGTTCGGAGGCCTACTTCGCCTACCCCGCAGACCTTTCACGAGACCCGATCAAGGTGTACGGCGCCGACAAGGGCATCTTCGAGAACGGCAAGTACGACGCCGTCGCCAGGCGTTTGCTCACCACCGCAGCCGAGCAGAAGATCGGCTCGACACAGCTGACCGCTGCCGTCAGCGGCACGGTCAAGATCGAGACCACAACGTTCAAGGATGGGCAGCTCGCCGGCGGCGTCGGCGCGGTCGTCCCGCCGCTGTTGTTTCTGCTGATCTTCTACGTGAGCATCATCCTGCTGTCCAACCAGATGCTGAACAGCACCCTGGAGGAGAAGGAGAACCGGGTCACCGAGATGATCCTCACCACGCTCGACCCCACCACCTTGATCATCGGGAAGGTCATCGCCGTCTTCATGGTCGGTTTGGTGCAGCTCCTGGTCTTCATGACCCCGTTCGGCATCGGTTACGTGTTCTTCCGTGAGCAGTTGTCCCTGCCCAGCTTCGACCTCGCACACCTGACCTTCGAACCGGGGCCGATGATCACCGGCGCGTTGCTTCTGGTGGGAGGCTTCACCGTGTTCACCGGCACCCTGGTCGCCATCGGGGCGGTGATGCCGACCGCGAAGGAGGCCGGCGCCGTATTCGGGTCGATAATCGCGCTGATCTTCGTACCCTTGTACACGGTCAGTCTCATCGTCTCCGACCCGCACGCCCTCATCGTGCAGGTTTTCACCTACTTCCCGCTCTCCGCGCCGGTGACCGCACTGCTGCGCAACGGCTTCGGCACCCTTAACCCGGTCGAGTCGGTGGCGGTCATCGTCGAGCTGTTCGCCGTCGGGTTCCTCACTCTCCGGCTGGCCGTGCACCTGTTCCGCTATGGGTCGATCGAGTATTCACGCAAGCTCTCGATCAGGGGCACCTTCGGTCGCTGACACGAGCGTGGGTCTCAGTTGGATCACGACCGGCACCAGCTGGTGATCGAGAGCATAGTATGCCTAAGCGATGTCCCGGACCGACATCGGTGAGCGCACAGGTGGAGGAAGAGTCATGGGAGAGTTCGTACCGGAGCCCGTTGTCTATGGTCCGCAGGGCCGGCAGCCCCAGCCTTCCGACTACCCGCACTACCCACTGCGGGCTTCGCCCCAGCCTCACCCCGCCGCGTTGCCTCACCCCCCGTACCAAGTCAGTCCGTACCAAGTCAGTCCGTACCAAGTCAGTCCGTACCAGGGCGACCCGTACCACCGCCAGCCGTACCAGGGCGACCCGCGGCAGCAGCAGTACCAGAATGGGCTGTATGCAGCTCAGAAGTCGAGGCTCGCGGCCGGTCTGCTGGCGTTCTTCCTCGGCACCCTGGGCATCCATAACTTCTATCTGGGCCGGGTCGGCATCGCTGTGCTGCAGCTGCTGCTGAGCGTTCTCTCGTTCGGCCTGCTCGCACCGGTGGTAGCCGTCTGGGTGATCATCGAGGGCATCTTGATCCTGACCAGGTCACCCAGCTTCGCCACCGACGCCAAGGGCATCCCGCTCCGGGATTGACCCCGGTGGGAGTGGGCGGGGGAGGCGCCCCTAGTTGCGCTGCCCGTCAGGCGGATCATCAGGAAGGGCGCTGCTCCTGAGGATGCTGCTCGTCTCATAGATCAGCTGCCTGGCCCGAACGTGCAGGCTGACTCCGGCGCCGTCGGCCTGTCGGGACAGCTCGCGGTGGGCATGACCAGGGGGGTGGCCGCGGCCGATGAGGATGCCGATCGCCTGGTTGATCGCCGAGAGCTCTGCGAGACCATTCAGCCCCGAGGTCAGCGAGGTCGGGGTCTTCGTCTCGTCCAGACCGATAGAGCCATCGGTCAACCGGAGAGCGTGTCTTATGTCGGCAGCAAGGTCGACGAAGGCGCCGGGGACGGCCGCGTAGAGGCAGATGCGGCTCGGCGGTTCCGCGCCGGTGAGCTCATGGAGGTCGAGGCGGAGGGAAGTGGCCACCTGCGGCGGCGATGCGTGATCTTCGAATGCGGACAAGCTGAACGGGTACTGGGCCGTGAACAAGGTGAGCTCGAGACCGAGATAGGACCACACGGCCCGTCTCAGATCACGCCTCAGGCTATGCAGAGCATTTTCGATGACCCAGGGCTCCTCATCGATGCTCGTCGTGAGGTGCCGAATATGACGTGCAAGGGCTGTGGAGATGTCCACAGTCACTCTCCGAACGAGCGGATCCCGCCGCCGATTTCCTTTTCCGGGTAGAAGCAACCGATCGCTGCTCCAGGCGGCCCCTCTTGTACGGATGAAGATTGACGAGGGACGCCAGTCCCCACAGTACGCCTGTGCCCTATTCCTCTTCTTTGTGGAGGGCGCGGGCGCGGCGCACCGCAGCGTCCACAATCCGCTGAGCCATCACCGGCAACTTCACGTGCTCGGTCTGGCTCAGGCTGCGCAACTTGTTGAGAGCCTCGTCCGGGGTCGCTCCGGTACGACTCATCATGATGCCGATGGCTCGATCCACAACCCCCCGAGTACCGAGTGCGGCTTGGAGCTGAGCCGCCAGTCGTTGGGCCTGGACGAGGACCTGAGCGTTCTCGACCGCAATCGCCGCAGGCGCTGCAAACAGCTCGCCCAGTTCGACGGCTCGGTTGTCGAACACATGCTTGGCGTGGGCATAGACATTCATGGCTCCCACTACCGCGCCGGGGGTGATCAGAGGCAGGGACACGACGCTGTGGACCCCGAGCCTGGCCACCTTGGACCCGAATTGCGGCCACCGTTGGTCGGCGCCCAGTGATCCTGACAGCTTGGTCTGACCCTCAGCGGCGGCACTGATGCAGGGGCCCTGCCCGAGCCCGTACTGGATGTCGTCGATCTCCGTCACGAAGGGGGCGGTGGAGACGATCGTCGCGGAGCGGCCATGCTCCAACAGGGTCAGGCCCGCACCGTCCGCGCCTGGGATGGCCCGGACCGCGTAGGTGGCCACCTTGGTCAGCAGTTCTTCCAGCCCCAGGTGGCCGGTGGACAGGTTGGCCAGCGCCACCAGAGCATCCCGCAGATCCTCGTCCCCGTCCGACTTGGGCTCGCCTGCGCCTGACCCCAAAGTCGCGTCATCGTCCGACGTCATCAGTTTCCGTTTGTCTCGTTCTCGCGCCCACCCTTGTGGCGGGGTAGCCTCCAGAATAACCGCTGCTCAAGGGCCATCCCGGCATCGAGTCGGCATCCCTGCAGCCTTCCACAATCTCTTGACCCGGGGCTGCGTCCGCGCTTAACTGGGAATGCTGATTCCACAGCCGGTTGGGAAAGATGCATCGCCGCCACGTGCCGCGATCACTCGCAATTGCTGCCGCCCACTTTTCCCGTTGCTCCCTACCTCGGAGCCTGGTGGCGCCCAGACGCCACCCGGGTGTCCAGTCGTTCCCTGTAGGTCCTCACGTCGCAGCGAGAGGACGTGGTGTCGCGCTCGCTCCTCCCCCCGCGCGAGCGCGGCATCACCACCCCTGCGCGAGGACGATACAGCCGACGCCTTCCCTCAGCGGGCGGCGTCGCCCATCCGGTAGTCGTGCGTCAGCTCATCCAGCCGCTGCAGGACGTCCGGGGCGAGCGTGGTCTCTGCTGCTGCCAGGCTCGCGTCCAGCTGGTCCGGCCTGCTGGCGCCGATGATCGGCGCGGTGATCGCCTGCTGAGCGAGCACCCAGGCCACAGCCATCGTCACCAGCGGCAGCCCAGCGTCGTCGGCCACCTTCTGCAGGTTCTCGACGGTGTCGAACTCGCGATCGTGCCAGTAGCGGTCCTGGTAGTTCTTCGAGGCGGTGCCCAGGGTGAACCGGGTGCCTTCGGTCGGTGCGGCGTTGCGGACGTGCTTGCCGGACAGCAGCCCGCCGGCGATCGGGTTGTAGGGGATGACGCCGACCCCCTCTTCCTCGCAGAACGGCAGCATCTCGCGCTCGATCTGGCGGAACAGCAGGTTGTAGCGGGGCTGAACGGAGTCGAAGCGCGCCAGGCCGAGTGTTTCGCTCCGGCCGATGGCGCGGACCAGCCGGTAGGTGAGGAAGTTGGAGCACCCGATATAGCGGACCTTCCCCATCCGTACGAGGTCGTCCAAGGCGCCCAGCGACTCATCGATCGGCGTCAGCGGGTCGAAGCTGTGCAACTGGTAGAGGTCAATGTAGTCGGTCTGCAGCCGACGTAGCGACGCATCGACAGCCGACATGATGTGCTTGCGCGAGTTGCCTCCGTCGAAGGGGGCCGGCCCCATCTGGCCGAAGCACTTCGTGGCCACGATGAACCGGTCCCGCTTGCCTTTGAGCCAGCGGCCGATGATCTCCTCTGTCCGTCCTGCCGTCCCGGTGTCTCCACCCAGCGGATAGGCGTCGGCGGTGTCGAGGAAGTCGATCCCGCCCTCGGCTGCCCGGTCCAAGATCGAGAAGGAGGCCACTTCATCACACTGCAGACCGAAGGTCATCGTCCCCAGGCAGAGCTTCGAGACCTGCAGGCCGGTCCGTCCCAGACGCACATGTTCCATGACGACACTCTAGGGAGTGCCCCGACAGCCTCTGAAAGGGGTTGCGGGACTTTGGCCCCTTGGAGGTACGGCAGCTGTCGGAGTTGGCTGGAGTCTCCACCCAGTCAAGGAGTAGCACCATGAAAGCTCTCGTCGTCTACGAGTCGATGTTCGGCAACACCGAGCAGGTGGCCCGAGCCATTGCCGATGGGTTGCGGGAGTCGGTCGAGACGGAGTCGGTGGAGGTCAGCGAGGCGCCCAAGGTGCCGGGACCTGACGTCGGGCTCATCGTCGCCGGTGGACCCACCCACGCGTTCTCCATGAGCCGGGCCAGTACCAGGGCCGACGCGATCACCCGCGGCGCTCAGGAGGGCGAGCAGGACTTCGGACTACGGGAGTGGATGGACGGGTTGCCGTCGGGCCACCACACCGAGAAGGTAGCCACCTTCGATACCCGGATCCAGACCATGCGCCACCTGCCGGGGTCGGCGGCGAAAGGGGCGGCCAAGGAGGCGAGACGACATGGGTACGAGTCCGCAGAACCGGCCGAGAGCTTCTATGTCCACGACGTCGACGGACCGCTCCTCGACGGGGAGCTCGACCGCGCCAGGGCCTGGGGCCGGCAGCTGGGCGCCGCTCTGGGGGGATCGACAGCGGGTCGATGACGTCCCGCCAGGCGGGAGTCGCCCGCCGTACGTACCGGCTCGTCCTTGACGGCAACGTCTGCGCGCCGCTCGGCCACAGGAGCATGGAAGCTGACGCCGGACTCAGACGTGGGCTGTTCCCGGCGCGTCGGTTCGAGCCTTCTCCTGGGGTTTCGACGACTCCTCGTGATGCGCCAGCTGACGAACGCCGACGGCCATCGCCACCAGTCCCACCACCTCGGCGACCAGCGTCACCGGGGAGCTGAACGGCTGTTCGCCGAAGACGGCGACCCCGAAACCGATCGCCACCATGACATCGAAGATGTTGAGCACCGGCATGGACACCGAGAGCCGGGTGGCCTGGTAGGCCTGCTGGTTCAAGACGAACGCCGCCACGCCGACGATGATCATCGCCCACACCGGCCAGTGGGTGAGCATCGCGCCCACGCCGCTGTGCAACTGGCTGATCACCAGCTTGATCAGGCCTGCGACCAGTCCGAACAGGATGCCGGCAGAGGCACCCAGCAGCAGGCCGCGACGCTCGGGGGTCGCCACCTTGCCGAGCGATACGACCGTCACCGCGACGACGGCGACCGCAAGACCCACGAACCAGGCGGCGACGCTGTCTCGCGGCGGCTTCGGGGCGCTTGCGTGGGTGGTGGCGATGAACAGCGCCAGACCACCCCAGGTGATCGCCGACGAGACCAACACCTTGCGGGGCGGCAGCCGCCGGTCGAGGCCCGCCCGGATGAAGACGGCGAAGACAATCGAGCTCACGATGATGGGCTGTACCAAGCCCAGCGGGCCCAGCTTGAGAGCCAGCGCGTGCAGGCAGAAGGCGAGGAAGCTCATGGCGATCCCGACCAGCCAGCTGGGCCTGCGAACCAACGGCCCGAAGATCCGCAGCCCGGACCTGTCGTCTCCTGGAGTGCGGGCCGCGGCGCGGTGCTGCAGGGCGGTACTGCCGGCGAAAACCGCAGCCGAGGCCAGCGCGGCCAGTATGGCTGGGATCACCGTCGGCTGCCTTGTCGATGATGCCTATCCATGTTTCGCTCCCTGTCTCGACCCCTTGCGGCGCCGCCCAGCATCGGCGGCTCCGCCCCTCCACCTGAGGGAGCAGATCATCTGCCACCATACAAAGGGACCCGAACGTGCGGTTGCCACACCTCGGATCGTCAACGTGCCAGATCGTGAACGTGCCAGACCGTGAACCATGGGAGGCTCCATGTCGGACCCGCTCGATGCCCTGCTCGACTTCTCGCTGCGAGGAAAGGTGGCACTGATCACCGGCGGAGCTTCCGGGATCGGGCTGGCCATCTCCCAGGCCTTCGCCCGCAGGGGAGCAGTGATCGCCATCGTCGACCGAGCCGAGCCGGAGGCTCGGGAAAGGGCCGCCGCGCTGGGTGCGGACCACCGCGCCTTCCGCTGCGATGTGACGAGCCAGCCGGAGGTGACGGCGACGGTCGATCGAATCGTCGAGCAGCTCGGCCGGATCGACATCCTCGTCAACTGTGCCGGGCTGGCCCTGCTGGCGCCCGCCGAGGATTTGACGCTCCATGACTGGGACACCACGATCGCAGTGAACCTGACGGGCACGTTCCTGATGAGCCAGGCGGTGGGCAGGCAGATGCTCCGGCAGGGATCGGGCAAGATCCTCAACCTGGCATCCCAGGCCGCCCACGTCGCGCTGGACGATCACCTCGCCTACTGCGCCTCGAAGTTCGGGGTGCTCGGTCTGACGAAGGTGCTGGCCTCCGAGTGGGCGGGCCGCGGCATCCAGGTGAACTCGCTCTCACCCACCGTGGTGATGACCGACCTCGGCCGGAAGGCCTGGGAGGGGGAGAAGGGCGATGTGCTGAAGGACCGGATCCCCACCGGTCGCTTCGCCGAACCCGAAGAGATCGCGGCAGCCGCACTGTTCCTGGCCTCCGCTGCCGCCGACATGATCAACGGCGCCGACCTGCTCGTCGACGGCGGGTACACCATCCGATAAGACAGGAGGGCCACAATGAGTGAGCTTGAGATCAGCATCGTCGGCGTCGAGATGCCCGAGGGTGTCAACCTCATCATCGGTCAGTCGCACTTCATCAAGACTGTCGAGGACCTGTACGAGGCCCTGGTGGGCTCGTCACCGCATCTGCGGTTCGGGCTGGCCTTCTGCGAGGCGTCCGGGCTCCGACTGGTACGACGGGCCGGCAACGACCCGGAGTTGGTCGCCTTGGCGGTCCGGCACGCTGCGGGCATCGGGGCCGGCCACTCGTTCATCGTATTCCTCCGTGACGGCTTTCCGGTCAACGTCCTCAACCAGGTCAAGGCGGTGCCGGAGGTGTGCCGCATCTACTGCGCGACGGCGAACCCGGTCCAGGTCCTGGTCGCCCAGACCGAGCAGGGGCGTGGCGTGCTGGGGGTGATCGACGGCGGCTCGCCGCTGGGGGTCGAGACCGACGACGACGAGCAGGACAGGCGGGCGCTGCTCCGGACCATTGGCTACAAGTTCTGAGGGCGGCTACGGCTCCGGGGGCTCGGCCCCTCGCGCAACCGCACGGACCGTCGGTAGCGTGGGCGGCATGTCCTATGTCGCCGATGTCCAACGCTATGACGTCCAGCCCTACCGCCGCTGCGGACGCAGCGGGTTGCAGCTCCCGGCCATCTCGCTCGGGTTCTGGCATAACTTCGGAGATGACAAACCACTGGAGACGCAGCGCGCGGTGATGCGACGCGCCTTCGACCTCGGTGTGACCCACTTCGACCTGGCCAACAACTACGGGCCGCCGTACGGTGCGGCGGAGACCAACGCCGGGCGCATCCTGGGAGAGGACTTCGCGACGCACCGGGACGAGCTGGTCATCTCGTCCAAGGCGGGCTGGGACATGTGGCCGGGACCCTACGGTGATCTGGGTTCGCGCAAGTACCTCACCGCGAGTCTCGACCAGTCGTTGCGCCGGCTCGGCCTCGACTACGTCGACATCTTCTATCACCACCGGCCCGATCCGGACACGCCGCTGGAGGAGACCATGGGGGCCCTTGACGCTGCGGTCCGCGCCGGCAAGGCACTCTATGTGGGGGTCTCCTCCTACTCCCCGGAGCACACCGCGAAGGCCGCGGCGATCCTGCGCGACCTCGGTACGCCGATGGTGATCCACCAACCCTCGTACTCGATGTTCAACCGCTGGATCGAGGAGGGTCTGCTGGACGTCCTCGAGCGTGAAGGGGTCGGCTGCATCGCCTTCACCGCTCTGGCCCAGGGCCTGCTGACGGACCGCTACCTCAAGGGAGTACCGGAGGACTCACGAGCGGCGCAGGGCAAGTCGTTGTCGCAGGACTCGATCAGCGAGGAGAACCTGGCGCGGGTCCGGGCGCTGAACGAGATCGCCTCGGGTCGCGGGCAGTCGCTGGCGCAGCTCGCACTGGCCTGGGTGCTGCGCGACGCCCGGATCACCTCCACCCTGATCGGGGCCAGTAGCGTCCGGCAGCTTGAGGACAACGTCGCTTCGGTGCGGCGGCTGGACTTCTCTGCGGAGGAGCTGGCCGAGATCGACAGGTACGCCGTCGAGTCCGGCGTTGACCTGTGGGCGTCGGCGCGCGGTGCTACAGGTTGATGGTGAGGTCCGCTCGGCCGTGTCAGCGCGCCTCCACCCTGGGCCTCACCTCGTGAATGAGGCGGGTGAGCGTCTCGGCGTCGTAGGGCGGCTGCAATGAGCAGGTGACGGTGGTGAAGCCCAGGTCGACGTAGCGGCACAGCCGCTCCACCACCTGATCCACAGTGCCGACCCAGTGGAAGCTGCTGTCCGGGTCGGGCGGCCTGGTGCCGTTGGCCTTCGCGATCGACGCCATCGCCGCCCGGGCCTCGTCGAGAGTGTCGCGGATCATGGGTCCCGAGTCGACCGACAGCTCGATGTCGGCGAGGTCGCGGCCGGCCTCGAGGCAGTGCCGGCGCAGCACCTCCAGCTTGTGCGGTGCCTCGTCCAGGCTCGCCTGCGCGTTCCAGATATCGGCGTAGCGCGCAACGGTGCGTAGGGTCTTGCGTTCGCCGACGCCTCCGACCATGATCGGCAGCCGTTGCTGCACGGGCTGCGGGCTGAGGATCAACCGGTCGGTGCGGTACCGCCCGTCCGCATGGGTCACGGTCTCCCCGGCCAGCAGGGGCCGGATGATCGACAGTGCCTCGTCCAGCCAGTCGAGCCGTTGGCCCGGGCTCCGGCCGAACTCGACCCCCCACGCCTCATGCTCACGGGCGTGCCATCCGCCGCCGAGACCAAGTAGGGCACGGCCGTTGCTGACGTGGTCGATGGTCGTGATCGACTTGGCCAGGATGGCGGGGTTGCGGAAGGTGTTGGAGCCGACCAGGAGCCCGATCCGCACCTGCTGCGTGGACGCGGCCAGAGCGGCGGTGCCAGCGATGCCTTCGAACATCGTGGCATCCTCCGGCCCGTGCAGGGGGGTGAGGTGATCAGGGAGGAAGAGGTAGTCGTACCCGAGCTCGTCGACCAGCCGGGCGGCACGGAGCAGCGTCGACCAGCTGTCGCACTGGGCGGAGAGCTGCACACCGAACTTGATCGTGGTCACCGGCTCAGCATCTCAGAAGATGCTCTGGTCCCGGGGGCGAAAGCACGCCCGATCTCGCCTGGACAGCAGGAAACCTACGAGGCGATTTCCCTACGCCAGCATTGTCCGGGTCTCTCAGCTCGACAGTTGTCTGTTGAGCTCTCTCGCTCGTCTCGTAGGCAATTCTCATCACACTCCACCAGTGCAGACGGGGTGAGGGCCGAAAGTCCTTTCCTGGTGGGACCCGGATCGCCGTTCGACCTCTCGGTCGTCCGCAAGTGCCTGGGCCGTCGGTCGGCGGGACCTTCGCCCCTTGGTCGCTCGCGGGAGCGGCAGCATTCTGAAGACGTGGATGCAGAGAGAACAGTCGGTACAGCCGACGTCGAGGTCGTTATCAGAGGCGACATCCCGGACACCATCCGTGCCGAGGCCGCCAGCAAGATCAGGGAGGTGACCGAGAACATCGGCGAGCCGATCCTGCATGCGCGGGTGCGGCTGACCCGGTCCGCCAACCCTTCAGTCGACCGTCCCGTGCTGGCCCAGGCCAACCTGGATGTCAACGGCCGGCTGGTGCGTGCGCAGGTGGCGGGGACGACGGCCGAAGAGGCCGTCGACCTGCTGCAGGCGAAGCTGCGGCACCGGTGGGCGCATCTCGAGCGGGACTGGGAGGCCCGTCGCGGGGGCCAGCCAGTGTCGGGACCGCATGAGTGGCGTCACGGCAGCGAGCCCACGCACCGGCCGTCGTACTTCCAGCGACCGGCCGAGGAACGCGAGGTGGTGCGACACAAGGCGTTCGAGCTGGCCCGCGCGACCGTGGACGAGGCTGCCGACGACCTCGAGCGGCTGGACTACGACTTCCACCTCTTCACCGATTCCGCCACCGGCCTCGACACCGTCATCTATCGTGCCGGCCCGGCCGGCCTCCGGCTGGCCCAGCTGGCACCCGACCCTTCCTGGCAACCGGTGACCGAGGTCCCGGTGACGGTCAGCAGGCAGCACGCCCCTAGGCTCGACGTGCCGGAGGCGATCGAGCGGTTGGGGCTGACCGGACTGCCATTCCTGTTCTTCGCCGACTCGACCAGCGGACGCGGCTGCGTGCTCTATATGCGCTACGACGGCGATTACGGACTGATCACGCCGGCCGGGTAGGCGGATCGGAGGGTGGGCTGGATGGGCGAGCTGACGCTTGACCAGGACTCCGCTGGGGGCATCTTCAAGGTTGTCGTCGGTGACACCATCACCCTGACGCTCCGGGAGAACCCGACCACCGGGTTCCGTTGGCAGCTCGAGCCTCGGCCCTCGCAGCTGCTGGCGCCGGAGGGTGCGCACTTCACCGTCGGCCCGCACCCCGGGGTGGGGAGTGGTGGGGTGCGGACTTGGCGGTTCCGCGCGATCACCCCTGGTCCGGTCGTTGTCGATGCCCGACTGGGCCGTGCGTGGGAGGGGGAGGCGGCGGCCATCGAGCGGTTCTCCGTCTCCCTGGACATCAGCCCGGCCGATCCATCCGTCGACGAGCGCTGACGGTCGCGGCGCCGGGCTCACCTGGAGAACCAGACCGTCACCTTGTCCTCACCGACGCTGATCACGTCCTGGTGACCCGACCTGGTCGTGTCGGCGAAGAAGGTGCCCCTGGTCCCCATGAACGGTCCTTGTGCCCAGGTGACGGACCTCGGCTCGAAGCCGCGACCGTTCGAACGGCGCACAGTGAGGCCGCCGGGATTGATGGCTATGGCGTCAGCCTTGCCGTCCCCGCTGAGGTCGGCGAAGTAGGTGCCGACGCTGCCGAAGAAGGGTCCGGTGGTCCATTGCTCGTTCCCGCGAAAAGCGTTCCCGGTCGAGCGGCGAACGATGACCGCTTCACCGTTGACCGCGATCGCGTCAGCCCTCCCGTCGCCGGTCAGGTCAGCGAAGTGCGTGGACTTGCTGCCGAAGAACGGACCGCTGGTCCAATCCTCCACCGGGCCGAAGGCGCTTCCGGTCGACCGGCGGACAAGGATCTTGTCGTCGTTGACGGCAATGGCGTCGGCCCTGCCATCTCCGGTGACATCAGCGAAGAAGGTGCCCCTGGTGCCGAAGAACGATCCGCCGGTCCAGTCCTCGTTGGGCCCGAAGGCCTTCCCGGTCGATCGTCGTACGGTGATCCGGCCGCGGTTCACCGCTATCGCATCCGCCTTGCCGTCGCCCGTGACATCAGCGAAACAGGTGCCCAGCCGACCGTAGAACGGGCCTGTGGTCCACGCCTCATTGGCGCTGAAGGACCTGCCAGTGGACCGCCGGACCGTGACGCGGTTGCCGACGGCGATGGCGTCCGCCCGGCCGTCACCGGTGACATCGGCGAAGAAGGTTCCATGGCTGCCGAAGAACGGCCCTCTCGTCCACTGCTCGAACGGCGTCCTGACGCCTTCGACGGTCCACATCTCGAAGTCGATGCCGCACTCGTCGTAGCCGAACCGGACGAAGCCCTGCTCGCCCCAGGAGGTGCCCCAGCTGTTCTTGCAGATCCAGTATCTGCCGGCGTCGTTGTAGCCGACGACACAGACGCAGTGGCCGCCGACGAACTCCCCCTGGACATAGCGGTAGACGCCGCCGCCGTAGTAGAAGAAGTCGTCGTAGACGTTGAAGCAGGCGATCAGCGGCCCCTTGTTGGACGACAGCCACGCCTTCATGGCCTCAGGCGAGCCGAGCGAACGCCAGGAGCTGATCATGGTTCTGCGGGTCGGGCTGTCCTTGCAGAGACCGGCGCAGGCCTGGTCCTTCGGCAGGTAGCGGTAACAGGAGTCGTCGACCACTCCCTTGTGGCGCAGGGCGTCCAGGGCCCGGTCAACGTCCCAGCCGGTGTCGCAGCGAGCACCGTCGGCTCTGCCATGACAGTAGAACAGGTGCGCTTCGGAGTAGTTGACCGGCAGCTCGGGATTCTTGCGGGCAAGGCGCAGCGTTCCCTCCAGCGCGGCAATGGTGCCGAATGCCACACAGGCGCCACAGCTGCCCTGATCCTTCACCGAGGTGATGAAGCTGTGCCCGGCGATGTCGCGGAGGTCCCAGGCCCTCGGCCGTGCGGTGGCTTCGACCGCCAGGGCCGTCTGCCGCCGCAGCTGAACGGACTGCTCCCGCTCACGCAGCGGGAGCTCGCCCGGCCCTGGCACGTAGCCGAGCCGGAGCCGCTTCTCCTGGTCGGACAGGGCGGAGTGCACCGTGTCCGCCGCCTGCCACCCGGCCTCGACGCTGTCGATCTGACTCTGCAGCTGCCTGGCCTCACGGCGTTCCAGTGCCATCTGATGTCCCCCGTATCCGCGCCGGATCCTCGTTCCCGGTTGCGACCCGCCGCCTCATTGTCGTCACCGCCGCGGGTGTGCGTCCAGAGGCGGCGTCCCGTATTTTCGTCCCACATCCGACCCTCGAGGCATAAGGTGTGGTTGATGCAGCGGGGGAGAGGCGGACGAGGCGGATGAACCCAGCGGTCGGGCGTGGCGATGGCGCCAGGGTGGCCCGAGCGGTGCACCGCCCGGGCCGGTTGGTGGAGGTCGACAACCTCAGGACGCTGCTGGTCGGCTGGATCATCTTCGGCCACGCCCTGCTGGGGTACATGCTCATTGGCGGCTGGCCCTATGACGAGGTGCAGGAGGTCACCGTTCCGCCGAAGGTGGAGCTCTCCCTCTCTGTGCTGCTCGGTCCCACGGCACTGTTCGTCATCGGCGCCTTCTTCTTCCTGGCCGGCCTGTTCGCTCCGATGGAGATGTCGCGTCATGGGCCCGGCGGATTCGCTCGACGACGACTGGTCCGCCTCGGCCTGCCGTGGGTGTCGTTCATGCTGCTGATCTGGCCGCTGTTCATGTGGTTCGCCTATCTGGCGGCGGGTCGTTCGCTGTCGCTGTGGGATGCGTTCCGGGAGCGGCAGCCGTTCCTGGATGCGGGTCCGCTGTGGTTTGTGCAGGTGCTGTTGTACGTGTCGCTGGGCTATGCGCTGTGGACCCGGCTCGGCTGGGGCCGCTCGTTTCGGGGCATGTCCGTCGGCGGTGCCCAGCTGGTCATCGTGGCAGCTGTGATGACCATGCTCTCGTTCGTGGTCAGGATGTGGTTTCCGGCGCGGAGCCAGCAGATCCTCGACCTGCACCTGTGGCAGTGGCCGCAGTGCGTCGTCATGTTCTGCCTGGGAGCGATGGTGAGCGGGCAGGGCTGGGCGGCGAGGGTCCCGGCGAAGACCACCCGGAACTGTGGCATCGCCGTCGCCGTCACGATCGTGGTCATGCCGCTGGTCGCGCTGGTCGGCGGGGTGACGAACCTCAGCCGGGACAGCGTGCCCTTTCTCGGCGGGTGGCACTGGCAGGCGCTGGCGCTGGACGCGTTCGAGGCGAGCTTCGTGGTGGCGGGGTCGGTCGGGTTGGTCGGGCTGGTCCAACAGCGGCTGACGTCGGTGGCTCCAGTCCCGGCGGCCTGTGCACGAGGGGCCTATGCGGCCTACATGCTTCAGGTTCCGGTACTGCTCAGTCTCGAGATCGCCGCCCGGCCGTTGCCGCTGCCGGCCATCGTGAAGGCGTTGTCGGTCGGCGTGCTCGCTGTCGCCGGGTCCTTCTGGTTCGGCTGGCTGCTCGTCAGCCGGACGAAACTCGGCCGGCTCCTGTGACCCTGCCGCAGCGGAGGCCGTGGTGACGAGGCTGTGGATCGGCACCTCCGGATGGTCCTACGACCACTGGCACGGGGTGCTCTATCCGCACGGGCTGCCGGCGCGCGACCGGCTGGCCCGCTATACGGCGCAGTTCGACACGGTCGAGCTCAACGCCAGCTTCTACCGCTGGCCCGCGCTGAAGACCTTCGCCTCATGGCGCCGCCGACTGCCGGAAGGTTTCCAGCTGAGCGTCAAGGCTCCCCGGGGGCTGACCCATGCCAAGCGTCTCTACGCACCCGAGGCGTGGGTGCAGCGGATCGTCGCCTGCTGGCACGAGCTGGGCGATCGGCGTGGAGTGCTGCTGGTGCAGCTCTCGCCCCAGCAGCCGCGGGACGATGCCCGGCTCGGCTACTTCCTCGGCCTGCTGCCGCCCTGGGTCAAGGTGGCGGTGGAGTTCCGCCATCCCAGCTGGGTCGACGACCGGGTCTTTGACCTGTTGGCCCACCATGGCGCCGGCTACTGCGTGATGAGTGGGGCGGAGCTCCCGTGCGTCCTGCGTGCCACCGCCGGCTGGGTCTACCTGCGCCTGCACGGCCCGGACCAGCATCATCTGTACGCCGGTTCGTACGGGACCCCCGACCTGCACTGGTGGTCCGACCGCATCGCGGAGTGGCGCTCCTCGGGCCGCGACGTGTACGCCTATTTCAACAACGACGGCGAGGGTCACGCGGTCCGAAACGCCCTCACGCTGCGTGAGCTGGCCGGCGGGTGAGCGCCGACGGCCGGGTGACGCTGTTCCTCTGCGGTGACGTGATGCTCGGGCGCGGGGTCGACCAGCTGATGCCCGAGCCCGGCGACCCGGAGCTGCGGGAGGAGTACGTCCGGGACGCCCGCGGCTACCTGGAGCTGGCGGAGGCGGTCAACGGCCCGATCCGGCGCCCGGTCGACCCCGCGTGGCCCTGGGGCGACGCGCTCCAGCTGCTGGACGAACGCGCTCCGGAGGTCCGGGTGATCAATCTCGAGACGAGCGTGACGCGTAGCGATGACTTCGAGCCGTACAAGGCCGTGCACTACCGGATGAACCCGGCAAACGTCGGCTGCCTGACAGTTGCCCGGCCCGATGTCTGCGTGCTGGCGAACAACCATGTGCTGGACTTCGGACGGCGAGGTCTGGTCGAGACGCTCGACGTACTGGCTGCGGCGCGGCTGGCCACGGCTGGTGCCGGAGAGTCGGCGGTGGAGGCGTGGCGACCAGCCGTCGTGCAGCTCAAGCACGACGGACGGGTGCTTGTCTCCTCGGCCGGGGCCTCCTCCAGTGGCATCCCGCCGACCTGGGCCGCCCGCCCGGATCGTCCCGGGGTGGCGTTCCTGCCGCGGTTGTCGGTCAGGGCGGCAGCCGAGGTCGCGGCCCGGATGCGGCTGCTGAGGCGGCCAGGAGACATCACCGTCGCCTCGGTCCACTGGGGATCCAACTGGGGCTACGCCGTCGACTCGGACCAACGGGCGTTCGCGCACGCGCTGATCGATGGCGGGGTCGACATCGTCCACGGGCACTCATCGCACCACCCGCGTCCGATGGAGGTCTATCGGGACAGGCTGATCCTGTACGGCTGTGGCGACTTCATCGACGACTACGAAGGCATCCGAGGCCATGAGGCGTATCGGGACGACCTGCGGCTGCTGTATCTGGCGTCGGTGGACGCGGCGACCGGAGCGCTGGTGGAGCTGCAGATGGTGCCGTTCCAGGCGCGCCAGATGCGGCTCTGCCGAGCCTCGGAGGAGGATGCGGGCTGGTTGGGTGACAGGCTCACCCGGGTCAGCCGGGACCTCGGGTCACAGATCGAGGTGCTGGCCGACGGCAGTCTCACGCTTCACTGGCACCGTCACGGTACCGAGGAAGAACCAGGGGCGTGAGCGACCAGCAACGTGTCGACGGCGGTCCGGGGCTCGCCGTCGGCCGTGACCTGGCGTTCGATCTGGGTGCACTGGTCGATAACCAGGCCGTGTGCGGCATCGGCGAGAAGTCGGGTGTCGTAGAGGACATCGGGATCTTGGGGACCGCCGACGCCGCGCGTCAGGTTGTCGGCGTCGTGACCGAGAATGATCAGCCGCCCGCCCGGAAGCAGCCACGACGCCAGCCGTCCGAGCAGCGGACCCGTCTCGCTTCTGGGCAGGTGTAGATAGGCGACCAGGACCAGGTCGACCGGGCCGTCGGGCCGCCAGCTTCGCGCGTCCGCGGTGACCCAGCGCACGGTCAGGCCCTGTTGCTGGGCCGCGCGCCGGCCGGTCTCCAACCCTCGGGCGGAGAAGTCCACAGCGGTCATCCGCCAGCCCCGGCTCGCCAGCCACAACGCGTTGCGGCCCTCACCGGCGCCGAGATCGATCCCGGTCCCTGGCGACGTGGATCCGAGCAGTCGCGCCACCGTCTGGTTCGGGGTGTCGGACCATACTCTGGCGTTGCTCTGGGCCGCTGCGGCATAGCGTTCGTCCCAGCTTGAGGCATCCATGCTGTCGGTTTCTCCTTCGATCGCAGGCACTGTCTGACGGCTCACGATGGCAGCTGGCGGCAGGACTTCGTGTAGGGATTGGCGTCGACCATACCCGTGGGGGTATGCTTCCGTCAGTTGATCGATGTAGAGGAGATTGCCGTGTGTAGAGCCGTCACCTGTGGGACCTGCGGGAAGACTACCTGGACCGGCTGCGGCAACCACGTGAACCAGGTGATGAAGAACGTGCCGAATGGGCAGCAGTGTCGTGGACACGAGAACGAGACCGCCGCCAAGGTCGGCGTGCTGGGTCGGCTCTTCGGCCGACGCTGATCCTGCGGAACAATCAGGCTTGGACGACACCCCAGCGCACGCTGCTGCCGTCCGCCCCAGACAGGATGCCGGACGAGTCGCCCAACGCGTCGAGCAGCGGCGTGTCCCAGGCGACACCCTCGGCCTGCAGGAGAAGGTTGTCCGGCGGTGTCCACACCCGCACGGCGATCCGCAGCGCCTGGTCGACGCGGGAAAGGGTGACCACCAACGGATCGAGGGTCTGGCACACCGCGCTGAGGACCAGCTCGTCCAACACCTGCTGGCCCGCGATGATCGCTTTCTGCAGGCGCCAGTCCAGGCAGGTGCGGCTGAGGAACTGCCGCGCCTGATGCAGGGCAGCCGGGTGCGGGGCCACCCGAGTGCTGGTTTGCTGCACTGGTGAGGCGGCGAGCATCGCCCAGGCGGACAGCAGCGAGCCGGTGAACAGCAGCGAGTGCCCTCCAGGGGCAGTGCGCAGGCGCGAGCGGAGGTTCGCCTGCCGGCAGCTGATGGCGATCGAGGCGCCCGGCCATCCACGGACATGCCAACCGAGTGAGGCCAGCGCCTCGACCGAGTCGTCGGCCATCTCTGCGAGTGAGGCCGGCAGCCTGCAGGCGACACCGCGGGGGCTCTCCGCCAGCGCCCAGCCCGCTGTGCGGATCAGCGGTTCTGGATCCGGGGGCAGGTCGGCGTTGAACTCCAGCAGCCACACATCGTCGATCGGGTAGGCGGTCACACCGGGAAGGACCTCCGCCGGAGACGCCCAGCTGGCTGTTTCCCAGCCGGTCGCCGAGATCCGCCCCTCTGCGCTCCAGCCGCTCATCCTCCGAGCCTCACTCGGTGAACCGGCCGACGAGGTAGGCCGCGAGGTTCAACAGGATCGCTCCCGCCCCGGCCACCATTCCGATCAGGGCGGGCACCAGGCCCACCTGCCGACCCTCGCGGCGTGCGCGCAGGCCGAACCAGACTGCCGTCACTGTCGGCGTCAGCAGCACCAGCATGGCGGGGACCGCGGCCAACAGCACCGGCAGCAGCGGCGGCGTCTGCTCGCTGCCGGACTCGTAGCCCTGCAGGGTGAGCAGCCCGTCGCCGACGAGCATGGCTGCCGCGAAGGCGACCGGAATGAGAGCCACCGAAACCCAGGCGATGATGAGGTCTCGACGAGCTCGAGATGGCCCGACCTTCACCGGGATCTTCACCGGCCCTGTCTGTGTAGTCATGGGGCACCCTTCTCTGATGCCCCCAGCCTCGGCCGCCCACCGTTGCGCCACCAGAGCCCAAGGTCCTGCAGCCGCGGGCCTACCGACCCGACGTCGGCCTCAGGTCCAGTGGTGGACCCGAACGGTGGTCCCAGTCGGCGTCGAGCGGAGCTGGACCAGGTCACACGTCTCGTTGGCCAGCCACAGTCCCTTGCGCTGGTCGGCCGAGGGCCACCGCCGACCCGCCAGCGGGTCACTGACCCGGGCGTCGTCGTGCACCTCGAAGATCACGGCGTGGTTGGCGTGCCAGAACCTGACCACTCCCTCGGCGCCGCCGCGCTGCAGGCTGTTCGCTGCCAGCTCACGCACAGCGACGGCGAGGCTGGCGGCCTGATGGGCAGGTACTCCGCCTCGGTGAGCCCGGGTGGCGACGAAGGGTAGGACCTCCTGCAGTGATTTCGAGTCGAAGCGCCGTTCCTCCGGCACTCCGCTGATTCCGGGCAGTTCCGAACCGAAGACGACATCGACGTGCGCGCGGCCGGCGTACAGCACGCTGCCGCGGTAGCCGTGGGAGTCGACGATGGCCGGGTGGCTACGATGCGCCTCCTCGATCACCGCCGCCGGCAGGTTCTCGGCGTCATAGGGGCAGAGCAACCAGAACGGCGTATCCGGGTCGACGGCGACGTTCAGCAGAGCCTCGTGCAGCTGGCTCTCGAGGATCTCCTCGGGACGGCGACCGGCCCAGATCGGCTCGCCGATGCCTCGCGCGGGCCGGCCTCGCACCGAGCCGTCCTCCAGAAACTGCATCCAGGCCGGGATGATCTGGGCCGGATTGCGACCCAGGGCAGCCATGTCGACGAACCGCACCTGGTCTGCGTCACCGCCCAGCGCGTTGCGCAGCAGGTCCGCACGGACGCTGATCAGAGCCACCATCACCGGCTCGCCGGAGGCCAGACCGTCGCGGATGAACGGCACCGTGCCGGCGAGGAACTCTTCCGGGGTGTGCCACAGGAACGCTTCGTGCCGATAGCTGTGCTGTGGCCGGACAGCCGAGGTCATGGCCATGTCGTGCTCCTTCGAACGAAGAAGATCAGGCGCCGTGACCGCTGCTCGCTGCGTCGATACCGAGCAGCGATCCTCCCGCGCTAACGAGGATACGCGCTCCGGAGGCGCGGCGGCGTCGTTGGCGAAGCCGGGTTCTGGTGCGGGACCCAGAGGCACGCTGGCGCGGACGCTCGGTCCTGACCGGCCGAAGCGCGGTTACGGCGAACTCCGGGCAAGGCTCTATGGTTAACCCTGGATTTGTGCGGGCCGCGCGAGCAGGTTGCTTGCCCGGAGAAGGGAATGAGCAGATGGATATGTGGCCTGGCAGGCCCTACCCGATGGGGGCAACCTTCGACGGAACCGGGGTCAACTTCACACTTTTCTCCGAGATTGCCGACAAGGTCGAGCTCTGCCTGATCAGCGACGAGGGGGAGGAGACGCGGGTCCCGGTGGAGGAGGTCGACGGCTTCGTCTGGCACGTCTACCTGCCTGGTATCCAGCCCGGCCAGCGCTACGGCTACCGCGTGCACGGCCCCTACGATCCTGCCAACGGCCACCGCTGCAACCCCGCGAAGCTGCTGTTGGACCCGTACGCCAAGGCGATCGATGGCCAGATCGACGGTGACGAGTCCCTGTTCTCGTACCGTTTCGGCAAGCCCGACGAGTTCAACGACGCCGACTCTCTCGGCCACACGATGCTGTCGGTGGTGACCAACCCCTTCTTCGACTGGGGCCACGACCGTCCGCCGCGGCACCAGTACCACGACAGCGTGATCTACGAGACGCACGTCAAGGGTCTGACGATGACCCACCCGGGCGTGCCCGAGGAGATCCGGGGCACGTACGCCGCGCTCGGGCATCCGGCCATCATCGAGCACCTGACCAAGCTCGGCGTCACGGCAGTGGAGCTGCTGCCGGTGCACCAGTTCGTCAACGACTCTCACCTGGTGGACCAGGGACTGTCGAACTACTGGGGCTACAACACCATCGGCTTCCTGGCGCCGCACAACGCCTACGCCTCGTCCGGCAGCCGCGGGCAGCAGACCACCGAGTTCAAGGCCATGGTCAAGGCTCTGCACGAGGCGCAGATCGAGGTCATCCTCGATGTGGTCTACAACCACACGGCCGAAGGCAACGAACGCGGACCCACGATCGCCTTCCGCGGAATCGACAACGCCGCCTACTACCGCCTGGTCGACGACGCCAAGCAGCACTACTACGACACGACGGGCACCGGCAACAGCCTGCTGATGCGCAGCCCGCACGTCCTGCAGCTGATCATGGACTCGCTGCGCTACTGGGTGTTGGAGATGCACGTCGACGGGTTCCGGTTTGATCTTGCGGCCACCCTGGCCCGCCAGTTCCACGAGGTCGACAAGCTGTCGGCCTTCTTCGACATCATCCAGCAGGACCCGGTGATCTCCCAGGTGAAGCTGATCGCGGAGCCGTGGGACCTGGGTGACGGGGGCTACCAGGTGGGCAACTTCCCACCGCTGTGGACCGAGTGGAACGGCAAGTACCGCGACACCGTGCGTGACTACTGGCGGGGCGAGCCGGCATCTCTGGCAGAGTTCGCTTCCCGGCTCACCGGCTCGAGTGACCTCTACGCCCACTCCGACCGTCGTCCGACCGCGTCGGTCAACTTCGTGATCGCCCACGACGGCTTCACCCTGCGCGATCTCGTTTCCTATAACGAGAAGCACAACGAGGCCAACGGTGAGGGCGGCAACGACGGCGAGAGCCACAACCGATCATGGAACTGTGGCGTCGAGGGGGAGACGGACGACGAGGCGATCAACGCGCTCCGGCTCCGTCAGCAGCGCAACTTCCTGACCACCTTGATGGTCAGCCAGGGCGTACCGATGGTCGCGCACGGTGACGAGCTGGGACGAACCCAGAAGGGCAACAACAACGTGTACGCCCAGGACAACGAGCTGTCGTGGGTGAACTGGGATCTCAACGAGGACCAGCAGTCGCTGATGCAGTTCGCCTCGCGAGTGATCGAGCTCCGCAAGAACCATGCGGTGTTCCGCCGTCGGCGCTTCTTCGCCGGCGACGCGAGCCACGGTGGCAAGAGCGAGCTCGGTGACATCGAGTGGTTCAGCCCGGACGCGACACCGATGGATGAGGAGGCTTGGAGCACCGGGTTCGCCCGGAGTCTGATGGTCTTCCTCAACGGCGACGCGATCCCCGAGCCCGACAGCATGGGCCGCCGGATCCACGACGACCACTTCCTGCTGCTGTTCAACGCGCACAGCGAACCCGTCGACTTCACCCTGCCGCCACGGACCTATGGCGACGGCTGGGCACTGCAGCTGGACACCAGCAGCGGGCTGACCGACGGCAGCGCACTGGATCTCTGGCTGGCGTGCTCCCGGCATGCGGTCGAAGGTCACTCCGTGGTGGTGCTGCGCGCCTCCGAGGTCCCCGAGGAGGAGAAGGTCGCCTCGTCAGCGCGTGCGGACGCTGCCTCGCACACGATCGCCAAGGCGTCCCAGAAGGCTGGTCGCAAGAAGAGGTAGGCGCACGCTGCCCTTCGACAGGCTCAGGGCGCGTTCACGCGCGGGAGGTGGACGGGGTCCGGCGGGCCCGGTACGCGCTGGGGCTCATCCCGGTCTGCTGGCGGAACCGGGTGGAGAAGTACAGCGGGTTGGTGAAGCCGACCTCGGCCGCCACCGACGAGACCGGGCGCGACGTCATGTCGAGCAGCCGGGCGGCGGTGTCCAGCCGTCGGCGTTCGACGAACCGCTGCGGGCTCACACCGAGCTGGCGGCGGAAGAGGTGGGCGAACCGGGACACCGACAGCGTGCTGGCCCTGGCCAGCCGGCTGACACCGAGGTCGGCGCGGAGGTCTCGGTCCACCAGCTCGATGGCCCGCAACAACCGCTCGTCGATCTGGTTGCGGGACGGGTTGACACTGTCGCACCACAGCAGCGCCGCCTCGAACGCGTTGAGGCTGAGCAGCTCGCTGTTGGCCAGTACGCCGGTGCTCAGTCGTGCCGAGTCGGCCAGGCTGGCTGCGATCCGCTGCCCGATCTGAACGCCCGCCCGCAGCTGCAGAATGCCCGGTGCGACCTCGGGCCAGGACAGCAGGTCGCTCCACTCCGGTCGGGGATGGAAGTGGGCGTAGCGGAAGTGCCAGTGGCGCAGTCGCGGCTCGACGCCGTAGTCGTGTGGCGTCCCCGGCCGGATCAGGGTCGTCTCGCCCGGCAGTGCACGAACGTCGGTGGTTGCGGTGCCCAGCCGTCCCTCGCCCTCGAGAGTGTGGAACAGCAGCCAGTCGCTGGTGCCGCGGCTGCGGTAGGTGGTGTAGCCCGCCCCCTCGTCGAGCTCTCCGACCAGCAGCCTGGCGACAGTGGGGGTGAAGGACTCCGGCCGCGGCGTAGCGGGATCACGAAGGCTCATGGTGCGCCCAAACTAGCTCCGCTGCCGTGCCGGCGTCACCTGGATGGGTGAGGCCCGGCCCCACGGCACCGGCCGCCGGTCTAGAGTTCGGGCATGAACGTACTCGTCTCCGGCGGCGCCGGCTACATCGGATCGCATACGGTCATCCAGCTGCTGGCGGCCGGGCACGACGTCCTGATCGTGGACAACTTCGCCAACGCCAAGCCGGCCGTGATCAACCGGCTCGAGGCGATCACCGGACGTCACTTGCCGGTGCACGCCTTCGACCTGTGCGACGTCGACAAGACGGAGCACCTGTTCGCGCACGAGCAGATCGACGCCGTGGTGCACTTCGCCGGTTACAAGGCCGTCGGCGAGAGCGTTCAGAAGCCGCTGGAGTACTACGAGAACAACCTGGGCTCGACCTTCTCCCTGGTGCGGGCGATGCGGCGACACAACGTCCGCAAGCTGGTGTTCTCCTCCTCGGCGACCGTCTACGGGCCTGATGCGACCTCGCCACTCAAGGAGGACCTGCCGACCTCGGCCACCAACCCCTACGGCTGGAGCAAGGTGATGATCGAGCAGGTGCTGCGCGACGTCGCCGCTGCCGAGACCGACTGGAGGATCGCCCTGCTGCGCTACTTCAACCCGGTAGGCGCGCACAGCTCGGGCACCATCGGCGAGGACCCCACCGACATCCCGAACAACCTGATGCCCTTCATCGCCCAGGTCGCGGTGGGGCGGCTGGATCGGCTGAAGGTGTTCGGCGATGACTACGACACCCCGGACGGGACGGGTGTCCGCGACTACATCCATGTCGAGGACCTGGCAGCCGGCCATGTCGCCGCACTGGACAGGCTGTCCCAGACGGAGTCGCCGGTGAGCACCTGGAACCTCGGCACCGGGCACGGCACCAGCGTGCTGGAGCTGCTGCACGCCTTCGAGCGGGCCGTCGGTCACGAGCTGCCGTATGAGGTGGTGGCTCGCCGGCCAGGTGACGTGGCCACCTCGTACGCGGACGTGTCCAGGGCCCACGCGGAGCTCGGTTGGCGGGCCACCCGGTCGCTCGACGACATGTGCGTCGACACCTGGCGGTGGCAGCAGCAGAACCCCGGTGGTTACCCGGACGCGTGATCGGTCGGCCGGCTGCCCAGCCAGCACCACCAGCTCGCCGGCGTGTATCTGGGCGGCCGTCGGAGCCTCCTGCAAGGCATGACGACTCCGGTACCGAGTGCTGCGGGTGCCCCGGGATCAGCGACGCCCTTCGCCGTGACAGCCCCAGCGCAGCTGGAGCTCGCCGCGGATCGGACCGGCACGACCACCTTCACGGTGACGAACCTGACCGGGCGACCGGTCACGGCCCGGTTCCGGGCCCGCGGCGGTGCCGGGGCGGATGACTCCTGGTTCGCCGTCGCTGGTGCTTCCGAGGTGCCGATGAGCCTGGGCGGCACGCTGACCACGAATGTGACGGTCACGGTTCCGCCGAGTGCGCCGGCCGGCCAGCACACCCTCCAGCTCGAGGTGATCGCCGAGGATGACACCGAGTCGGTGAGTGGTCAGACCGTGTCGTTCACGGTCGGTCCGGCGCCGGCGCCGGCGCGGAGACCCCGATGGCTGCTGTGGGTCGTCATCGCAGCGGTCGTGTTGCTGCTGGCAGGTTTCGCCGCCTGGTTCCTCCTGCTCCGTGGCCCGGCCGCCCCGGTGAGCAGCTCGCCACCGACGATCAGCGGCACCGCGCAGGAGGGTCAGGTGCTGACCGCCGACCAGGGCCTGTGGGAGGGCACCGACCTCAGGCTCGCGATGCAGTGGCAGCGCTGCGACCCGTCGCATCGGTGCACTGACGTGGCCGCTGCTACCGGGCTGACGTACACGCCGGTGGCCGCGGACGTCGGTCAGCTGGTGCAGGTCCGGGTGACGGCGAGCAACCCGGCCGGCGACGAGACCGCCGCGACGTCCGATCCGGTGGGCCCGGTGACGGCTGCCGTCACCCCGCCGCCGCAGCCGACCGACCTGTGCGTCTCCGGATTCGTCTGGCGTCAGGCGAGGGCCGAGGACCACGTGTGTGTCACTCCCGAGACGCGCGCGCAGACCTGGGCCGACAACGCAGCCGCACCCGGCCGCTGGGTGGTCGGTGCCTACGGCGTGCACACCTGCATCCAGGGCTTCGTGTGGCGGGAGGCCTTCGTGGGTGACGACGTCTGCGTCACCGGCGCTGTCCGTACCCAGGCCGCCCAGGACAACGCTCTGGCGGCCTCCCGGGTTCAGCCACCCGGTGGCTGATCGGCGAGCCCGGCGTCGTACTGCCTGACCAGCGACCGCGGCGCCTGGCAGCGCCAGGCGTCGATGATCAGCTCGGCGAGCTCGTCCGGCTCGATCCTGGCCAGCCGGACCAGCACCGCAGGGAACCTGTTGTAGTGCGCCTCGGTGAAGAACTTCTCCGCATCCGAGGCCAGCAGGCTCTCCTTCTCCGCCAGGTCCGCGACCCGCACCGCGAGCACTGCCGGCTGCGGCACCCGGGCCTTCTTCGGCTCCGTCCGTTCCATCCAGACCCAGGCGAAGCCCTTGTCCCTGCCCCGGTCGGGCACCGAGAACGCGAAGCGATCCTGCGCCTCGCGGACCTCGGGCAGCGACGTCGCGATCCGGCGTACGTCGTCCTGGGTAGCCACCAGTGCTCAACCTCCTGCTCCTACTGGTGCCATCGTAGGGTTGGAGCCATGGACCTACAGCAGATCGGCGCCAGCCACCCCCGGATCAAGCGCGTCGTCGATCTGCAGCGCAACACGAAGCCGAACCCCGAGAAGCTCTTCGTCGCCGAGGGGCTGTGGGCGCACAACGCACTGCTCGAGGCCGACACCCGGATCGAGGCCTTCTTCTGGTGCCCGGAGGCGTCGTACTCGAACGAGGCCAAGGTGCGAGCAGCACAGATCGTCGAGCGGGCCGAGCGCTCCTATCGCATCTCGGAGAAGACGCTGGCCCGGATCGCCGAGCGGGAGAAGCCGGACGGCCTGGTGTCGGTGGCCCAGCTGCCGCGCTGGACGCCGGACACCATCGAGCTGCCGGAGTCCGCGTTGGTGCTGGTGGCCGACGGGATCGAGATCCCAGGCAACCTCGGGACCCTGGTGCGCACCATGGACGGCTGCGCGGCGGACCTTCTGGTACTGGTCAACCGGAGGACCCGGCTGACCCACCCGAAGGTGTTCAGAGCCAGCCACGGGATGGTGCTGACGGTGCCGACCATCGAGTTCGAGTCGGTCGCCGAGGTCGCCGGTTGGCTGAGCCGCAACGACTTCACCGTTCTGCTGACCGATGCCAACACCCACCAGTCCTATCGTTCGGCGACCTACGGCCGGCGCACTGCGATCGTGCTCGGGAACGAGCGCTACGGATTCAGCAAGGAGTGGCGGGACTACCCCTACAGCCCCATCACGCTGCCGATGCTCGGGCGGGCCGACTCGCTGAACGTCTCGATCGCGGGGGCGATCTTCATGTACGAGGCCAGGGCCCGGATGGGTGGCAGCTGACCCCGCCCAATGCTCCAAAGCCGGTGGCCTTTCTGCCCCGGAGACTTGTCAGAAGGTACGAAATCCGAGCGGCACCGACATTGCCGCGCAAAGTGCCTGACAAGAGCCGTCCGTGCGCGGGACAGTGGATGCGTATTCGGGGGGAGGACGCGCCAGAGTCGGGGTCTGTCAGTTCGGGGGAGCCAGCAAACGAGTCTGTGCACGGTGTGATCGGGGGCCACGCTTCGGCGTTGGTCCCCGGTTGCCCGTCTTGGCCAGGATCGCCCGCAGCCGTCGGCTACAGGTCTCCGAGCACCAGCCGCACCACCTGGCTGAGTTCAGGCGTGAGATCCGCCTCGCCGACCGTGGTGCGCTGCTCGCCGTACTCGACCGTGTACACGAAGCGGTCCGGAGCAGGCGGACCTGCGGTGAACGACGGCAGGTCCAGCCGGCTGAGCAGGCTCTGCAGCTCGGGACCGACCGGGTCGCTGGTGAGGTCCACCTCGGCGGAGCGCACCATGCCCGCGAAACCCCCGCTGCGGCGGACAGCGACCTTGGCCGGCCCGGCGGCGTCAGTGGGTGGAGTCGCCGGCAACGGGCCGGACCGGTCCAGCACCTTCACCTCGACCCAGGCGGCACGGACCCGGGCCGCGGCGTCCGGGTCGTCGGCGAACAGCCGGCCGGCAGCGGCGACGGTCGCCTCGGCGAAGCCGGCGAAGTCGGTACCCGCATCGACGTCACCCGCGGTCAGCGCCTCGTACCAGATCCGGCCCGGTCGCTCCCAGCTGTTGCCTCCGAGTCCGGTGCAGGCCAGGTAGAAGGCGCGGTTGGGAATGCCTGAGTTGAGGTGCACACCGCCGTTGTCGTCCTCGGTGTCGATGTAGTCGTCCATCGAGGCGACCTGAGGGTCCTTGCCCAGCCGAGGATCGTCGTAGGCGGTGCCGGGCTCCTTCATCGACCGTAACCCCTTCGCCTTCACACCGGGCAGGAAGAGCCCCTTGCCGATCAGCCAGTCCGCCTGGTCGGCCGACTGGCCGAGTGAGCGCTGCTCGGCCATGGCGGCGAACGCGTCGGAGACGCTCTCGTTCAGGGCCCCCGACTGGCCCTGGTAGGTGAGGGCCGCAGTGAACTGGGTGACGCCGTGCGTGAACTCGTGCGCCATCACATCCATCGGCCTGGTGAACCGGCCGAAGATCTTGCCGTCACCGTCGCCGAAGACGAGCTGGTGACCGTCCCAGAAGGCGTTGTCGTAGTTCTCGCCGTAATGCACCGTGATCGAGAGGGGAGTGCCCTTGCCGTCGACGGAGACGCGCTTGAACTGGTTGGCGAACAGGTCCCAGATCTGACCGGCCGCGTCGAAGGCCTCATCCACCGCCGGGTCGCCGCTGGGCGGGTCACCATCCCCGCGGACCGGGTCGCCGGGCAGCTGCTCGGTGTTGTTGGCCGAATGCACCACCCGCGTCGCACTCGCGATGTTGCCGGCCGCGGTGCGCACAGCGGGGTGCCGCAGGGTGGCGGGCGGCGTGGTCCTGCCGGCTCTGAGCCGATCGTCGACCAGCAGAGTGCGGCGACCGCAGGCGCACAGGTCCTCGTCGTCGGCGACGGCCGCGATCCGGCTCAACAGGTAGGGCGGGATGAACTGACACGCCATCGGAACCATCCAATCTTCCGGTCCTGTCCGGTCACTGTCCGGCATCCGTCAGCGTACTCGCGGGCACTGACAAACCAGCCGGTGCGCTTCGGTCACCTATCCTCGTTGCATGTCCGCGCAGCCGCCGGCCGGCGCCGTGCCGCCCGCACCGACGATCGACTTCTGTCGGGTGCTCACCGCCGCCGAGATCGGGGCGGTCACCGGCGACGAGCCGCGGCCCGGCGTCCGCAGGCTTGGCTACAGCTGCTGGTACGCCTTCGGTGGGGACACCCGGGCTGGCGTGCTCGTCTCGGATCTCACCGCCGTCAGCCGCGACCTGCACCGTTCCTATCAGAGCGCCTACGCCCTGGCCGCCAGGACCGGCGGTGCCCGAAGGGTGCCGGCCATCGGTGAGGCTGCCTTCGTCAGCACCACCCTGCTGCCCGGCGTGCACCAGGGTCTGGTGATCGCGGCCAGCCATCTGGTCAAGATCGACATCAGCGGCGGCATCGGCCTGCAGCCGACCGATATCCTGGGTCGGGTACTGCCGGCGCTGCTTGAGCTGGTTGCCCGGAAGGCTGCCGTAGACCACTAGCCGTGTCCTCTTCCGGACATCGCCGGAACAGGACAGGTCATTTGCTTGGTGCGGGTTCTCGGCATCCATTAGGCTCAAGACAACTCAAGAGCTCCCCCCGAGCAGACAAATGAGTTATCGACGAGTCAGCGTCCACGGTTCTTGCACCAGAACCGTGGGCGCTAACTTCGTTCAGGCGACCGTCCGCGGTGCTGCACCCGGCCGTCAATCCTCCGGTCGTGGCAATGACAGCACGATAGCACCGGTGTCCTGATTAGGACATAGCCTGATTAGGACAATTGACGCTACGTTGTCCTCGGCACCCACGAACTGCACGCGTGGACTATGGTTCTGCCGAACCAGTCTGCAGTACAGGATGGCTTCGGAGAGACCGTTGCTGTCGGGTGCTGTCTGAGAGAGGACAGCAATGCCGAAAGCATCGTCGATGCGTCGGGGCGGCAGGCTGTTGGGGGCGATCGGTGTCGTCGGCGCGCTCTGTGCCGGGATGCTCGTAGCGGTGCCAGCAGACGCGAACCCGAGAGATGCCCGACCGAAGAGTGCCGAACCCGTGGTGGAGCAGCTGGTGGCACCCGGTATCCGTGACCAGGTCCTGTCCTGGCACCCCTGCTCCTTCCCCGATCTCGACCCCCAGCTGGAGGCTCAGCTGGTCAGCCTGCCCGGGCTGGCCTGTGCCACCGTCACCGTTCCGCGGGACTGGGACAACGCCCGTGACGGACACACGATCACAGTGGAGATCTCTCGGATGAAGAGCAGCAGCGCCGCCCAGCGTCGCGGTGTGATGATGATCAACCCCGGCGGCCCGGGCGCCTCCGGTCTGGCCTGGGGTCCGGTGATCCAGCTCAGGTCCCCAGACATCGCCGCCGGCTACGACACGATCGGCTTCGACCCCCGTGGGGTCGGGCAGAGCACGCCGCTCGAGTGCGAGTACGACAACTCCGGCAACACCCAGGCGGAGCGGGCCGAGAACTTCGCGGACGGCTGCCTGGCGAACCCGCTGACCAGATACATCACCACCAAACAGACGGCGATGGACATGGACTTCATCCGGTTCCTGCTGGGTGAGCCGAAGATCAGCTATCTCGGCTACTCCTACGGCACCTGGCTCGGCAGCTGGTACGCGGCCACCTTCCCGTCAAGGACGGACCGGTTCGTGCTCGACTCCTCGACCGACATGAGCACCGGCACGCTCGAGTCCACCTGGGATCTCCAGCCGGGGACGCGGGACCGTCAGTTCCAGGACATGCTGCTTCCGTACATGGCCCGCAACGATGCCACCTACCATCTCGGTACGGACCCGATCGAGATCCGGCGCAAGTTTGAGGCCAGCGGCGGTTTCGACAACTACATCAACCTGCTGTTCGGCTTCCAGACGGTGATCGGCGCCCTGTACGACACCACCCTGTACCCCGACGCCGCGGCCATGGTGGCGGCCATGAGCCAGTACAGCGACAACGATCGTCAGGATTTCCGGCAGCCCTACAGCGACCAGGCCCGCAGGGCACTCCCAGCGAAGGTCGACCGGATGCGCCACGCGGTGGCCGAGGTCGGCGTGTCCGAGGCGGTCCGGAGCAGGGTGCTCAACTCGATCGACGAAGGTGTCGACCGGTACGCGCTGAACCGGGCCGTCGCCAACCAGACCGCCAACCAGGCCCAGTCGAGGGCCACCAAGAGCGGCGCCATGGATGCGATCCGTTGCCAGGACGGCCAGTGGACTACGGACATCGCCGTCTGGGAGGAGAAGCTGACCTACAGCTTCACGCACGCGCCGCTCACCGGGATGGCCAATGTCATCCCCAGCTGTGCGTTCTGGCCCGCCCAGGAGAACGGCTTCCCCGACCTGCGTAACAACCGGCTGCCGGCGGTGCTGTTCATCCAGTCCGAGTTCGACCCGGCCACGGCCTACGAGGGCGCGGCGCATTCGGTCCGGAAGTTCAAGAGCTCGAAGGCGGTGTTGATCAACAACGAGGGCAGTCACGGCAACTTCCCGTACGGCACCCGGTGCGTTGACGCCACTGCGCTCAGCTGGCTGCTGGACGGCCAGCTGCCGTCGAGCAAGTGGACCGCCTGCGGGGCGGTGCCGCTGCCGGGTGAGAAGGTCACCTACGAGGTCGGTGGCAGGGTGAACCGGAACGGGCAGCTTCGCGGCTTCAAGATGGAGTCGAAGTCCGTCCGGCAGGCCAACAGGATCGTGGCCGAGTTCCGGCGCCAGGCCGGCATCCCGGACGTTCCGAGCGGGGACGTCGAGGTGATGGCTGCCGCGCTGCCGATCAGCTGAGAGCCGTACTCCGTCAGCCGGCCGAGGACTACCCTCAGACTGAGGCCGGGGAGATGAGATGTCGGGTCATGCAGCGGACCGCGTGGTGGCGATGCTCGAGGCTGTCGCCGGTGCGCCGTCCCCGGTGCAGGTGCGGGCCTGGGACGGGTCGCAGGCGGGACCTCGGTCGGCACCTTTGTTGATCATGAACAACCGCCGAGCCATCCGTCGGTTGGTGCGGCGGCCGGGCGAGCTGGGGATCGCCCGCGCCTTCGTCGCCGGCGATCTTGATCTTGGCGGGGACCTGGTCGAGACACTGACGCGGTTGGCTGAGGCCGGCCGCCGGATCGGCAGGCGGCCACAGCTGACCGTCGGTCGGCGGTGGACGCTGCTGCGGCAGGCGCTGCTCCTCGGGGCGCTCGGCCCGATGCCGCCGGTCCCCGCCGAGGAGGTCGTGCTGTCCGGTCGGAAGCATTCACCGGCACGCGACCGGGCGGCCATCAGCCATCACTACGACGTCGGCAACGAGTTCTACCGGCTGCTGCTCGGACCGACGCTGGTCTACTCCTGCGCCTACTGGAGGCGGCCGGACGACCCCGGCTACGGCCTCGATGACGCCCAGCGGGACAAGCTCGACCTGGTCTGCCGCAAACTGGGGCTGCGGCCAGGGATGCGGCTGCTCGACGTCGGCGGTGGCTGGGGGTCGCTGGCTCTGCACGCAGCCCGGACCTACGACGCCCGGGTCGTCATGATCACCCTGTCCGGCGCCCAGGTCGAAACGGCGCGACGGCGGGTGGCCGAGGCGGGCCTGCAGGGGCGGGTGGAGGTCCGGCTGCAGGACTGGCGCGATGTCGACGAGGCGCCCTTTGACGCGATAGCGAGCGTCGGGATGGCTGAGCACGTCGGCCAGGAGGTCTTCGCCGACTACGCCGCCCAGCTGTACCGACAGCTCCGGCCCGGCGGCCGGCTGCTCAACCACCAGATCGCCCGGGGTCCCGGTCCGACGCCCACCGAGCGGACGTTCATCGATGCCTACGTCTTCCCCGACGGCGACCTGCTGCCGCTGGCAACGGTGGTGGACGCACTCGAGCGGGCCGGCTTCGAGGTACGCGACGTGCAGGGCCTGCGCGAGCACTACACCCGGACGTTGCGCAGCTGGGTCGGCAACCTGGAGGCCGGCTGGGACGACTGCGTCCGACTGACCTCGATCGGCCGGGCCCGGGTGTGGCACCTGTACCTGGCACTGTCCGTGCTCGGGTTCGAGAGCGGTCTGTTGCGGATCCACCAGACGCTGGCGGTGCGGCCGTACGACGACGGCCGCAGCGGCATCGACCCGGTCCGGGAGAACTGGCTGTCCGGTTAGGAGCCCAGCCGGCTGGTCTCGTGCCGCAACGTCTCCGACCGGACCAGGGCTGCTCCGAGCTGGAGCCGGGTCCGGACGCCGAACTCCTCCATCAGCTCCGACACCCAGCGGCGGACCGAGCGCTCGTTGACCCCGAGCTGGCTGGCGATGGCACTGTCGGTCGATCCGGTCATCAGCAGTGAGATGAGCAGCTCACGGCGCGGATCCTGGCCGTTGCTGTTGACGGCCGAGGCGATGATCGAGACCGAGGAGTCCCAGACCGCCTCGAACAGCCACTGCAGCGCCTCCACCACCATCGGGTGGCGGATCAGCGACGCACGCAGCTCGTGGCCCGGCGTGTAGGACTTCATCGACGGGATCAACGCGATGCTCGAGTCGATCAGCAGCAGCTTCATCGGCACGATCCCCATCCGGGCCTGTTCCCCGTGGGCGGCGAACATCGTCAGCTGGCCGAGCCGCTCCGGGTCGAAGCCGGGATGGTAGACCGAACGCACGCTCACGCCGCGTTCCAGTGCCTGCCACTCGGGTGACTCCTCGTCGAGCTCCTGCTGGTTGGAGCGCGGCGCCACCGTGTACGGCGGCTTGTCGAACCCGCAGACCTCCCGCTTGGCGGCGCCACAGATCTCCCGCCGTACCGAGATGATCGCCTCCCGGCCGACCACGGTGCTGACTGCGTCGGAACGGCTCTCGGAGGCGGCCAGCAGCTTGGACTGCAGGGCATCGGCCGCCATCATGGCCGCGTCCAGCTCGGCGATCCGCTGCGCCTGCAGCCCCTTGGCCGCCTCCAGCACCGGCACCGCCTGCCATTGACCGCCACCCATCTCGTACACCATTCCGAGCCGCTGCAGCTCAGCCAGCTGCTGCTCCACCTCGGCGACGGTGCGGTCGCTGAGCTGAGCCAGGTCCGGAACGGTGGAGGCCTCCATCGGCGCCAGCACGACATACAGCGCTTCTGCGTGCATGCTCACGCCGAGCGGCTGCAGCATCGTTCCTCCCGCACCTTGAAGTGATCGAAAGCCAGGGCATAAGTCTGTCAGAGTTCGATCTCGGGTGGGAGAAGTCCATCAACGCATCTGGAGGGCGGCCTTGACGGGAGCACTCGATAGGCTGCGGGTTGACCTGAACCGGATCGGCGATGAGGAGTGACGATGACAGAACTGGCCCAGATTGGTGTCACCGGACTTGCGGTGATGGGACGCAACCTGGCGCGCAACTTCGCCCGACACGGTTACCGGGTCGCCGTCCACAACCGCAGCCATGCCAAGACCGAGTCGCTGCTGGCCGACCACGGCTCCGACGGCACCTTCATCGGCTCGGAGTCGATGGCCGACTTCGTCGCCTCGCTCGAACGTCCCCGCAAGGTCGTGATCATGGTCAAGGCGGGCGGCCCGACCGATGCCGTGATCGCCGAGCTGGTCGGGTTGCTGGAGGAGGGCGACATCGTCATCGATGCCGGCAACGCGCATTTCCCGGACACCATCAGGCGGGAACGCGAGCTGAAGGAGCACGGCCTGCACTTCGTCGGTTCCGGGGTGTCCGGTGGCGAGGAGGGCGCACTGAACGGCCCGTCCATCATGCCCGGCGGCTCGCCGGAGTCCTACACCACGCTCGGGCCGATCCTGGAGGACATCTCGGCCAAGGTCGACGGCGTGCCGTGCTGCACCTACATCGGCCCGGACGGTGCCGGCCACTTCGTCAAGATGGTGCACAACGGCATCGAGTACGCCGACATGCAGCTGATCGCCGAGGCGTATGACCTGCTCCGGCAGGGCCTGGGAGCCTCGGCCGGAGAGATCGGTGAGATCTTCAAGACCTGGAACGACGGTGACCTGGAGTCGTTCCTGATCGAGATCACGGCCGACGTGCTGGCCCACAAGGATGCCGAGACCGGCCAACCCTTCGTCGACATCGTGCTCGACCAGGCCGAGCAGAAGGGCACCGGCCGCTGGACGGTGCAGAACGCCCTCGACCTGGGTGTCCCTATCACCGGGATCGCCGAGGCGACGTTCGCCCGCGCGCTGTCCGGTTCGGTGCCCCAGCGGACCGCCGCACGGGCCGGTCTGCAGGCGCACACGGCCGAGTGGAAGGTGGCGGATCGGGAGGCGTTCATCGACGACGTGCGGCAGGCGCTCTACGCCTCCAAGGTGGTGGCGTACTCCCAGGGGTTCGACCAGATCGCCGCCGCCAGCAGCGAGTACGACTGGAACATCGACCGAGGCGCGATGGCGCGGATCTGGCGCGGCGGCTGCATCATCAGGGCCCGGTTCCTGAACCGGATCACGGAGGCCTACGAGCGCGACGCCGATCTGCCGCTGCTGCTGGCCGACCCCTATTTCGCCGATGTGGTCGGCAATGCGCTGGCCGCCTGGCGGCGGGTGGTGGCGGGTGCTGCTCAGAACGGCGTGCCGACCCCGGCGTTCTCGTCGTCGCTGGCCTACTACGACGGCATCCGTGCCGAGCGGCTGCCGGCCTCCCTGATCCAGGCGCAGCGGGACTTCTTCGGCGCGCACACCTATCGGCGGGTCGACAAGGAAGGCACCTTCCACACGGAGTGGAGCGCGGACCGCACCGAGAGTGACGCATGAGAGCTGTCGACGGTACTGCCGTCGTGGTGATGGGGGTCGCCGGCAGTGGCAAGACCACTGTCGCGACCCTGCTGGGGGCCCGGCTGGGCTGGCAGGTGGCCGAGGCTGACGACTTCCACTCATCGCAGAACGTGGCGAAGATGGCCTCGGGCGTCCCGCTGACCGATGCCGACCGGCAGCCGTGGCTGATCGCGATCCGGGACTGGATCTCCGCTTCCGACACCAGCGTGCTGGTGACCTGCTCGGCGCTCCGCCGGTCCTACCGTGACGTGCTGCGCACAGCGGACAAGCGGGTCCGGTTCCTGCACCTGGATGGCACCGCGGACCTGATCGGGGAGCGGATCAGAGCCCGCGTCGACCACTTCATGCCGCCGGCGCTCCTCGACTCCCAGCTGTCCACCCTGGAACCGCTGCAGCCGGACGAGGACGGTGTGGTGATCGGGGTGTCGGGTACCCCGCACGGGGTGGCCGATCGGGCCATGGCGGCGCTGCAGCTGACCCGGTAGCGGTTTGCCTCGCAGGCGGCCGCCGCTGGTGCCTCACAGCTTGGACCAGAGTGCGATCTGGTCCGGAGTGTCGATGTCGAGGGTCCACCTGGGTGGCAGCCGGACCTGCAGGGCGTCCAGCCCGACCAACAGGCTGCGGGCGCTGGCGCCGACCACCGAGGCCGGGTCCGTCTCTGCCAGCCGGGTCAGCGCCGCACCGCGGACGGCGAGCTGGAGTGGCTGCTCGACGCCGTGCTCGTCGACCCCGACACAGGCGTCCACGTCGCTGTCGGCCAGGGCGGACACGAGCTGACGGGCCGCCTGTCCACCGGCCGGTACGTCACCGGGCACGGACACCATGCATCCGGTGCAGCGGAGCGCGGCGACCCGGGCGCCGGCGACCAGCGCGGCGGCGGGTCCGGCGCCGGCGGGGATCTCCCGGGTGAACACCGCCGGTCGGCTCAACGGACGCTCCGGCCCGACGACGACCACAGGCCACTCCTCAGGGATGTCGGCGATGGCCCGCTCCAGCAGGGACACGCCCGCCAGCCTGGCCGCGAGCTTGTCGGTGCCGAACCTTCTGGAGGTGCCGCCGGCCAGCACCACGGCGATCGCTCGCACCGGTGTCGCTCTACAGCCCTCGGAGGAAGTCCGGGTCGTCATCTGGAGCAGTCGGCCGGCTGCTCCGGGCGCTGGCGCTCAGCGAGGCCGAGTTCGGCCGCCCCAGCAGCAGCCAGAAGGCCGAGCCGATCAACGGGAAGCAGATGATGACCGTGGCCCACAGCCAGCGCGGCATCCGCCGGACGGCATAGGGCGATGCCTGTGCGACCTCGACCACACAGTAGATCGTGAGCAGGGCCACGATGATGATCGGAAGATAGCGCCCCATGGAACAAGAGTATGCGCACCGGAAGGCGGTGCGTCTACCACGGAAGCCGATCTGCCGCGGCCGTATGCTGGGGCCCATGTGCCCTCCCGACGACCTGCACCCTGCGGATGATGCGCGGCCGCATCCGGCTGCGGGTCGGCACCAGCGCGGAGACCATCCCAGCATGGCCGAGCTGCGGGCGGTCGCCCAGCCGGACACGGTCGTCGGGCGGCGCAACTCCGAGCACTGGGCGGGTGTCTACCTGCGCAAGGGATCCATCCACCTGACCCGGCTGCTGCTGCCCACCGGAATCACCGCCAACGCCGTCACCTGGCTGATGATCATGGTCGGGGTAGCGGCACCGCTGGTGCTGACGGTGCCGGGCTGGTGGTCGGCGATCTGCGCTGCTGTGCTGATCCAGCTGCACATCCTGATCGACTGCACCGACGGTGAGATCGCACGCTGGCGGGACCAGCAGTCCACTACCGGGGTCTACATCGACCGGATCGGGCACTACATCGTCGAAGCGATGCTGCCGATCGCGCTGGGGGTTCACCTCGACGGTGGACTGCTGGAGATCGGGGGCTGGACCACTCTCGGGGCGCTGGTCGCTGTGGTCGTCATCTTGAAGAAGTCCTTCGGAGACCTGGTGCATGTGGCCCGCACCTACTCCGGCTGGCCGAAGCTCAGCGAGGACGCCGAGCTGGCCGCACCGAGGTCGGGAGGGCTGCGCTCACTTCGCGGGATCCTCCGGTTCTTCCCGTTCTTCCGCGCCTTCGGAGCGATCGAGTTCACCCTCATCGTGGCGGTCGTCGCCACCGCGGACCTGATCCTGCGGTTGGCCGGCGCAGAGGCGACCGCCGCCGGCGCCGGCGCCGGGATGCTCACCGGCCCGGAGGGACTCGTCTTCGAAGGGCTGCTACGCGGCTGGCTGCTGCTGTCCATCCCGCTGTCGCTGGCCACGGCCGCCGGTTATCTGCTGTCCATCCTCGCCTCCAGCAGGCTGCGGGTGCCCTGACGACTCGAGGTAGCTGACGACTCGAGGTAGTTGACGACTCGAGGTAGCTGACGGGCGGGGCTAGATGACGGGCGGCTGGCCGAGCCGGGCCAGCCGGAGAACCGTCTTCCACCCCATCGGGTGCCGCTGGCCGGGGGAGGACGTCCAGCCCTCGCGCCAACCGGCGACCCAGCTCTTGGTCGACTCCCAGTCGGTGCCGTTGCGGCCGAGCGAGATCACGGTCCACACTCCGACGTACACCGGGACCAACGGCCAGGGCAGGTTGCGCCTCGCCACCCAGACTCGGTTGCGGGCGTTCATCCGCTGGTAGTACTCGTGCCGAGCGGGCGGCAGTGCCGGATGGTGCACGACCAGGTCGGCCTGGTACCAGGCGTCCCAACCCAGGTCGCGGAGCCGCCAGGCCACCTCGATCCCCTCATGGCCGTAGAAGAAGTCGGTGGGAAAGCCGCCGACCGCCTCCCAGGCGGTGCGGCGGAAGATGGTCACACCCTCGGGGCAGGTGAACGCCGGTCCCGAGACGGCCGGGTCGCCGACGTGGGCCCGCGGCACCCAGCGCCGCAGCGTGGTGCCGTCCTCGGCGGTGATCCGTGGGGCGAGCAGTGCCAGCCGTGGCCGGTCGGCGAAGATCGTGACGGCCCGCGACAGCGATGTGGCGTCCGGGATCCAGGCGTCGTCGTCGAGGAACATGAAGATGTCGCCGTCGGTCTGGCTGACGGCGAAGTTCCGTCCGCCCGAGATGCCCAGGTTCTCGGTCAGGCCGAGGGTACGGACGCCATCCGGCGCGATCGGTTCGGGCCAGCCGTTGCCGAGCAGGAACACCTCGAGGTTGGCGTAGTCCTGAGCGAGGGCGCTGCGCAGGCAGCGGTCCAGCTCGGTCGGCCGATCTCCCATGCTCATCACGATGATGTTCACCTTCGGCGTGACGGTCCGACCAGGGTCCGAGGACTGCTGGTGCTCGGGTCGCGCTGCCGGTACGTCCATGCCCACACCCTAGTTGGCCCGATTCGTGATCGGCCGCGGCAGCCTGTGTGTGTTGACGCTTTCCAGACCGGCTGATAGACATCGGAATCCCGGCCCGCCCCCCCTGTAAAGGGCCTCTCCTGAAAGCTGGTCCCCCCATGGCACACCTGCGAGAATCGCGACCAGAAGTCCACCGCGTCGAGCAGTCCGGCACGACGGCGTCGATGTTGATGGTCGGCTCCGCCACCGACCTGCAGACCATTCTCGAACGCGAGGACCAGCCCGGCGCCGTCGGCCAGATCAACTCGATCTGCGTCCACGAGTCGGTGTCGGCCGGTTGAGCCGCGTCAGCCTGTAGCCCCACGTCGTGACTGTCGCCGGCGCGCCCTTCGCGCTGCGTGCCTCGGTGCCGAAGCTGCACCGGGCCGGTACCCGGGAGGTGCCGGCGACAGTCACACTGGAGCGGATGCGACCACATCTGGCCCGGTTGGGGGTCACCCGACTGGCGAACGTCACCGGACTCGACCGGCTCGGTATCCCGGTCTACCATGCCATCTGCCCGCGCTCGGCCGACTCCATCTCGGTCTACGCGGGCAAGGGCCGGACGGTGGTCGACGCCTGCGTCTCGGCGGTGATGGAGGCGGCCGAGCGGTTCTGCGCTGCGGCGCAGCCGCCCGCGGCCGTGGTGGCAAGCCTGGCGGACCTTCTCGCTGACGGTCGCCACCTGCTCGACCCGCGCGACCACACCATCGAACTGCACCCGGACTTCACGGTCGATACTCCGATCGCGTGGACCCGGGGGGTCGACCTGCTGAACGAGCGCGCGGTGCTGGTGCCGCAGTACCTCGCGGGGTACTACCTCCACTACGACGGTCTGCCGACGAATCCGATCGCGACCTCGAACGGTCTGGCATCGGGCAACTCGCTCGAGGAGGCCGTCCTGCACGGCCTCTGCGAGGTGGTCGAGCGGGATGCCTGGACCATCGCCGACGTCCTCGGACACCGGCTGCCGCGATCCCTGGGTGTCGCCGGCGGTGACATCGCCGACCGGATGTCTGCGCGCTACCCGCTGGTCGATCTCGACAGCCTGCCCGAGGCCGCGCAAGAGCTTGCCGACGCCTTCCTCTCGAACGATGTGCGGCTGACGGTCCGCAGTATCACCTCTCCGGTCGGCGTGCCTACGGTCCTGGCGACCGCCACCGAGGAGCACCTCGACCAGATGTCGCGCAGCCACCACGGCATCGGCACGCATCCCGACCCGCAGGTCGCGCTGACCCGCGCCCTGACCGAGGCGGCGCAGAGCCGGGCCGGCGACATCGCTGCCATCCGCGAGGATCTGACCCTGCCGGGGGAGAAGGTTCAGCGCTGGCTGCTGCACACCCAGCGCAGCGGGTCCGCCGACACCAGCAGCTGGGCCACCGGTGCGGACGAGCACCCGGTCCGTCTCGACGACCTGCCGGCTTTCGCCACCGACGACGTCCGGCTAGACATCGACCGGCTGCTCGAGCGGTTGCGCGACAGCGGACTCGACCGGGCGATCGTGGTGGATCTGTCCCCGGCCGACCTGCCGATCGCCGTCTGCCGGGTCCTGGTGCCGGGGGCGGAGTCGTGGAGTGTCGACCGGAGCCGGATCGGGCCACGGGTGACAGCACTGTGGAACGAGGCCCTCGTCGGTCTGACCGGCGACGAACCGCGAGCGGCGGCGGGATGAGCACGGTCGTCTTCGTCGGCCCCAGCGTGCCCCGCGGACTGGTCCGGCAGCACTTCCAGGGTGAGATCCATCCACCGATCCGGCGCGGTGACCTGGACGCGCTGCTGGCTCGGCCGGATCGTCCGGCTCGGGTGGGCATCGTCGACGGCGAGTTCCTGCAGTCGCTGGCCGCCACCCCCAAGGAGATGCTGCGCGCGATAGACGCTGGGGTCACCCTCTACGGTTCGGCCAGCATGGGCGCGCTCCGGGCGGTGGAGTGTGCTCCCTACGGCATGATCGGTGTCGGACACATCTACGACCTGTACGCGAGCGGGGAGATCGACGCTGATGACGAGGTGGCGATGACGTTCGACCCGGAGACGCTGACGGCCATCTCCGAGCCGATGGTCAACATCCGGGTGGCGATGACGATCGCCGCCGAGTCCGGAGCCATCGAGGCGGCGACCGCACGGGCCGCCGTGGCGGTGGCGGCAGCGCTGTACTTCCCGGACCGCAGCTATCCCCAGCTGCTCCGGCGGCTGCGGGACGTCGTCGCTGCGGCCGAGCTCAGCCGGCTGGCCGCCTTCGTCTCAGGTGCGTGCCTGCCCGACCAGAAGCGTACGGATGCGCTGGAGATGATGCGGCGGATGGTCGCCGACTCCCACCCGCCTGAGCAGGACGACGGGTCGTAGCGTGGCCGGGCCGGACGGACGCTGGCGTGCGCGGGTGGGCAAGTGGCTGACCGGGTTCGGCACCTCCCTGCTGGGCGACCAGGTCTACTTCCTGGCCCTGGCCTGGGCCGCGGTCGAGGTGTCCGGCCCGGCCACGGTCGGACTCATCCTCGCCGCCGGCTCGGTGCCCAGACTGGTGTTCCTGCTGGTCGGTGGCGCGCTGGCCGACCGGATGAGCCCGAAGCGGCTGATCATCCTCTCCGACACCGGCCGCACCCTGACCCTGCTGGCCCTGGCGGCGCTGCTGACCGTCGGCTCGCTCGGTCCGTTGCCGCTGGGCTTGGTGGCACTCGTGTTCGGCATCCTGGACGGGCTCTTCCTGCCCGCTGTCGGTGCACTGCCGCCGCGGCTGGCGCCGGTGCACCTGATGGCCCGGATCCAGGCAGCCAGGACCGTCATCCAGCGGCTCGTGGTGTTGGTGGGTGCGCCCATCGCCGGCTGGCTGGTCGCCAACCGGGGACTGGCCAGCGCCTTCTGGCTCAGCGCAGCCCTGTTCGCCGTCTCCGTGCTGGCCCTGGCGTTGGTGTCGCTGCGCCCCGGCCCGGCCGAGGCAGCCGACGAGCCGGGCGCGACCGGCCGCCGGACCAGCATGGTGGCCGACATCGCCGCCGGGCTGCGCTCGGTCCGGAGCCATCCGGTGCTGCCGTCGCTGCTGGCCGTGGTGGCCCTGACCGACCTCGGCTTCTCCGGACCGCTGACCGCCGGACTGCCGATCCTGGCTCAGCACAACGGCTGGGGACCGGCCGGCGCCGGGTACGTGCTGGGTGGCTTCGGGCTCGGCGCGGCCGCGACCGGGCTCACCCTGGCAGTGGTCAGGCAGATCCCGCGGGCCGGGCTGGTCTCCTACCTCAGCCTGGCCTGGATGGGCGTCGCCGTCGTCCTGGTCGGGATGGCTCCCTCGGCCGGGCTGGCCATCGCTGCGGCGGTGCTGCTCGGCTTCGGCAGCGGCGTCTTCGGCACCCTGATGAACGCGCTGCTGATCATCACCGCACCTCCCGCGGAGCTCGGCCGGGTGATGTCGGTGCTGTCGCTGGCCAGCTATGGCGGGGCGCCGATCAGCTTTGCGGTGACCGGTCTGCTCGCCGGTCTGTTCGGCCCGCAGCTGCCGTTCTACGTCGGCGGCGGCGTGGTGCTGCTGGCGGGCATCGCCGGGCTGACCCGGCACCGGCTGCGCAGTCTCGAGCTGGCCACGGCCGACACCGGCTAGGGTGAGGCGATGCAGGCGGACCAGCCCCAGCGTCACCCGGAGCCCGGGGATCCTGTCCCACGGCCTCCGCTGCAGTCCCGCGACTGGTCGGCCTGGGCCGTTGCACGGGTCGAGGCGGACGCCAACCGGAGTGCGGACACCCACCTGCACGTGTTCCCGCTGCCACCCGAGTGGGGGATCGAGCTCTACCTCAAGGACGAGTCGGTGCACCCCACCGGGAGCCTCAAGCACCGGTTGGCGCGCTCCCTGGTGCTGTACGGCCTGTGCAACGGGTGGATCACCGCCGACACCACCCTGGTCGAGGCCTCGTCCGGCTCGACCGCGGTCAGTGAGGCCTACTTCGCGCGGCTGCTGGGGCTGCCGTTCATCGCCGTGATGCCGGCCGGCACCGCCCGGGAGAAGTGCGAGCTGATCGAGTATTACGGCGGGGTCTGCCATCTGGTCGAGGACCCGGCGACCATCTACGCCGTCGCCGCCGAGTTGGCCGACTGCCGTGGCGGCCACTACCTGGACCAGTTCACCTACGCCGAGCGGGCCACCGACTGGCGCGGCAACAACAACATCGCCGAGTCGATGTTCGCCCAGCTGGAGCTGGAACCGCACCCGGTGCCCGACTGGGTCGTGGTGGGAGCGGGGACCGGTGGCACCAGCGCCACCATCGGGCGCTACCTGAGGCTGCGGAAGTTCCCCACCCGGCTGTGTGTGGTGGACCCGGAGAACTCGGCCTTCTACCGATCCTGGCAGAGCGGCGACCCAGCCGCTACCGGCGCCAGCTCGCGGATCGAAGGCATCGGCAGGCCGCGGGTGGAGCCGAGCTTCGTGCCTGCACTGGTGGACCGGATGATCAGCGTGCCGGACGCGGCCTCGGTGGCGGCCATGCGATGGTGCACCGAGCTGCTCCGACGCTCGGTCGGTGGGTCCACCGGGACGAACCTATGGGGTGGGCTGCAGCTGGTCGCCGAGCTGAAGGCCGCCGGTCGGCAGGGCAGCCTGGTCACCCTGCTCTGTGACTCCGGCGCGCGCTACGCCGGGACGTACTACAACGACACCTGGGTGGCCGAACGCTTCGACCTGTCCCCATACACCCGGGTGCTGGACCGGTTCCTGGCCACCGGCGAGTGGACAGGCGTGGAGGTGGACTCTGCGGAGTTGGCCTGAAAGGGGCTGGACTGAGCGGGCTGGACTGAGCGGGGACGGCGCTAGCCGGAGCCGAGCACCAGGCCGACCGCCAGCCCGGCAGCCAGCACCAGCTCGGCCACCCCGGTTGCCTTCAGCACGCCGATCAGGTCGGCACCGGCGGCCTTTCCCAGCACGGCCCGCACTGCCGGGGCGATCACCGGGACGAAGAGCAGGCCCAGCAGTGCCCACCGGCTGCTGGTCGCCGCCAGCACGATGACCATCAGCACGCTCACCAGCAGCAGGGCGACGTAGAGCCATCGGGTGCGGGCAGCGCCGATCCTGGTCGCCAGCGTCCGCTTGCCCGCCACCGTGTCACCGGCGATGTCGCGAAGGTTGTTGGCCACCAGCACGGCGCAGGTGATGGTGCCGATGCCGATCGCGCCCAGCAGCGCGGGCAGTGTCACCCGGCCGAGCTGCACCAAGGTGGTCCCGCAGACGGCGACCAGCCCGAAGAACACGAAGACGAACAGCTCGCCCAGGCCGAGGTAGCCGTACGGCCTGCGGCCGCCGGTGTAGAACCAGGCGGCAACGATGGAGGCGGCCCCGACCGCCAGCAGCCACCACTGGCCCGACCACACCACCAGCACCAGCCCGGCCACGGCGGCGACACCGAAACAGCCGAACGCCGCCGCCTTGACGGTCCCCGGGCTGGCCACCCCGGAGCCGACCAGCCGCATCGGGCCCACCCGGTCGGCGTCGGTGCCGCGGATGCCGTCGGAGTAGTCGTTGGCATAGTTCACCCCGACCTGGAGCGCCAGGCTCACCACCAGTGCGAGCAGCGCCCTCGGCCAGGAGAAGCCGCCGGCGAAATAGGCGACCGCGGAGCCCACGAGCACCGGGCTGACGGCCGCGGGCAGGGTCCGCGGCCGGGCGCCCGCCAGCCACTGGGCCGCGGTCGCTCCGGGCGGCACGGTCTCGTTCACTGCTGGTCCCCCTCATCGTCGTCGGCGGCGGCACCGGCCCCTCGCGGCCAGGATGCGGACAGCTCACCGACTAGGCGTTGCCGGTCGATCTTTCCACTACTGGTCCGCGGCAGCCGCCACAGCCGCACCAGCTGGCGCGGGGCGGCATAGGCCGGCAGGGCGCCGGAGAGGAAGCGCCGCAGCTCCTCCAGGTGTGCGCTCGGTGGGAGCGCCGCACCGGCGGTGCCCGCCTCACAGACGGCCACCACCCGGGAGCCCCACTGCTCGTCCGGGACGGCGACGACAGCCAGTTCGGCGCCCCCCAGCGCGGGCCAGCTGCGGGCGGCTGACTCAACCTGGGCCAGGTCGACATTGAGGCCGCCGGAAACGACCACGTCGTCCACCCGACCGATCAGCTCGAGCCGGCGCCCAGGGCCGCCCGGGTCAGGCCGCCAGCGGCCCCGGTCGGCGGTGACCAGTCGGCCCTGCTGCAGCACAGCTGCGGTCAGGTCCGGGCGGAGGCGGTAGCCGGAGAAGAGCATCGGACCGCCGATGCTGATCCGCTGGGTGTCGGGGTTGAGCGACACCTCGACACCGGCCAGCGCGATCCCGTCGTAGACACAGCCACCGCTCGTCTCGCTCATCCCGTACGTCGTGACCACCCGGATTCCGGCCGCCCGGGCCCGGGCCAGGGTGGTGTCGGCGAGCGCGGCGCCGCCGACGAGCACCGCATCGACCTCGGCCAGCTCGGCGGACAGGCCCGGGTGTTGCAGGGCGCGGACCAGCTGGGTCGGCACGATCGACAGATAGCGGCGCCCGGAGGTCCGGCCGAGGGCGTCGGCCAGGGCGGACAGGTCGGCACCGACCTGCCACGGTGTGGTCCCGGCGACCACCGAGCGGGCCAGCACCATCAACCCGGCCACGTAATGCTGCGGCAGCGCGCACAGCCAGGTTCCCGGTCCCCCGAGCCGGTCATGGGTCGCGGTCGCCGATGCGACGATGGCCGACCTGGACAGCACCACCCCTTTCGGGCGGCCGGTAGAGCCGGAGGTCGCCACCACGACGGCCGCATCCGGCTCCGTCACCCCGATCTCCGGCTGGGCCATCGCGAGCACCTGCTCGGCCTCAAGTCCCGAGCCGGGCAGTGGCAGCAGGGGATCACCACCGTCAAGGGCGGCCGCCAGCCGGTCCGGCAGCTCCGCGGCCGGTACCGGCCGCAGCTGCCGGAGGTCGCCGGGGGCGGATGGCGAGGATGCGGGCACGGGACAAGTCTGGCGGAGGTCGGTCGGTCCTCCTGCGCGGGTGCCCTCGGTCTGCTCCGGCTGCGCGTCCCGCCGGCCGGCTGCCTCCGGCGGACCGCACTAGGCTGACCCCGTGCCGGGACGCGAGACCTTCAGCTACGACATCGGCATGCGGACCCGGTTCCGTGGGCTCAGCCGCCGGCAGGGGATGCTGCTGAGCGGTCCGGCCGGCTGGGGGGAGTGGAGCCCGTTCCTGGACTACCAGGGGGCTGAGCTGGTGCCCTGGCTGCGGGCGGCGCTGGAGGCTGCCGACGACGGCTGGCCGGACCCGGTGCGTGACCGGGTGCCGGTCAACTGCACGGTGCCGGCCCTCGGACCGGCGCAGGCCCACCTGCTCGCCGAACGTTCCGGTTGTGCGACTGCGAAGGTGAAGGTCGCCGAGCCCGGTCAGCGGTTGGCCGACGACCTGGACCGGGTCGAGGCGGTCCGGGCCGCGCTCGGTCCGCAGGGCCGGATCCGGGTGGATGCCAACGGGGCCTGGGACGTCGACACCGCAGAAGCCGCGCTGCGTCAGCTCGACCGGTTTGACCTGGAGTACGCCGAGCAGCCGTGCGCGAGCATCGAGGAGCTGGCTGAGCTGCGCCTGCGGCTGGCCCGGCGGGGAGTGGACGTGCCGATCGCCGCCGACGAGTCCATCAGGCGTGCGGCCGACCCCTACCGTGTCGCGGAGCTGGCCGGCGCCGACATCGCCGTACTGAAGGTGCAACCTCTCGGCGGGGTCCGCGCCTGCCTGGAGATCGCCGAGCGGATCGGGCTGCCGGTGGTGGTGTCGAGTGCGCTGGAGACCTCGGTCGGCATCCGGGCGGGGCTGGCCCTGGCCGCCGCTCTGCCCGAGCTGCCCTACGCGTGTGGGCTGAACACGGTGCCTCTGCTGGCAGACGACCTGGTCTGCGACCCGCTGATCGCCCGGGCCGGCGCCATCGAGGTGCGGGAGATCCGGCTGGATCCGGGCCGTCTCACAGCGGCCCGGGCCGACAGCGGGACCGCCGACTTCTGGCAGGCTCGCCTGGTGGCGACCGAGGCGATCAGATGACCAGCGCCACGCTCTGTGCCCGGGTGATCATCGAGGAGCTGTTGGCCCGCGGCGTCCGCGAGGTCGTGCTGTCCCCCGGATCCCGCAGCGCACCATTGGCGTACGAGGTCTTCGAGGCGGACAAGATCGGCCTGCTGCGGCTGCATGTGCGGATCGACGAACGCAGTGCGGGGTTCCTCGCGCTGGGACTGGCCAAGGCGAGCGAGTCCCCGGTTGCGGTGATCACCACCTCGGGCACTGCTGCGGCCAACCTGCACCCGGCGATGCTGGAGGCCCACCACTCACACCTGCCGCTGGTCGCGGTCACCGCCGACCGCCCCGGATTCATGATCAACACCGGTGCGAACCAGACCACCGACCAACGCCAGCTGTTCGGTCGGCAGGTGCGGGCCGACGCTCAGCTCGACTCGAGTGCCGACAGCATCGGGTCGTGGCGGTTCCAGCTCGCCCGGCTGCTGGCGGCGGCCACCGGCTCGCGCACCCTCAACCCGGGGCCTGTGCACCTCAACGTCGCCTTCGCCGAGCCGCTGACACCGACCTCGGAGGTGGTGCCGTGGCAGCAGGACCTGACCGTCGAGCCGGTCCACCGGCAGCCGCGGCCGGTCCGGCTCGACCCCGCCCCGCAGACGGTGATCGTGGCCGGCGATGCCCCGCCCACGACCGGCCGGACCGCCTACCGGCTGGCGGCGGCCGCCGACGTGCCGCTGCTGGCCGAACCATCCAGCAACGCCCGCCGGGGCGACGCCGCACTGGCCAGCTATCGGCTGCTGCTGCAGTCCTCGCTGGCCGAGGACGTGGAGCGGGTGATCGTCTTCGGCCATCCGACCCTGTCCCGTCCGGTGCAACGGTTGCTGCAGCGGTCCGACGTCGACCTGGTCACGGTCACCGACTACGCCGACTGGGTCGACCCGGGGCTGAACGTCGGCCGGGTGCTGGACGCTGTCGATCTCGAGCCGGGCGACCCCGACTGGTCGGACCGGTGGCGGCAGGCGGACAGCCGGCTGCGTCCGCAGCTCGACCAGCTGATCGATGCGAGCGGGGTGTTCACCGGACCCGCGCTGGCGGCCGTGCTCTGGGCGCAGATGAGTGCCGGTGAGGCGCTGGTGCTCGGGTCCTCGAACCCGGTCCGCGATCTCGACCTCGCCCCGGTGCATGAGTCGGTGCCGGACGTCTACGCCAACCGCGGGCTGGCCGGCATCGACGGCACGGTCTCGACGGCGATCGGCGTCGCACTGGCCACCGGCCGGCCGACCCATGCGCTGCTGGGGGACCTGACCTTCCTGCACGACTCCAACGGGCTCATCCTCGGCCCGCAGGAGCCGCGTCCGGATCTGCGGATTGTGGTCGCCAACGACGACGGCGGGAGCATCTTCGCCACCCTCGAGCACGGGCTGCCGGCCCATATGAGGGCCTTCGAACGGATCTTCGGTACCGCGCACGGCGCCGACCTGGCGGCGGTGGCCGCATCCTTCGGGATCCGCCACGCCCGCGTGCGCTCTGCCAGCGAGGCGGAGGAGGCGCTGGCGGACCCGCCGATCGGGATCGAGATGGTCGAGGCGGTGATCGACCGGCGCGGTCGGCGGGCCCTGAGCCTGGCCATCAACGCGCTGGCCGCCGACCTCTGAGGCCCCTCAGAGCGCGTCGGTGTCCACCCAGTGCTGCTGCCAGCGCCAGTCGATCGGCTCGCTCACCCGCTGGTAGCGGATGTCGGTGGACAGCCGCATGGTCTGGTCGCGGTCCACGTTGTCCAGGGCCGCATGGACCAGGTAGGCGGAGTGCACGACCACGTCGCCGGCCCGGTAGTCGGCGGTGAGCCAGCGGCTGTCGTGCTCGTCGGCCAGGGATGGCAGGTCGGCGGTGATCGACGCTGCCGGACGCCGCAGTCGGCCCTCCCGCTCTTCGGCCAGCACCCGGTGATGGCTGCCCTCCAGATACGTCAGGCCGCCCAGCGTCCGTGGACAGTCGCCCAGCGGGATCCAGATCGACAGCACCCGATCGGTCCCCTCACGCAGATAGACCAGGTCGTAGTGCGCCTGGGTGGCGGTGCCGACGCCGTTGGCTCCGGGCCGGGTGTGCCGGATGATCTTGCGCTTGTGCAGGTGTACGTCGTCGTCGAAGAGCCAGCGGAACCACCCCGCCACCCCGGGGGTGCTGCAGAGTCGCTGGTACTCGTCGGAGGGGACGATCTGCTGGAAGAGGATCTGTCTGAGCCGGGCGACATCCACCGGACCCTCGGCGGCCTTTCCGTCCACCGGGTCGCTGCCGGATCTCAGCACGCCGGTGTCGGCCAGCTGGCAGAAGTAGTAGCGGCGGAAGTCGATCACCTCGGCCGGGTCGAGATGGCCCGTCAGGTAGAGATAGCCGTCCTGGCGCAGCCGGGCCCACAGCGCGTCGCGATCGCCGCGCTCCGAGTCGGGAGCGGCGCGCAGCTCACCCAGCCGGTCGGGGGCGTCACTGAGCAGATAGCCGTTGGAGGTGAGCACCCCATCATTCTGTGAGACACGCACCGGTCAGGTCCAGCCGTCGGAGGGGGCCCGAAGCCAGCCGCGGACCGCCAGCGTCGCCTCGACGTCGTCCTCGTTGTACTCCAGCACCCGCAGCCGTGCCTGCGCCCGGACCTCCTCGGTCTCGCCGTGCACGGCATCGAGGAACCACCGTTGCGAGTTCAGCCCCCCGGGGTCGTCGTCCCGCCAGCGGAACCCGGCACCCGTGCTGGCGACCTGCTTGAGCCCGAGCCCGTTGACCCCGAAGAAGTGCTGCCGGACCACGTCGTAGAGGTCGACGAACTCGGCCTCGGCGTACCCTCTGGCCCAGTCGAGGAGCGGGTCGATCGACGTCTGGGCGAGCTCGCGGATCTTGTTCACCTCGAACGCGCTGTAGTGGAACACCCGGACCGTGTCCGGGCCCTCGACCAGGGAGCGCAGCCAGGTCAGCGCCTCGACAGCCAGCTCCAGCTCGGCTCGGGCGTCCAGGTCGGCGAAGCGGCTGAAATGATGGAACGTCGGCGGGTCGGGCGTGCGGCGGTCGTCGACCAGGAACCCCCACAGGTAGACCCGCAGGTCAGCCGAGGTCTCGATGTCGAAGTCGATCTCCAGGTCGGCCGCCGGCAACTCGATCGGACCGGAGGTCTCCCTGACCAGATCGGTGCCGGCAGACAGCAGCCGGGCCCGGCGGTGAGCCTTGCGCAGCCGGTCCTCCGCCCCGCTGCGATGGGTCACCTCCGGCAGGTAGCCCGGCAGCAGGCTGCCGAGATCGGCGTCGGCCAGATCGGTGATCGTCGTTATGCCGCGACTGCGCAGGGCGCTGATCTCGCGGACGTCCAGCGGGCTCTTGTTGATGTTGAGGCTCACATCGGCCGGGTCGAGCTGGGGCAGGCAGTGCTCCCACCACAGGCAGCGGTCACACTCCTTGGTGCGGATCGGTCGCACCAGCGGCGCCGGGTCGTCGGCGTTACCGGTGCGCAGCTGGGCCACCTCGGCCACCTTCACCCGGAAGGCGTGCTCGTGGTCGTAGCGCTCCAGCACGCTGCGGGTGGTCCAGCCGTCGGTGCTGCGCCGGGAGAAGGTCCGGACCAGAGGCTCTGCCAGGTCCATCCAGGTGATCAGCCGCTGTCCGAGGGTGAGATCGGTGCCGATCACGGCCGCTATCGCCTCGGTCGTCGCGAATCCCGCCGCCTGCAGCATCCGGTGGTAGTGCGCCAGCTGTACCAGGTCGGCCTCTCGGCTGCCGATCCGGAAGCCCAGCCCGGGCAGCTGCTGCCGCTCAGCCGGCGCCGGCCGGCGAAAGGTGGTGTAGCTGATCGTGGAGTTGGGCCGCGGCGTCGTGGTCTGCGGTCGGCGCTCATGCAGCAGGTGGAACTTCACCTCGGCCGGATGGTAGCCGGGAGTGCCATCGGGCTGGTCGGCTCCGCGGATCAGCAGGTCCACCCGGCCGACCCGGTGACCTGACCGGTCCGGCGGCAGGGCACCGCCCACGACCAGCTCGGTGCCGGCCCGCAGGGCCTGCAGGCAGGCCTCCTGCTGAGCCGGCCAGGGCTGTTGGTCCAGCCCACGCAGGTCGGCGACCGTGCCGCCGAAGGTGGACAGCAGCTCCGCCAGCACGGTCTGCTCGAACTGCTCGCCGCCGTCGAAGAGCTCGGCCAGCGCGTCATCGGGTCTGCCGGCGACCGGCTGGATGCTCCTGTCGAAGGTGTTGTGCGTCTTGACCGCACAGCTGCGGGCCGCGTAGGCGCCGAGCAGAACAGTCATCGCCTAGGCCCTCGCGCGGTGCAGCGCGACCACGCCACCCGAGAGGTTGCGCCACTCGACCTCGGACCAACCGGCGTCGACCAGCAGCTCTGCCAGCCTCTGCTGGTCGGGCCAGTTGAGGATCGACTCGGCCAGGTACTCGTACGCCGAAGGGTTGGAGGAGGTCAGCCGGGCGATCTTCGGGATCGCGGCCACGAGGTAGTTGGAGTAGACCAGCCGGAACGGGCGCCACAGTGGGGTGGAGAACTCGCAGATGACCAGCCTGCCGCCGGGGCGGGTGACCCGGCGCATCTCGGCCAGGGCCACATCGGTGTGCTCGACGTTGCGCAGCCCGAACGAGATGGTGACGGCATCGAAGCTGTCGTCGGCGTAGGGCAGCTGGAGGGCGTCCGCGGCGACGAAGCTCAGGTTGGGCTGGCGGTGCTTGCCCACCGTGAGCATCCCCAGCGAGAGGTCGGTCGGGAAGACGTGCGCTCCGGCCCGGGCGAACGGCTCGCTCGAGGTGCCGGTGCCGGCGGCCAGGTCCAGCACGGCGTCTCCCGGCCGAGGCTCGACGGCCTCGAGCACCAGGGTCCGCCAGGCCCGGTCCTGGCCGAGGGACAGGATGTCGTTCACCAGGTCGTAGCGCGCGGCGACGCCGTCGAACATCGACGCCACGTCGGTGCGGCGTTTCGCCAGCGTTGCTCGGTAGTCCTTGCGTTCGGGCACACGGTCAGCCTGCCACGGGGGTCTGACAGCCGCGGTGACGGGTGCGATGCCGGAGCGGAGCCCGGCCGGGACGCGACACGGTGCCCGGGCAGGGCCCGGGCACCGTGAGGGAGCGCCGACGTCGTCGTCGGTCGGGGAGGTCGGTGAGGATGCCCGAGTCAGGACTTGGGCAACAGCACCTGGTCGATGATGTAGACGGTGGCGTTGGCGGTCTGCACGTTGCCGCACAGCACCATCGCCTTGCCGTCGACGGTGAAATCCTCACCGGAGCCCTCCACCTTGATGGTGGCGCCGTTCAGGGTCTTGTGCTCACCGGCAAGCTCGCTCGGCGCCAGCCGGCCCGGGACCACGTGCAGGGTCAGAACGTCGGTCAGCAGACCCTTGGGGTCCTTCATGGCCGCGTCCATGGTCTTCTTGTCGAGCTTGGCGAACGCGTCGTCGGTGGGCGCGAAGACGGTGATGTCATCGGTGGTGTTGAGCGTGTCGCCGAGGCCGGCCTTGCCGACGGCGGCGACCAGCGTCGTGAGCAGCGGGTTGTTGCTGGCCGCGGTGGCGACCGGATCCTTGGACATGCCGTCGAAGGACCCCTTGCCGCTGGTGGGCACCTTCGAGCAGGCGGCACCGAACGGGGCGTCGGCGGAGCCGGACGACTCCATGCTCATGCTGGGCGACGGAGCCATGCTCGAGGCCGGTGCGCTGGACGCGGCGGCGGAGGGTTCGCCGCCGGCGCTGGCACTGTCGCCGCCGCTGCAGGCGGCCAGGCCGAGCGGGAAGACGATGGCTGCGGTCAGGGCCGCGATCTTGGTGATGCGAGACGTCTTGGACACGATGTTCCTCCTGGAGGACGAGTTCGGGGAGAGCCAGCGTTTGTCTCTCGGCCCTAGTTCGGTACCGGGCACCAGTCGGATTGGTGCAAGGGGGAGAATCGAGCACATGGCAAAGCGGTCTGTGGTTCTCAAGGCGTCCGGGCTCAAACGAGCCTTCGGCCCCGTCACCATCTTCGAGAAGTTCAGTCTCGAGGTGCGGGCCGGTGAGGCGGTCGCGCTGACCGGGCGCAACGGGGCCGGCAAGTCGACGCTGCTGCGGTGCCTGATCGGAGCCGACCGGCCGGACGAGGGGACCATCGAGGTCTGCGGAAATCCGATGTCGGAGACGTCCGCCCAGATCCGGCGCGATGTGGCGACCGTGATCGACGATCTGGACTTCTTCCCCGACCTCAGTGTGGTCGAGCATCTCGACCTGCTGGCCAGGGCGCACGGCATCGCCGAACCCGACGAGGCCGTCGACGAGGTGCTGGAGGAGGTGCAGCTGATCCCGCAGTCCGGGCAGCTGCCCGGAACGCTGTCCTCGGGACAACGCCGGCGGCTGGCGCTCGCCACCGCGTTCGTCCGTCCGCGCAGGCTGCTGGTGCTGGACGAGCCCGAGCAACGCCTGGACGTCGAGGGGGTCAACTGGCTGGCCCAGCGGCTGAAGTCCGAGCGTGAGAAGGGTCTGGCCATCGTATTCGCCAGCCATGAGCCCAGCCTGGTGCAGACGGTGGCCACCCGTGAGGTCAAGCTGGGGGCGTCACGCGAATGAGCAGCCCCGACACCACGTTCGACGACGACACACCGACGCTCCAGCCCGCCAGCCCCCGCGAGCTGAAGCAGCTGATCAAGGACTGGCGCACCGGCCGGGCCACCAAGAACCTGATGGAGGCCTTCCACGACGCCTACGTCGTGGTGATCGCAGCGTTGATGATCGGGGCGATGATCATCAACGTCATCATCCAGGCCCAGGCGGTGGTGTCGAGGTGTGACAGCGTCTCCTGCCTGTCGGCGCGGGCGGTGCTGCCCTGGGCCGCGTTCGCCGGTGCGGTGGCCGCCGCACTCGCGGTCAGCCGGCTGTTCGGACCGGTGCTCGCCTCGGCGGCCGAGGGCTTCTGGCTCCTCGACGCACCCATCCAGCGGTCGAAGCTGTTGGCCGCCCGACTGGTCGGCGCCATCGTCGGTGCTGCTGTGATCGGGGCGGCCGCCGGCGGGTTGATCTCCGCCCTGACGGGGTCGCATGCGGCCAACGTGGGCGTCTGGGCCGGCGCCACCGGTGCTGCCGCGGCTGCTGCGGTGGCGTTCGCTGCGGCCCAGCAGGGCATCGAGCGCACCTGGCTGGCCCGGACCTTCACCTACATCTTCGGCACCCTCGGGCTGGCGGCCCTGTTGCTGGTGATCAGCGTGGCCGCCGGTTGGCTCAGCCTCGGCCTCTCCTCCGACCTCGGCGTCGAGCTCGGCCTGGTGATGACCGGCTTCGGCATTCTGGTGCTGGCCGCCAGTGCGGTGCTGGCCGGGCTCAGGCTGAACCGGATCCGTCGTACCCGGTTGCTCAGCGGTGGCGCCCTGGTCAGCGGGATCTCTGGGGCGTTCTTCGCCCTGGACATCGGTCTCGCCCGCGACATCGTGGTGGAGCGGCGTGCGGTGGAGAAGGGACATGTCCATCCCAAGCGGGGTGGTGGTCTGGGCCTGCAGGCCATCGTCTGGCGTGAGCTGCACCGGCTGCTGCGCTTCCCGCAGCCGCTGATCGCTGTCGGGGCCACGCTGGTGGTGCCCTACGCGGCGGATGCGCTGGGGATGAGCAGCCTGACGCCCGTGTTCGCCGGGCTGGCGCTGTTCGGCGCCATGATCCCGCTGCTGGGCGGGTTACGGGTGCTCACCCGCACCGGCGGGCTGGCCCGCTGCCTGCCGTTCTCGCCGGGGGCGATCAAGCGGGCGTCGGTGGCCGTGCCGGCCGGGATCGCCGCGATCTGGGCGCTGGCGACGACAGCCGCATTCGTGGGCTTCGGGGAGGGCGCGGTCGATCGCACCGTACCGGCAGCCTTCCTGATGGCTCTGGCGACGGCCTCGGCCGGCTTCCTGGGCGCGGTCCGGTGGACGATGGCCAAGGGGGTCGACTTCGGGGCGCCGATGGTCTCCACCCAGGCGGGCGCCTTTCCGCCGGGACTGATGACGAACCTGTTCCGCGGCTTCGACGTCTGCCTGTTGATCACCGCACCGATGCTGCTGGGCCTTTCGCCGATCTGGTCCTTCGTGATCGCCGGGATCGCCGCCCTGCTGCTCTTCGGCTCCTTCGACGCGGAGGCGATGCGCGCCAAGCAGGCCGAGCAGCAGCGTCAGCTGGCCGAGCAGAAGGCGAAGGCGGCCAAGGCATCGGCCGCCGCCCAGCAGCGCAAGCGCTGAGTCGCCCCCGCTGGCGAGGTGATTCAGCCTGCCGGGGTGACAGCCAGTACGAGCAGCACGGTGAAGGCCAGGATCGGCAGGCACAGCAGGGCATTGAGCCGGCGGTGCTCGACCAGCACCGCAGCGAACTCCCGCAGGAAGGCGTTGGGCAGGTAGTAGCCCGCTGTCGGAGCACCGACCACCTCGGCCGGGACACCGAGGCGCCGGGCCAGCAGTGCCGCCCGGAGCACGTGATAGTTGTTCGTCGCCACCAGGTAGGGCGGATCCACCCCCGCCTCCCGCAAAGCCTGGCCGGCGAAGCGGAGGTTCTCCTCGGTATTGGTGGAGTGGTTCTCCGGCAGCACGTCGGCCGGGTCGGCGCCGTGCTCAACCAGGTACTCGGCCATCCCGGCCGCCTCCGTTCGAGGCTCGTCGACACCCTGTCCGCCGCACGGGACGAGCCACACCCGTCTTCCGAGCCGGTGCTGACGGGCATAGATCTCCAGGCCCTTGTCCAACCGGGCGGCCAGCAGCGGTGGCACCGCGCCGTCGACCAGCTGCGAGCCGAGGATGACCACTGCAGTTGGTTCGATGTCGTGCTTCATCCGCCCGTACACCACCGCGTAGACCAGGAACACGACGAAGACGCAGCCGAGGTAGCAGCAGAGGAAGAACGCCAGCGCCGACAGTCCCAGCGCCAACGGCTGCCGGCTCCGCACCCCGAGCAGGGCGGCCGCCGGTAACAACAGCAGCACCAGCCCGGCGAGCAGTGCCAGCAGGTTGCCCAAACCCCACCCCTCGCGGCGCAGCATGGTGACGCCGTTGACGACCAGGAACGCTGCCAGCACCATGACGCCGAAGGGCACCAGCAGCACCTGGGCCAGGTAGACCCAGCGCACCCACGGGAACCAGACCGACAGCTGCTGCACCACCCCGTTCAGGGTGAAGCCGGCTGCCAGCACCAGCAGCACTCCGTTCCGCAGCTGCCGCTTGTCGCGTGCCTGACAGGACACGAACAACACCGCGAAGATGCCGCCGAGGGCGAGGTTCACCATGCTGGACCTACGGGAGCGATTCGCCTCAACCGGCTCGGACCTGCTCCACACCCCGGTTCGCGAGGGCATCGGCGTGTTCGTTGCCCGGGTCGCCGGAATGGCCCCGGACCCATTTCCAGCTGACCTGGTGCCGGTTGACCTCGGCGTCGAGAGCCTGCCAGAGATCGACGTTCTTGACCGGCTTCTTGGCGCCGGTCAGCCAACCGTTGCGCTTCCAGCCGGGCAGCCACTCGCTCATCCCCTTCATCACGTAGACCGAGTCAACGTGCAGGGTGACCTGACAGGGCCGGGTCAGGGCGCGCAGCCCCTCGATCACGGCCGTCAGCTCCATCCGGTTGTTGGTGGTGACCTCCTCGCCGCCGAACAGCTCGCGCTCGTGCCCACCCGAGCGCATCACCACCCCCCAGCCGCCGACGCCGGGGTTGCCCTTGCACGCCCCGTCGGTCCACATCTCGACCGTGGTCAACGTGCTGTCGTCGGTCGGGGAGGTCGCTGTGGCCGTCATGGTGACCATCTTTTCAGAGAACTCCTCGGTCACCAGCAACGACGCTGAGCCAGCCAGTCGGTGGCGACGTCGGCATACCAGCGTTGGTGGGCGCGAAGGTAGGGAGAGGTGGGCGGTGCCGGCTGGGCCCCCGCATGTCTGAAGTAGCCGATCAGCAGCGCCAGGAAGCAGTCGATCGCCTCGTGGTCGGCGCGGCTGAGCTGCTGGCTGTCGGCGAGCAGCACGTCGGCGTCCAGCCCGTCGCCGTGCATCGAGACCGCCAGTGAGACCGAGTCGGCCCAGGCCGGACCGACGACGGTGAAGTTCCAGTCGCAGAACCACACCGCCCGGTCCCGGCCGATGATCACGTTGTCGTCGCGCAGGTCACAGTGCACCAGGGTCTCGCCGGTGCAGAGCTGCAGAGCCTCGTCGGCGAGGGCACGAGCCTCCTCGCGACGGGTGAGCCAGATCCCCTCGGCAGGCAGTTCGTCCCAGCGGCCGCGTTCGGCTGCGAACTCCTCGGCCAGCGTCATCCAGTCGGCACCGGCCGGCGCCGGTGTGAGGGTACGGCTCATGGCTCCTGCGGTGTCCAGCACCAGCCGCGCCTCGGTCCGACTCCAGGGTCGTTGCGGGGGCCGGCCCCCGACATCGTCGAAGATCAGGATCACCCAGGCGGCACCGTCGATGTCGCCGTCATAGCTCCAGCGCAGCCGCGGCACCGGTACGGCGGTCGGCAGCAGGGCGAGCTTGGCGGCCTCAGCCCGGTAGGCCTGCCGGGTCCATTCCTGCTCGGGGTTGGTGGCCTTGACGAAGACGCTGGTGCCGTCGGTCAGCAGCAGCCGGGACGCGAACCCTGGGGTGAACCCGCTGTCCTGCGAGATGGCGCGCGCCACCCCAGCCCGCAGCTGATCCTGAACGAGACCACGCACCGCGGCGGGCAGGTCCTGCCAGTGCGGCCGACGGGCAGTGGCCCGGGCCGGGATGGTGAGTGGCTGCGGCATCGGCCCATGCTGTCAACCCGGGCTACCCCCCGCAAACGGGTTTCCGGACCGGCCGTCACTCGACCGTGAAGCGGATCTGGTGCCACCCTCGGGCGCCGGAGGGGAACACCTTGGTGCGCCTCTCCGGCTGGGTTTTGCCGGACTTGTCGGTGGCCCGGACCTCGGCGGTGTGCCGGCCCGCCGGGCCGCGGTAGACGAAGGACCACTGCCGCCACAGATCGACGCCGGCCTCGTCAGCCAGGGTGGCCTGCTGCCAGGGCCCGCCATCAATTCTGATCTCCACCCGTTCGATCCCGCGGTGCTGGGCCCAGGCCACGCCGGCCAGCACCGGCTTGTCCTTGCTGAGCATGCCCAGCGACTTCGGCACGTCGATCCGGCTCTGGGTCAGGATCGGCGCCTGGGTGGCCCACCCGCGGCTGGTCCAGTACGCCGTACGCCGGTCGTAGCGGGTGAACTCGATCCGCTCCAGCCATTTGGTACCGGAGACGAAGCCGTACAGCCCGGGGACCAGCATCCTGGCGGGGAACCCGTTCTTGTCCGGCAGCACCTCGCCGTTCATCCCGACGACGATCATCGCGTCCCGGCCGTCACTGACCGCCTGGTAGGGCGTGCTGCAGGTGTAGCCCTGGTCGCTGGAGTAGCTGAACACCTGGTCGACGCCCGTCTGGACGCCGACCCGCTTGATGATCTCCGTGAAGGGGACGCCGAGCCAGCTTGCTGTCCCGACATAGGGCCCGCCCACCTCGTTGGAGACACACGTCATGGTGATGTTGCGCTCGATCATCGGCAGCTCGAGCAGCTGTCGGTAGCTGAGGGTCAGCGGGCGGTCGACCAGGCCGTCGATGGTCAGGCTCCACTGGTCAGGGTCGATCCGAGGGGTCACCAGGGCGATGTCGACGCGGTAGAAGTCGTCGATCGAGGTCAGGAACGGGGTGTTCCCCTCGACCTGTGCTGCGGCCGGCACCGGCGCCGACCGCGATCCGGGTGAGGGCAACCCCAGCCTCCGTCGGGCCTCGGCGCCGGCCAGCCGGAGCTGGCTGACCACGATCCCTCCTCCGCCGAGGACGGCGGCAGTCAGTGCGGTGGCCCCGATGCCGGCCAGCAGGGCGCGGCGGGACGGGTGCGGGGCCGACCCGGCGGTACGGCTGCGACCGCCGATCCGACTGACCCGGTCGAGAGCCACCAGGCCGGCCAGCCCCGCGGCCACCGACGGCAGTGCATCCCAGGGCGTCGCGCCCGGACGCAGTGTCGCCGCCAGCACCCCGACCGCCCCGAGCAGGGCGATGCCGGTCAGCGCCACCGGCCGACGTCGCCACGCCAGCAGGCCGAGCAGGGCAGCGATGAGCAGCAGCACGACGGCGATGCCAGTCACCAGCACCGGCTTGTCGGCGGTGCCGAAGGTCCGGACGGCGAACTCCTTGGCCGGTGTCGGGGCGACGTCGATGAGGCTGGATCCGACGGCGATCAAGGGGGAGGCGTTGGGGTTCACCAGGGCCGCGACCCCGTGGCCGGCTCCGATCGCCGCAGCCGCTGCGGCCAGACCGGCCGCCAGTCGCCAGCCGGCGGCGGGCTGGTCCTGCGGCTCCGCGCCGGGCCGGGAGTCCGTCCGTTCCCTGGTGTCAGTCACATCTGGTGTTCGTCGCCGAGGGGTCGGACAGATTGGTCCGGCGGTTCGAGGGCGCACTACGCTGGCGACGTGACGTGGCCACCAGACTCAGCGCCGCCGCTTCGCGCCCATACGGTGGAGATCGCCGACCCCGGCCCGCTCGCCAGGTGGATGCCGCGCCAGGACGCGTACGCCTGGATCAAACAGGGCGACGGCATGGTGGGCTTCGGCGAGGTTGTCCGGCACAAGGCGCTCACCATCTCCGAGGCCGAGGAGTGGTGGTCCGACCTGGCCGGCAGCGTGATCATCGAGTCCGAGCTGGACGATCCACCGGCCGGATCCGGCCTGATCGCCTTCGGCACCTTCGTTTTCGACCCGAACAACTCCGCGGACCAGTCCACACTGATCGTGCCGGAGACGATCATCGGCCGGCGCAACGGGCGCAGCTGGCTGACCCGGATCGGCGTCGAGCCGGGTGGCGTCGGCATGTCCCTGCCCGACCCGCCCTGCCCGCCCCGGAATGTGAGCTATGCCGACGGCTCGCTGACCGGGCCCGAGTGGGAGGCCGCCGTCGCCCAGGCGGTGGCGCGGATCAACGCCGGAGAGTTCGACAAGGTGGTACTGGCGCGGGACCTGCTCGCCTTCTCCGACGGCCCGATCGACCCGCGCTGGCTGGTGCAGCGGCTGGCCGAGGAGTACAGCCGCTGCTGGACCTACCTCGTCGACGGTCTGGTCGGCGCGACTCCCGAGATGCTGGTGCGTCGGGAAGCCGGCCTGGCCACCTCGAGAGTGCTGGCCGGCACCATCCGCCGCTCCGGCGACAACAACCGCGACCTCGCCCTGGCCGCCGCCCTGTCCCAGTCGAGCAAGGACCTGGAGGAGCACGAGTACGCGGTCAGCTCGGTGGCCCGAGCGCTGAGCCCGTTTTGCTCGGGGATGAACGTGCCCGACGCGCCGTACGTGCTGGCGCTGCCCAATGTGCTCCATCTCGCGACCGATGTGACCGCCGTCGCCGACCGTGTCGCCAACTCGCTGGTCCTGGCCGCGGCGCTGCATCCGAGTGCTGCGGTCTGCGGCACGCCGACCGACGTCGCCCGGGCGACCATCGCCGAGCTGGAGCATCTGGACCGGGGCCGGTATGCCGGTCCGGTGGGCTGGGTGGATGCCCACGGCGACGGTGAGTGGGCCATCGCGCTGCGCTGCGGCCAGCTGTCGGCGACCGACCCCAACCAGATCAGGCTGTTCGCCGGCTGCGGCATCGTCGCCGGCTCCGACCCGGAGGCCGAGCTGGCCGAGTCCAACGCCAAGCTGGTCCCGATGCGCGACGCCCTGGGGGAGTAGCCCCCGCCGAACGGCAGCGGGTGGCTCGGTTTGCGCCCCCAATCCGACCACTGGCTGCCACTCGGCTCAGCCGAGCAGCGCCGTCTTGTCCGCGGCGGTCAGGGAGTCCCACGGATCGTCCCACCACTCCGGTGGCCGGATCGTCCACCGGTCCCGACTCCGGTCACGCTGGAGACCGCGCCGATGGGCTGCTCGCAGCCGCTGCCGCAGCTCCGCCCGGTGTCGGCGCAGGTCGAGGCTGTCGGCTCGCGTGACCACCAGGCCGAGCGCCTCGAACTTCTCCTCGCGTACGTTGTCGCGGTTGTGCTGGTCCCGGAGCCGATGGCCCTGCCCGTCGAACTCGGTCACCAGGCCGGCCTCGAGGTCGAGCAGGTCGGGAACGCCGACGAGATTGCCCCGGAGGTCGAACAGCGGCTGGTTGACCAGCGGCTTCGGCAGACCGGCCTGCAGCAGATAGAACAGCCGCAGCCGTGACTCCCAGGTGCTCAGCGTGTTCGGATCGGCTAGGACGACCGCCCGTCGCGCCCTGGTGATCCACCGCTGACGGGCGGCGGTGCCGATGTACCGCGCCAGGTCGCTGAGCTCGACGGTGCCGGCCTTCGACATCGCATCGAGGAACACGACGGCCTCCACCAAGTCTCGGGCCAGCCTGGCGCCGTCGAGGGCGGTGCGGAACGGACGCGTAACCCGGATGCCGCAGCGCTCGACCACCTGGTCGCCGGGAAGCTCGTCCCGCGAGTACCTGATCTTGTCGGTTGACTGTCGGCCGAGATCGGCACCGAGACAGATCTGGACCGGTTCCGGTCGCATGGTCCAGGGGTCGCGGCCGTCGAGCAGGTCGACACCCTGGATGAAGGCGGCGGCCCAGCCGCCGATCGCGCCCCGCTCGGTTACCAGCGGGTAGGCGTCCAGGATCCGCTGTGTCGTGGTCAGACCGACTACCGGATCGAGGGCGGGCGCGAAGTAGCCGCGGCTGGTGCTCCGCCACGCTCGACCTCGGGTCGACCCACGGCTCACCCCGGCCGACCTGAGCTCGGCGGCGGACCTCGGTCGATGGGCCTGCCGGAGCTCGGACTCGAATCGGGTCAATGTCCTCATCTGCTCAGCCTGCGCCGCAGAGTGGGTGGGGAAAGAGGAGAGCGCCAAGGCTGTGGACAACGTGGTGCGCGTCGAACGGCAGCGGGTGGCTCGGTTCGAGCCCCGATCAGGACCACTGGCTGCCACCCGATGCTCGAGCGTGGCCCGTTCATGGAAGGAACCACGGGACAGGTGATTTACGCAAGGATGTGATCACGTAAATCTGGGAGATATCCCTTGCAGGACAGGGGAATCGCCGAGCCGACAGATGGCCACCCGGATGACGGGCGAGTACCGATGGTCATAGACTGTCCCAGAGATAGTGAAGGAATTCACGAGCGCGGGACGTCCCCGGACGCCTTTCCGAAACAACTAGCAGGAGTGACGATGTCAGCAGCCTTGATCGGGTTGCGCCACGGCCCGTCGACAGGCCCTGGGTCTGTTGTCTCCTCGTCCTCCGGGCTCGGCGACTTGACGCCGTGCCGACTTGACGCTGCGATGGACAGGTTGAGCCACGCCCAGCGCCAGATGTCACCCCTCCCACCAAACCGAAGGGTAGCTAGCCGGTGAACCCCTATGTGCCGATCATCGTCTTGTTCGCGATCGCCGCGGGCTTCGTTGCGCTGACGATCATCACCAGCCTGCTCGTCGGGCCCGGCCGCTACAACCGGGCCAAGTACGACTCGTACGAGTGCGGGATCGAGCCCACGCCGCAGCCGGTGGGCGGTGGCCGGTTCCCGGTGAAGTACTACATCACCGCGATGCTGTTCATCGTGTTCGACATCGAGATCGTCTTCCTCTACCCGTGGGCGGTGGCCTTCGACAGCATGGGCGTGTTCGCGCTGGTCGAGATGGTGCTGTTCATTGCGACGGTCTTCGTCGCCTACTTCTACGTGATGCGCCGGGGAGGCCTGGAATGGGACTGACCTCCGGCACCCTGCCCCCGGCACCGGGCACCACTGGCACGCAACCAAGAAGCGAGGACTGATATGGGTGGCGTTGAAGAGAAGCTCCCGAGCGGCGTCCTGCTGACCACTCTCGAGGGCCTGTTCGGCTACATGCGCAGTGCGTCGTTCTGGCCGGCCACCTTCGGCCTGGCCTGCTGTGCGATCGAGATGATGACGTACGGCGCTCCGCGTTACGACTCCGGCCGCTGGGGCCAGGAGGTCTTCCGGGCCTCACCGCGCCAGGCCGACCTGATGATCGTCGCCGGCCGGGTGAGCCAAAAGATGGCCCCGGTACTGCGCCAGATCTACGACCAGATGCCGAACCCCAAGTGGGTGCTGGCGATGGGGGTCTGCGCCAGCTCGGGCGGCATGTTCAACAACTACGCGATCGTCCAGGGCGTCGACCACGTCGTCCCGGTGGACATCTACCTGCCTGGCTGCCCGCCGCGACCGGAGATGTTGATCGACGCCATGTTCAAGCTGCGGGACAAGGTGGCGCACACGCCGATCGGCATCAACGCCGAGAACGCCCAGACCGAGGCCGAGCAGGTCGCGCTGGAGGCGCCGGCCACGCACGAGATGAAGGGGCTGCTGCGGTGACTGAGGACAAGACTCCGGAGACCGGCGCGCCGGTGCAGCCCGAGCCGGCCCTTCCGGTGACCGGCAACCCGGCCCCGGTGACCCCGCCGGCGCCCGACATCTCCTCCGAGGACTCCGAGGCGGCCACCGCCGAGATCGAGAAGATGCAGGTCGCACCCGGTCGTACCGAGGTGCTGGCGACCCGCAAGGGCATGTTCGGCGTCCGCGGCACGGGCGACACCTCCGGCTATGGCGGCCTGACCAGGGTGGTCGAGTTCCCGGCCGGCTCGCAGCCGCCGTTCGGTGGCTGGTACGACCAGGTCTACGACCGGGTCGGCGCGCTCGTCCCCAACTACGGCGAGGTGATCACCAAGGTCGTCATCCACCGCGGTGAGATCACCTTCCACGTGGCCCGTGAGCACCTGCCCGTGCTGGTGCGGCATCTGCGTGACGACGCGCATCTGCGGTTCGAGTTCTGCAGCAGCGTCTCCGGCGTCAACTACCCGGCGGACACCGGCGCTGAGCTGCACGCCGTCTACCACCTGCAGTCCATGACCTACAACCGCAGGCTCCGGCTCGAGGTGTCCGCACCCGACTCGGACCCGCACATCCCCTCCGTCGTGTCGACCTATCCCACTGCGGACTGGCACGAGCGGGAGACGTTCGACATGTTCGGCATCATCTTCGACGGACACCCGGCGCTGACCCGGATCCTGATGCCCGACGACTGGCCCGGCCACCCGCAGCGCAAGGACTACCCGCTCGGCGGGATCCCGGTGGAGTACAAGGGCGCCACCATTCCGCCACCTGATCAGCGGAGGAGCTACAACTGATGACTACCACCCACGCGGGCACCGACCCGTACGCGCCGGGCAACGCTGACGACACGGCCGAGGGCCATGTCTACACGGTGACCGGGCAGGACTGGGACTCGATCGTCTCCGAGCAGGCCGAGCGCGGCGACGAGCGGATCGTGGTGAACATGGGTCCGCAGCACCCGTCGACGCACGGTGTGCTCCGGCTGATCTTGGAGATGGACGGTGAGACGGTCACCGAGGCCCGCTGCGGCATCGGCTATCTGCACACCGGCATCGAGAAGAATATGGAGTACCGCACCTGGACCCAGGGCGTGACCTTCTGCACCCGGATGGACTACCTGTCCCCGCTCTACCAGGAGGCCACCTACTGCCTCGGGGTGGAACGGCTGCTCGACATCGAGGACCGGATCCCGGAGAAGGCCAGCGTCATCCGGGTGCTGATGATGGAGCTCAACCGGCTGTCGTCGCACTTCGTCTGCATCGCCACCGGCGGCATGGAGATCGGCGCGCTGACCGTGATGACCATCGGCTTCCGCGAGCGGGAGAAGGTGCTGGACGCGCTCGAGCTGATCACCGGCCTGCGGATGAACCATGCGTACATCCGGCCGGGTGGGGTGGCACAGGACATTCCCGACAACGCCATCGACCACGTCAAGGACCTGGTGGCGTGGATGAAGAAACACCTGCCGGAGTATGCGGCCCTGTGCAATGAGAATCCGATCTTCAAGGGGCGGCTGGTCGGCGTCGGCGAGCTCGACCTGGCCGGCTGCATGGCGCTCGGCATCAGCGGTCCGCCGCTGCGCTCGACGGGCTACGCGTGGGACCTGCGCAAGATGCAGCCCTACTGCGGCTACGAGACCTACGACTTCGACGTCGTCACCAGGACCGACGCCGACGCCTACGGCCGGTTCCGGATCCGGCTGGACGAGATGTGGCAGAGCCTGCGGATCATCGAGCAGTGTGTCGAGCGGCTGGGCAAGATGAAGGGCCAGCCGGTGATGGTGGACGACGCCAAGATCGCCTGGCCGGCGCAGCTGTCCATCGGCTCGGACGGGATGGGCAACTCCAACGAGCACATCAAGCACATCATGGGCGAGTCGATGGAGGCCCTGATCCACCACTTCAAGCTCGTCACCGAGGGCTTCCGGGTGCCGCCCGGCCAGGCCTACGTCCCGGTGGAGAGTCCCCGCGGTGAGCTGGGCGCCCACGTCGTCTCCGACGGTGGCACCCGCCCGTTCCGGGCCCACTTCCGGGACGCCAGCTTTGTCAACCTGCAGGCGATGCCGGCCCTCTGCGAGGGGGCCATGGTCTCCGACGTCGTCGTAGCCGTCGCCAGTCTCGACCCTGTGATGGGAGGCGTCGACCGATGAGCGGCGAGCACGGCATGAAGACCCACTTCGAGGACTCCGGTGGTGTCGACTTCTCCGGTGACCAGACCACCATGATCACCGAGAAGACGCTGGAGGAGATGCGCCAGATCGCGGCCCGCTACCCGCAGCCGCGGTCGGCGCTGCTGCCGATGCTGCACCTGGTGCAGAGTGTGGAGAACCGGGTCACCCCGGCCGGGATCGAGGCCTGCGCGGAGATCCTGGGCATCTCGACCGCGGAGGTCAGCGGCGTGGCCACCTTCTACACCATGTACAAGCGCAAGCCGATGGGTGAGTACCACGTCGGGGTCTGCACCACGGCCCTCTGCGCGATCATGGGCGGCGACGAGGTGCTGGCCAGCCTGCAGGACCACCTGGGTGTGGGCAATGACGAGACCACCGAGGATGGCAAGATCACCCTCGAGCACCTGGAGTGCAACGCCGCCTGCGACTTCGCGCCGGTGATGATGGTCAACTGGGAGTTCTTCGACAATATGACCCCCGACTCCGCCAGGGAGGTCGTCGACCGGCTCCGCAACGGCGAAGAGGTATCCGCCACCCGCGGTGCCCGGGTCTGCAAGTGGACCGAGGCCGAGCGGGTGCTGGCCGGCTTCCCCGACGGCCGGGCCGACGAGGGCCCCACCGCTGGTGCGCAGTCGCTGCTGGGTCTCAAGATCGCACGCGACAACGGCTGGCAGGCGCCTGAGGTGCCGGCAGCGGGGCAGCAACACGCAGAGGAGGGCAAGTGACCGACACACTGACTCCGGTCCTCACCGCCAACTGGGGCGACGACCGGGCCTGGAAGCTCTCCAACTACGAGCGCACCGGCGGCTACAAGGCCCTCCGGACCGCCCTCGCCATGCAGCCCGATGAGGTCGTGTCGCTGGTCAAGGACTCCGGCCTGCGCGGACGAGGGGGCGCCGGCTTCCCGACCGGGATGAAGTGGTCGTTCATCCCCAAGAACAACCCGAACCCCACCTATCTGGTGGTGAACGCCGACGAGTCCGAGCCGGGCACCTGCAAGGACATCCCGCTGATGATGGCCAGCCCGCACACGCTGGTCGAAGGGGTGATCATCTCCGCGTACGCGATCAAGGCTAAGTACGCCTTCATCTACGTCCGTGGTGAGGTCCTGCACGTCATCCGCCGGGTGCAGCAGGCGGTCCGTGAGGCGTACTCGGCCGGTTACGCCGGGCGGAACATCCTCGGCACCGGCGTCGACCTGGAGATCGTGGTGCACGCCGGCGCGGGCGCCTACATCTGCGGCGAGGAGACGGCCCTGCTGGACTCGCTGGAGGGTCGGCGCGGGCAGCCCCGGCTACGACCGCCGTTCCCGGCTGTGGCCGGTCTCTATGCCAGCCCGACGGTGATCAACAACGTCGAGTCGATCGCCTCGGTGCCCTGCATCGTGGCCAACGGCGACACCTGGTTCAGCTCGATGGGTACCGAGAAGTCGAAGGGCATGACGATCTACTCGCTGTCCGGGCACGTCGCCAACCCGGGCCAGTTCGAGGCACCGATGGGGATCACCCTGCGTCAGCTGCTCGACCTTGCCGGTGGGATGCGTAACGGCGGCCAGTTGAAGTTCTGGACCCCCGGCGGCTCGTCCACCCCGATCCTGACCGACGAGCACCTCGACATCCCGCTCGACTACGAGGGCGTGGCCGCGGCCAAGTCGATGCTCGGCACCAAGGCGCTGCAGTGCTTCGACCAGACCACCTCGGTGGTCCGGGCCGTCAAGCGCTGGACCGAGTTCTACAAGCATGAGTCGTGCGGCAAGTGCACCCCCTGCCGGGAGGGCACCTGGTGGCTGGTCCAGATCCTCACCCGGATGGAGGCCGGTCAGGGTCAGGAGGGCGACATCGAGAAGCTGTTGGATCTCTGCGACAACATCCTCGGCCGGTCGTTCTGCGCGCTGGCCGACGGCGCGGTGTCGCCGATCGCCTCGGCCATCCAGTACTTCCGAGAGGAGTTCGAGGCCGCGATGCACACCCCGGCCTGGGAGCTGTTCCCGTACGAGAAGAGCTCGCTGTTCACCAAGACGGACGCCGAATCTGGAGCGACGGTATGACAGTCACCACCGACACCAAGAAGTCCGACGACCTCGCTCCGCGTGAGGACCTGATCACCCTGACCATCGACGATGTCGAGGTCTCGGTGCCCAAGGGGACGCTGGCGATCCGGGCCGCCGAGCTGATCGGCATCGAGATCCCGCGCTTCTGCGACCACCCGCTGCTGGACCCGGTCGGCGCCTGCCGGCAGTGTCTGGTCGAGGTGCCCGACGCCGGTAACGGCCGGGGGATGCCCAAGCCGCAGGCCTCCTGCACCCTCGAGGTGGCGCCCGGCATGCAGATCAGGACCCAGCTGACCTCGCCGGTGGCCGACAAGGCCCAGCACGGTCAGATGGAGTTCCTGCTGATCAACCACCCGTTGGACTGCCCGATCTGCGACAAGGGCGGTGAGTGCCCACTGCAGAACCAGGCGATGTCGAACGGCCGCGGCGAGACCCGGTTCGAGGGTGTCAAGCGGACCTACCCCAAGCCGATCAACATCTCCGCCCAGGTGCTGCTGGACCGGGAGCGGTGCATCCTCTGTGCCCGCTGCACCCGGTTCTCCGAGCAGATCGCCGGCGACCCGTTCATCGCCCTGGTGGAGCGCGGTGCACTGCAGCAGGTCGGCATCTACGAGAAGGAGCCGTTCGAGTCGTACTGGTCGGGCAACACGATCCAGATCTGCCCGGTCGGCGCCCTGACCAGTGCCGCCTACCGGTTCCGGTCCCGGCCGTTCGACCTGGTCTCCACTCCGTCGGTCGCTGAGCACGACGCCTGCGGGTCGGCCATCAGGGTCGACCACCGGCGCGGCACCGTCATGCGTCGGCTGGCCGGTGACGATCCCGAGGTCAACGAGGAGTGGATCACCGACAAGGACAGGTTCGCCTTCCGCTACGGCCGCGGTGACGACCGTCTCACCCGACCGCTGGTCCGGGACGGGGAGGTGCTGCGGCCCGCCTCCTGGCAGGAGGCACTCGACGTCGTTGTCGCCGGTCTGCAACGCGCGGCTGGCGCGGTCGGGGTGCTCACCGGTGGCCGGCTGACGGTCGAGGATGCCTACGGCTACTCGAAGTTCACCCGGATGGTGCTCGGCACCAATGACATCGACTTCCGCTCCCGGCCGCACTCGGCCGAGGAGGCCGACTTCCTGGCGGCCGCTGTGGCCGGCACCGGCCGCGGCGTGACCTTCGCCGACCTCGAGCGGGCCTCGTCGGTGCTGCTGGTGGCGCTGGAGCCCGAGGAGGAGGCCGGGATGATCTTCCTGCGGCTCCGCAAGGCGTTCCGGAAGAGGGGGCTGAAGTCGTGGACACTCGCCCCCTTCCGCAGCAACGGCGCCCGGAAGATGGGCGCAACGGTGATCAAGACCGTGCCCGGTGCCGAGGCAGAGGCGTTGGCCGCCCTGCCGGAGGAGGTGCTGCTGGACGCCGAGTCGATCATCCTGGTCGGTGAGCGCGCTGCTGGTAGCTCGGGTGCACTGACCGCCGCGTTGGACCTCAGCCGGAGCACCGGCGCCCGGTTGGCCTGGGTGCCACGGCGGGCGGGCGACCGCGGCGCGGTGGAGGCGGGCTGCCTGCCGAACCTGCTGCCCGGTGGTCGACCGGTGGCCGACGCTGCCGCCCGCGTCGACACCCAGACCACCTGGGGGGCTGGCTCGCTGCCGGCTCTGGAGGGCCGCGACGGCGACGAGATCCTGCTGGCCGCAGCCGACCATGAGCTGAAGGCGCTGGTGGTCGCCGGTGTCGACCCGGTCGACTTCATCGACCCGCAGTCGGTCCTTGCCGGTCTCGAGGAGAGCGACTTCGTGGTCAGCATCGAGACCCGGGCCTCTGCCGTCACCGAACGCGCCAACGTCGTGTTCCCGGTGGCCCTGATCGAGGAGCGCTCCGGCACCTTCATCAACTGGGAGGGCAGGGAGCGTCCGTTCGAGGTGGTGATCAAGCAGGCCAACCCGATGACCGACCTGCGCGTCCTGGCCGCGCTGGCCGACGCGCTCGGCAAGGATCTCGGCGTTCGCTCCGCAGCTCAGGCGCGGGCCGAGCTGGCCGAGCTCGGACGCTGGGACGGCGACCGCGCCGCCGCACCGCAGATCGGCGCCGGTCGCCCCGGCGCTGCCGAGGACAGCACCGCCGTTCTCGCCACCTGGCGGCTCGGCCTGGACGACTCGCGGGCGATGGCCGGCGAGCCGCATCTCGCGGCCACCGTTCGCAGGCCGGTGGCACGGCTCAGCCCGGCCACCGCCGCGGCAGCCGGCATCACCGACCGGGTGAGCGTCTCGAACGACCGCGGTGCCGTCAGCTTCCCGGTGGAGATCGTCGACGACATGGTCAACGGAGTCGTCTGGATCCCGACCCGCTCAGCCGGAATGGGCGTCGGCGAGCATTTGGCCACCACCGCCGGTGATGTGGTACGGATTGGCCCTGCCGCGCTGACCGCCGACGTGGCCCCAGCTGAGCAGAGAGAGGGGAGTGTCGTATGACCACCTGGGCAGGACTCACCCCGATGGATCTCACCCTGTTCGGCAACGACCCATGGTGGCTGGTGCTGATCAAGGCGTTGTTCGCCTTCGTGCTGCTGCTGGTGCTGACGCTGTTCACCATCGTCTTCGAGCGCAAGGTCGTCGGCAAGATGCAGCACCGGCGTGGCCCCACCATGAACGGCCCGTTCGGCAGCCTGCAGTCGCTCGCCGACGGCATGAAGCTGATGTTCAAGGAGGACTTCACGCCGAAGGCCGCCGACAAGGTCATCTTCATGCTGGCTCCGTTCGTCTGCTCCATCCCCGCCATCACCGCGTTCTCGGTGATCCCGTTCGCCGGCACCGTCAAGGTGCCCTTCAGCGACCGGACCACTCAGCTGCAGGTGTCCGACCTGCCGGTCTCGGTGCTGTTCGTGGTCGCGATCGCCTCCGTCGGTGTGTATGGCATCGTGCTGGCCGGCTGGTCGTCCGGCTCCACCTACGCGCTGCTCGGCGGACTGCGCTCCAGCGCCCAGGTGATCTCGTACGAGGTCGCGATGGGCCTCAGCCTGGTGGCGGTCTTCCTCTATGCCGGCTCGATGTCCACCTCCGAGATCGTCGACGCGCAGGCACACCCGCAGATGGTGAACCTGTTCGGCTTCGACATCGGGCTGCCCAGCTGGTACGCCATCGTGCTGATCCCGTCCTTCGCCATCTACATCATCTCGATGATCGGCGAGACCAACCGGGCTCCGTTCGACCTGCCCGAGGCCGAGGGTGAGCTCGTGGGTGGCTTCCACACCGAGTACTCCTCGATGCGGTTCGCGATGTTCTTCATGGCCGAGTACATGAACATGATCACCGTCTCGGCGCTGGCCACCACGCTGTTCCTCGGCGGCTTCCACGCACCGCTGCCGTTCAACCTGATCCCTGGCCTGGACTCTGGCTACTGGGGGGTCCTGTGGTTCGTGCTCAAGGTGCTGGTCTTCCTCTTCATGTTCGTCTGGCTCCGCGGCACCCTGCCCCGGCTGCGGTACGACCAGTTCATGCGCTTCGGCTGGCGCTGGCTGATCCCCCTGTCCCTGGTCTGGATCGTCGCCGTGGCGGCGTTCCGGGTCGGAACGGCGGAGGGCTGGTTCCGGACCAGGGGCTTCTGGATCGTCGCCGCGGTGATCTTCATCGGGCTGATCGCCTTCTCGTTCCTGGGCGGCAAGGAGGAGCCGGAGGAGGAGCAGCAGCCCGAGGGCGAGTTCGACGCGTTCGCCGGGGGCTACCCGGTGCCGCCGATGCCCGGCCAGGAACTGCCCGAGCTGGCCGGTGTGCTGAGCGCGCAGGCCGAACCTGAGGACACGACTGTGCGACGCGACAGCGTCCGATCCGAGAACGGAGCTGATTCCTGATGGGCCTGCTTGATCCGATTGCCGGGTTCGGGGTCACGTTCAAGACGATGTTCCGCAAGACCTTCACCCAGGAGTACCCGCTCAAGCCCAAGGTGACCGCACCGCGGTTCCATGGCCGGCACCAGCTCAACCGCTGGCCGGACGGGCTGGAGAAGTGTGTCGGTTGCGAGCTGTGCGCCTGGGCCTGCCCGGCGGACGCGATCTACGTGGAGGGCGCCGACAACGTCGACGCCGTCGACGGCGAGCAGAGTGGCCGCTATTCACCGGGTGAGCGCTACGGCCGCGTCTACCAGATCAACTACCTGCGCTGCATCCTGTGCGGTCTGTGCATTGAGGCCTGCCCGACCCGGGCACTCACGATGACGAACGAGTTCGAGCTCGCCGATGACAGCCGCGCCAAGCTGATCTACGAGAAGCAGGATCTGCTCGGTCCGCTGCTGCCGGGAATGCAGGAGGCACCGCATGAGCGCAAGCTCGGTGACGACGAGCAGGCCTACTTCCTCGGCCTGCCGGCCTCCGGCCGGCCGGACGACCGGGCCGGTGACATCTCCTCCTACGTACCGCCGGTGATGAACAAGGGCTTCAAGAAGCCCAGCGAGACCAACACGAGCAAGGGGAACCGGAAGTGAACCTGCTGATACCGATGGTCACCGGGCCGACGGTAGCCTTCTGGCTGCTCGCGCCGATCATGGTGCTGGCCGCGCTCGGTGTGGTGCTGTCCAAGAAGCCGGTCCACGGGGCCATGTGCCTGGCGACGGTGATGATCTCGCTGGCGGTGCAGTATGCGGCGCAGGACGCGCCGTTCCTGTTCGCGGTGCAGATCATCGTCTACACCGGCGCGATCCTGATGCTGTTCCTCTTCGTCCTGATGCTGGTGGGGGTCGACGCCGCCGACTCGCTGGTGGAGACGATCAAGGGGCAGCGTCCGCTGGCCGCCATTGCCGGTGCGGCCTTCGTGGTGCTGCTGGTGTTCGCCGTCGGCAACGGGCTGGTCGGCCAGCCGGTCGGCCTGACTGCGGCCAACGAGGCCAACGGCGGGAACGTCCCCGGCATCGCGGCGCTGCTGTTCACCCGTTACGTGTTCGCCTTCGAGGCGACCTCGGCGCTCCTGATCACCGCAGCGCTGGGGGCCATGGTGTTGGCTCACCGGGAGCGGCTGACCAAGAAGAAGCGGCAGCCCGAGCTGGTGAAGGAGCGGATGCGCAAGTACGCCGAGACCGGCCAGCATCCCGGACCGTTGCCCACCCCCGGCGTGTTCGCCCGGCACAACGCCGTCGACACCCCCGCCCTGCTGCCCGACGGCTCGGTCTCCGAGCTGTCGGTGTCGGAGACCCTCAAGGCGCGCGGTGTGGTGCTGGACAGCTATGAGCTGTCGGCCCCGGTGGAGAAGACGGTCAAGGCGATCGCCGCCGACGGCTCCGGCGCGGACGAGGAGGGCAGGGCCTGATGGACCCGAACAACTACATCGTCCTGTCGGCGCTGCTGTTCACGATCGGCGCTGTCGGCTTCACGATCCGGCGCAACGCCATCGTCGCCTTCATGTGCGTCGAGCTGATGCTGAACGCCTCCAACCTCGCCCTGGTCACCTTCTCCCGGATGCACGGCCAGCTCGACGGACAGATCGCCGCCTTCTTCGTGATGGTGGTGGCTGCTGCCGAGGTGGTCGTCGGCCTGGCGATCATCGTGGCGATCTTCCGGACCAGACGTTCGGCCTCGGTCGACGACGCGAACCTGTTGAAGTTCTGAGAGGACCAAGGTGAACCCGCTAGAAATCGTCACCCCGGTCGCGGCATCGGGCATCTTCTCCTATGCCTGGCTGCTCGTCGCCATCCCCGCCCTCAGCGCAGCTGTGCTGCTGGTGGCGGGGAGGTTCGCCGACTCCTGGGGCCACCTGCTCGGCACGCTGGCACCGATCGCCTCGTTCCTCATCGGCGTGCTGCTGTTCGTCCAACTGCTCGGCGCCGATGAGAAGTCGCGTGCCGTGTCGGTGCCACTGTATGAGTGGATCGCCACCGGTAGATGGAACATCAGCGTCGGACTGCTGGTCGACCAGCTGTCGATCGTCTTCGTCCTCCTGATCACCGGCGTCGGCAGCCTGATCCACATCTACTCGATCGGCTACATGGCGCACGACGAGCGCCGCCGTCGTTTCTTCGGCTACCTCAACCTGTTCGTGGCGGCCATGCTGCTGCTGGTGCTCGCCGACAACTATCTGATCCTGTTCGTCGGCTGGGAGGGCGTCGGCCTGGCGTCCTACCTGCTGATCGGCTTCTGGCAGCACAAGCCGTCGGCCGCGACCGCCGCCAAGAAGGCGTTCGTGGTCAACCGGGTGGGCGACCTGGGTCTGTCGATCTCGATCATGCTGATGCTGGCCACCTTCGGCTCGTCGGCCTTCATCGACGTCAACAAGGGTGCGGAGAGCATGGGCGGCACCCTCGCCACGGTGATGGGCCTGCTGCTGCTGCTCGGCGCCTGCGGGAAGTCGGCCCAGGTGCCACTGCAGTCCTGGCTGCTGGATGCGATGGAGGGCCCCACCCCGGTGTCGGCCCTCATTCACGCCGCCACCATGGTGACCGCTGGCGTCTATCTGGTGACCCGCTCGCACGCCGTGTTCGGCCAGTCCGAGGTGGCCAGCACCGTCGTTGTCATCGTGGGTACGGTGACGCTGCTGTTCGGCGCCTGGATCGGCTGTGCCAAGGACGACATCAAGAAGGTGCTGGCCGGCTCGACCATGTCGCAGATCGGCTACATGATGCTCGCCGCCGGCATCGGCCCGGCGGGCTATGCGTTCGCGATCTTCCACCTGCTCACCCACGGGTTCTTCAAGGCGAACATGTTCCTCGGGGCCGGTTCAGTGATGCACGGCATGAACGACGATGTGGACATGCGGCGCTACGGCGCGCTGGCCCGGGTGATGCCGATCACCTTCGTCACCTTCGCCACCGGCTACCTGGCCATCATCGGCTTCCCGTTCTTCGCCGGCTACTTCTCGAAGGACCACATCATCGAGGCTGCCTTCGAGCACAACACCCTGGTCGGGGTACTGGCCCTGGTCGGCGCCGGAGTCACCGCGTTCTACATGACCCGGCTGATGCTGATGACGTTCCTCGGCCGGAAGCGGTGGAAGGACGACGTGCACCCGCATGAGTCGCCGCTGGTGATGACCATCCCGTTGATCATCCTCGGGGTGGCCTCCATCTTCGGCGGTCTGGTGCTGAACAACTGGATCGGCGGCTGGCTCGAGCCGGCCACCGGCGGTGCCCATCAGGGCGAGGCGACCGGACTGCTGCACTTCAGCCTGATCGGCGTCGTCACCCTGGTTGTGGTGGCCCTCGGCGTCGTGGTGAGCTGGCTGGCGTTCGGCCGTCGGGCGGTTCCCGAGACGGCACCCGACACCCGCAACCCGCTGGTGCTGGCTGGTCGGAACGACATCTACGGCGACGCGTTCAACGAGGCGGTGTTCATGCGGCCCGGCCAGGGTCTGACCGCCGGGCTGACCGCCCTGGACCGGTCGGGCATCGACGGTACGGTCAACGGTGGTAGCGCCGTGGTCGCCGGCCTGTCCACCAGGCTGCGTCGCTGGCAGAGCGGTCTTGTACGGTCGTACGCCCTGACCATGGTGGTCGGCGTCGCCGTTGTCGGAGCGGTACTCGTCCTCGGCCGGCTGGGCTGAGAGAGAGCAGACAATGACTATGACTCTTCCCTGGCTGACGATTCTCGCCCTGGTCCCGCTGGTGGGCGCCCTGGCGCTGATCCTCGTGAAGGGCAAGGCCGCCAAGCAGGTCGGTCTCGGCTTCTCGATCCTCACCCTGGTCATCGCCGTGGTGGTGGCGCTGCAGTACAGCAACGGCGGTGGGATGCAGTTCGTCGAGCAGCACAAGTGGATCGGCGCGTTCGGCGCCCACTATGCACTCGGCGTCGACGGGCTCGGACTGACTCTGGTGCTGCTGACCGTGGTGCTGGTTCCGGTGGTGCTGGTCGCCAGCTGGAACTCCGCGGACCAGGCCAGCCGCTGGACCTCACGTGCCTTCTTCGCGCTGGTGCTGGTGCTGGAGAGCTTCTCGCTCTACGTCTTCACGGCCACCGACGTGCTGCTGTTCTACATCTTCTTCGAGGCGACGCTGATCCCGATGTACTTCCTGATCGGCAGCTTCGGTGGTCCGCGACGCTCGTACGCGGCGATCAAGTTCCTGCTGTTCTCGCTGGCCGGCGGCCTGATCATGCTGGCGGCGGTGGTCGGCCTCTATGTGGTGTCGGCTCGGGCCGGTCAGCCGACCTACCTGCTGTCCGACCTGATGAACCTGAACATCTCCGGCAACACCGGCCGTTGGCTGTTCCTCGGCTTCATGTTCGCGTTCGCGGTCAAGGCGCCGATGGTTCCTTTCCACACCTGGCTGCCGGATGCCGCGGAGCAGTCGCCGGCGGGGGCGTCGGTGCTGCTGGTCGGCGTGCTGGACAAGATCGGCACCTTCGGCATGATCCGGTTCTGTCTCGGCCTGTTCCCCGAGGCCAGCACCTGGGCGACCCCGGTGGTGGTCATCCTGGCCGTCATCTCGATCCTCTACGGGGCCATCGTGGCCATCGGCCAGAAGGACCTGATGCGACTGATCGCCTTCACCTCGATCAGCCACTTCGGCGTCATGGTGCTGGGCATCTTCGCCTTCACCAGCCAGAGCCTGACCGGCTCCACCTTCTACATGATCAACCACGGCTTCACCACCGGCGCCTTGTTCCTGCTGGCCGGCTACATGATCAGGCAGCGCGGCTCGCAGGCGATCGCCGACTTCGGCGGCGTGCAGAAGGTGGCGCCGGTGCTGGCCGGGCTGCTGCTCTTCTCCGGCCTGTCGTCACTGGCGCTGCCGGGGCTGTCCAGCTTCGTCTCGGAGTTCATGGTGCTGGCCGGCACCTTCTCCCGCTACCCGGTCTACGGCGTGCTGGCCACGCTGGCGACCGTGCTGGCCGCGCTCTACATCCTGATCATGTACCAGCGCACGATGACCGGGCCCGTGACACCCATGGTGGAGGCGAAGATGACTGACATCACCGCGCGGGAGAGGTGGGCGCTGGCCCCGCTGGTGCTGCTCATCCTGTTCCTCGGCATCTTCCCGAAGCCGATGCTCAACCTGATCGAGCCCGCCATGCAGACCACCATCCAACATGTCGGCGTGTCCGACCCGACGCCCAAGATCACCGCGGAGGGCGGCAAGTAATGACCGAGACTGCTCTGTTCCTGCCGGTGCTGGAGATCACCGCACCCAAGCTCGAGTACGGCCTGTTGATGCCGTTCATCCTGATCTTCGCCGGCGCCTGCCTGGGTGTCCTGGTGGAGGCGGTCTTCCCGCGGGCGCTGCGTTTCAACGTGCAGCTCGCGGTGACGTTCATCTCCATCCTGGCCGCGATCTTCATGGTGCTGCGGAACTGGATCGTCGGAACCGAGGCCATCACCGCCGTCGGCTCGGTGGCCGTCGACGGGCCGACCTACTTCCTCTGGCTGACCCTGCTGATCCTCAGCGGGCTGGCCTTCCTGGTCTTCGCCGAGCGCCGGCTGGAGAACGGGGCGACGGCCTTCGCGCCGCAGGCTGCGGCCGTGCCCGGCACCGCGATGGAACAGGAGGCGGTGGCGGCGAGGATCGAGCACACCGAGGTCTTCCCGCTGGCGCTGTTCGCGCTGTCCGGCATGATGCTGTTCCCGGCCTCGAACGACCTGATCACGATGTTCGTCGCCCTCGAGGTGCTGTCGCTGCCGCTCTACCTGCTGTGCGGGCTGGCGAGGCGGCGCCGGCTGCTGTCGCAGGAGTCGTCGCTGAAGTACTTCATGCTGGGTGCGCTGTCGTCCGGCTTCTTCCTCTACGGCGTGACCCTGCTGTACGGCTACTCCGGCTCGTTCAAGCTGGCCGACATCGACGCAGCACTGCGTACCGGCACCCAGAACGACGGCCTGCTGCTGGCCGGCCTCGGCCTGCTCGGTGTCGGGCTGCTGTTCAAGGTCGGTGCGGTCCCGTTCCACTCCTGGACGCCCGACGTCTACGTCGGGGCGCCGACAGCGGTGACCGGCTTCATGGCCGCCTGCACCAAGATCGCAGCGGTCGGGGCGCTGCTGCGGGTGTTCTACGTCGGCCTCGGCGCGGACCGCTGGGACTGGCAGCCGATGATGGGCATCATCGCGGTGGCGACGATGGTGGTCGGCTCGGTGCTCGCGATCACCCAGACCGATGTGAAGCGGATGCTGGCCTACTCCTCGATCGCCCACGCCGGGTTCCTGCTGACCGCCTTCGTCGGCGCGTCCCAGCTCGCCACCGGCAAGCCTGCCGGCTCGATCTCCAGCGTCGGCGCGATCATGTTCTACCTGGCCGCCTACGGCGTCTCCACCATCGGGGCGTTCGCCCTGCTGACGATGGTCCGCGGCCGGGCTGGCGAGGCGGCGCTGCTGTCCTCCTGGTCGGGGCTGGGCAAGACGTCGCCGATGGTGGCGGGCGTGTTCGCGCTCTTCCTGCTGAGCTTCGCCGGGATCCCGCTGACCAGCGGCTTCATCGGGAAGTGGGCGGTGTTCGTCGCCGCCTGGGCCGGCGGGGCGTACTGGCTGGTCATCGTGGCGGTCCTGATGAGCCTGGTGGCTGCCTTCTTCTACATCCGCGTCATTGTGCTGATGTTCTTCTCCGACCCCGGAGTCGAGGCCCCCGAGGTGGTACGCCCCAGCTGGACCACGCTGACGGCGATCGGTGTTGGAGCGGTCGCTACTGTGGCCCTAGGTGTGTTCCCAGGGCCGCTGCTGGATCTCGCTCAGCACGCGGGTGAGTTCCTCCGCTGAGCGGTGAGCTGCTGGGGCTTGGCGATGGAGAGGTGCAGTGCTAGCTGAAGAGACGCGGAACGAGGAGTTCGCCGACTCCGTCCGCGACCTGCTCGACGTCGTCGAAGGCGAGCTGCTGGCCGCGGCCGAGGCCAACACCGCGCTGGTGACCGAGGCGGCCAGGCACATCATCTCGGCCGGCGGCAAAAGGTTCCGGCCGCTGCTGGTCGTCCTGGCCTCCCAGTTCGGACCGTCGGCTGCCCGCGACGATGTGGTCAGGTCTGCTCTGGTGGTCGAGTTGACCCATGTTGCGAGCCTGTACCACGACGACGTGATGGACGACGCCCGGCTGCGCAGAGGATCGCCCAGCGCCAACGTGCGGTGGGGCAACTCGGTCGCCATCATGGTCGGCGACTTCCTCTTCGCCCGGGCCTCCGACATCGTCTCGGAGCTGGGCACGGACTTCGTCCGGATGCAGGCGCGGACGTTCGCCCGGCTGGTGCAGGGCCAGATCGCCGAGTCGGTCGGCCCGCAGGACGGCGAGGACCCGCTGCAGCACTACCTGCAGGTGGTGGCGGACAAGACGGGTTCGCTGATCGCCACCTCGGCCGTGTTCGGGTCCAAGGTCGCCGGCGCCGACCGAGAGGTGCAGGACATCCTGGCCGCGTTCGGTGAGGAGATCGGCATGGTCTTCCAGCTCAGCGACGACATCATCGACATCACCAGCGACGAGACGGGAAAGACCCCCGGCACCGACCTGCGCGAGGGCGTGCCCACGCTGCCGATCCTGCTGGTGCGGCAGTCGGCGGACGCCGGCGACGCCCGGCTGCTCGAACTGCTCGACTCCGACCTGAGCGACGACGACACGCTGAGCGAGGCGCTGGCACTGCTCCGTCGCCACCCGGCGGTGGAGCGGGCCCGAACCGAGGTCCGTCGCCGGGCCGAGCAGGCCCGTGCGCTGCTCGAGCCGCTGCCCGACGGGCCGGCCAAGTCCGCCCTCCAGGACCTCTGCGACTCAGTCGTCACCCGCTCCTCCTGACCGGGCCTCCTTGTCGGTTTCCCAAGTCGACTTGGGAAACTGTTACGCAGCCAGGGGAATCTCCCTGGCTTCGTGACAGTTTTCCTGGCTGCGTACGGGCGGAGAGCCGCACGGCCAGCCCCTGATTACATAAGTATGCACTCCATCGCATATCATTGACGTCATGTCTAAGGTCTTGACGAGTCTGCCGGTGGGTCAGCGCGTGGGCATCGCCTTCTCTGGAGGTCTCGACACCTCCGTAGCGGTCGCCTGGATGCGTGAGAAGGGCGCCATCCCGTGTACGTACACCGCCGACATCGGCCAGTACGACGAGCCGGACATCGAGTCCGTCCCGCACCGCGCCGAGGCCTACGGGGCCGAGATCTCCCGGCTGGTGGACTGCCGGGCCGCGCTGGTGGAGGAGGGCCTGGCGGCACTCACCTGCGGCGCGTTCCATATCCGGTCCGCTGGCCGGATCTACTTCAACACCACGCCACTCGGCCGTGCCGTCACGGGCACCCTGCTGGTGCGGGCGATGCTGGCGGACGACGTACAGATCTGGGGCGACGGGTCGACCTTCAAGGGCAACGACATCGAGCGCTTCTACCGCTACGGGCTGCTCGCCAACCCACATCTGCGGATCTACAAGCCCTGGCTCGACACCGCCTTCGTCAGCGAGCTCGGCGGCCGCAAGGAGATGTCGGAGTGGCTGGTTGAGCGGGACCTCCCGTACCGCGACAGCACGGAGAAGGCGTACTCGACCGACGCCAACATCTGGGGAGCAACCCACGAGGCGAAACGGCTCGAGCACCTCGACACCGGGATCGAGATCGTCGACCCGATCATGGGCGTGCGGTTCTGGGACGACTCGGTGGAGATCGTCCCGGAGGAGGTGACGCTGCGGTTCGAGCAGGGCCGCCCGGTGGCGATCAACGGCAAGGAGTTCGGCTCCGCCGTCGACCTGGTGGACGAGGCCAATGCCATCGGCGGTCGCCACGGGCTCGGCATGACCGACCAGATCGAGAACCGGATCATCGAGGCCAAGAGCCGCGGCATCTACGAGGCGCCCGGGATGGCGCTGCTGTTCATCGCGTACGAACGGTTGGTCAACGCCATCCACAACGAGGACACCATCGCCACGTATCACAGCGAGGGCCGGCGGCTCGGCCGCCTGATGTACGAGGGACGCTGGCTGGACCCACAGTCGCTGATGTTGCGTGAGTCGCTGCAGCGCTGGGTGGGCTCGGCGGTGAGCGGTGAGGTGACGCTCCGGCTTCGGCGGGGTGAGGACTACTCGATCCTGGATACCCAGGGGCCCAACTTCAGCTATCACCCCGACAAGCTGTCGATGGAGCGGACCGAAGACTCGGCCTTCGGGCCCTCGGACCGGATCGGCCAGCTCACCATGCGCAACCTGGACATCGCGGACTCGCGGGCCAAGCTGGAGCAGTACTCAGCCCTCGGGCTCGTGGGCAAGGCCCACACCGCGTTGGTGGGCACCCTCGAGGTCGGCGGGTCAGAGGCCATCGCCTCGCTCGGGACCGGCCCGGAGGACGCCGAGTCGGAGGCGCTGGACCGTGCGGCGATGGAGTCCGGCACCGACTGAGCCAAGCTCCCTGATCGCCAGTCACTGACCGGGCCGTGAAGCGCCCTCGACCGAAAGATCGATCTGGATGGCAAGGGGCTTTCGCTCGAGGGATCCTCGCTGAGCGAAGGGGTGAGGATGGCGGTGCAACTGGCGATAGGCGGTTGGGCTCATGCCACGTTCCCGGCTGAACTCGTTCGACATGTGGCTCTGGTCGTAGTAGCCGGTCTGGTGAGCAACCGTGGTCAGGGAGAGATCAGTCGTGGAAAGAAGCTCACAGACGGCCATCAGACGCACCGAACGCAGGTACCGGTGTGGAGTCGTGCCGAAATGAAGTTTGAACTGTCGGGTGAAGTAGCTGGGCGACATGGCTGCCGCGTCGGCCAGCTCCTCAACCGTGATCTTGCGGTGATACTCCCCGGCGATCATCTCGATGGCAGCGGTTAAGGGCAGAAGCTCATCCTTCAGGCTGTGCCGGGGCTTCAGGCTCTTGGTCACCCCCGCCAGGCCGATGATCTCCTCCCTCTCGTCTCGAAGCGGCCACTTGGTTGTGGTGAACCAGTCGTACGAGCCGTCGACGTTGCGGACGAGCTCGACGAGGTCGACGACCCGCCTTCCTGCCTGCAAAATGTCCTCGTCGTATTGACGGTAGTGCTCGACCAGGTGGGCCGGTGAGATGTCTTCGTCCCTGAGCCCGATCACCTGGCGGGCGTGGCGATAACCGAGATGGCGCACGAGCGCGTCCGTGCACAGCACGAAGCGACGCTGATCGTCCTTCACAAAGAACAAGTTGCCCAGCTCGTTCATGGCATCCATGGTTACCCGGAATAACAAGGCTACCTGCTGAATCGGTTTGGATGTGGGCAACGGTGTGCTCTTCTTTCCATGGCTGGCAATGCACCATGGTCGATTCTGACGACCAAGCAGCTGCAGCATTTGTCGAGTGTGCAAGCAGAATAGCCGCCCATGCTCACGCGCGTCCATGTGCCCGCTGCTGCAAGAAGAGCGGGATCGAGCAGGAATTTCCATGACATAGGCACAAGTTTCCAAGGCCCTGCCGATCTGGCGGTCATAGCCTGAGGCCACTTGAACACTCCACAGAACGCCATTTTCGGTGACGGATGCAAGCAGGGGCTGGAGAAACGATGACGTTGGCTAGGCTGGCTGGTGGGGACGGCCCCGGGCGGGGAGCAGGCGATGTGTCGATGTCTGCGCAGCGCGTCAGCGGTGCCGACCGGCCACGCAAATTCCGGATGACTCGCCAAGCCAGGGTCGAGGCCCGGGCCGGCTACCTCTTCCTGCTTCCGAACCTCCTGGGCTTCCTCATCTTCAGCCTGGTTCCCATCGCTGCCTGCCTGGCGTTGACGTTCACCAAATGGAATCTCATCCTCCCGCCGGCATTCACTGGCGGGAAGAACTACCAGCAGATGGTCAGCGACCAGCTGTTCTGGAAGACGTTGGGCAACACCGCTTACTACACGATCGGTGCTGTGCCCATCGCCATCTTCATCGCCTTCTGGTTGGCATTGTTGTTGAACCGAGGTATGCGCGGCGTCAAGTTCTTCCGCACCATCTACTTTCTGCCGTATGTGACCTTGACGGTGGCGATAGCCATCGTTTGGTCTTGGATCTATAACCCCGACCTCGGCCTGATCAACTATGTCGTCGGACTCTTTGGCATCGACGGTCCAGATTGGCTGCAGAGCCCTACCTGGGCGATGCCGGCGATCATCATCATGAGCGACTGGAAGGGCATCGGTTACCCGATGCTGATCTTCCTTGCCGCCCTCCAAGGGGTGCCGGAAGAGTATTACGAGTCGGCGAAGATCGATGGAGCCAACTGGCTTCAACGAGTTACCCACGTCACAGTGCCGACGATCGCGCCTGCGACCTTCTACATCATTGTGATCTCGTTCATAGGCGCGATGCAGGGCTTTGACCAGTTCTACGTCATGACGAAGGGCGGTCCTGCATACGCAACCACCACCATCGTGATGTACATCTACCAGCAGGGTTTCCAGTGGTTCAACATGGGCTATGCGGCCACGCTGGCCGTGGCCCTCTTCCTCGTTATCTCGCTCATCACCGCGTTGATGTGGCGCGTCAACTCCCGCGGCCCAAGCCTGTCGGCGAACTGATTCACAAGCAGAGGAGGAGCCTGACATGAACCGCACATCCAGCGCCACAGTCAATCAGCACGTAATGAGCAAGAAGACACGACGCAGAATCGGCAACGCGCTCGCAACTGGCGCCTCGACCTTGATCGGCATCCTCTTCTTCGCTCCGTTCGCGTGGATGGTGTCGAGTTCGTTCAAGGACATCTCCGAGATCTATGACTTTCCACCCAAGTTCATTCCTCAACAGATCAAATGGTCCAACTACGCTGACGCCTGGAACGCCCTCCCGTTCGACATCTTCTTCCTCAACAGCGCGATCGTGGCTGTCGCAACAACGGTCGGAGTCATTCTCACTTGCTCGCTGGCCGGCTACTCCTTCGCGCGGCTCCGGTACCCCGGGCGCGACAAGATCTTCCTGGCGTACCTCGCGACAATGATGATCCCGTTTCCGGTGCTCATGGTGCCGCTGTTCGTGATCATGAAGAATCTTCAGCTCGTCGACACTCTGTGGTCCTTGATCCTCCCCGCGGTGTTCACCCCAGCAGGCACCTTCCTGATGCGCCAGTTCATCCTCACACTGCCTCGGGAACTCGAAGAGGCGGCACGCGTCGACGGCTGCGGGTTCTTCGGCATCTACTGGCGGATCGTGCTACCGCTGATGAAACCCGTCATCGCGACGCTGGCGATTTTCACGTTCCTGGGTTCCTGGAACGAGTTCCTCTGGCCGCTCATCTCGATCAGCTCGATCGATCAGAAGACTCTGCCGCTCGGGCTCACCATGTTCCAGTCGCGGCTGTCGGGGCGGACCCCGTGGAACCAGGTGATGGCCAGTGCCACGTTCACGATCATCCCGGTCCTTGTCCTCTTCATTCTGGGCCAGAAGTACTACGTCAAGGGCATCGTCACCACTGGAATCAAGGGCTAGCTCTGTCAACCGGCGGCGACGCCTTCTACCCATCAAGCCTCAAGTCAAAGGAGACATCATGACCATTCCCGGAAAGCTCTCAAGCCCACAACTCAGCAGACGCCGTCTCTTGACTGGCACCGCGGCAGCGGCGGGCGGACTCGCCCTGCCATGGCTCACCGGCTGCACGAAGGACAGCTCCAAGAACGTCGCTGCATCGACCACGGGGCAATGGAAGGCCATGACGTGGGAGGGGAAGGACGAGATGAAGAAGTGGAATCTTCACCTCGGCAACTTCTTCAAGAAGTATCCGGACATGAAGTGGTCTGTCGACTTCGGAATCGACTGGGAACAGTACTGGACCAAACTGCAGACTTCGGTCGCCGCTGATGCAGCCCCTGACATGTGTTGGATGCACGACACCCGACTCTCGCTCTTCGCCTCCCAAGGGCTGTTGCAGCCGTTGGACGAGTACCTTACGAAGGCTACGCCAGAAGGATGGCCGGACGAGTTCTACCGGTCTCAGGTGGACTCCTTCCGCTATCAGGACAAGCAGTATGCCTTCCCGTACGACTGGGCAGCGGGGGGCCTGTACATCAACCTCGATTGGCTGGAGAAGGCGGGCGTCCAGGTCCCAGACGAGAGCTGGACGTATGACGACCTGCTCGAAGCGGCCAAGAAGCTGACGGCCAAAGCAGGCACACCAGGCAAGCAATGGGGCCTGTCTCTGCCCACCGACAGCTACTTCAGCTATGCCACAGTCAAGGCCTTCGGTGGCGAGTTCGTGTCTGGGGATCCGCTGGAGATGCACTACACGGACCCCGGGACGATCGCTGCCTATCAGTATCTCTACGACGCGATCTGGACCCACAAGGTCATGCCCAGTAACAGCCAGATCACTGCTGCTACCGGGGGTAGCGGGGACACCTCCGCTTTCTTCTCCAGCGGCAAGGTGGCGATGCTGCACTCACTCAACGATGCCGCCTTCGTTATGGAGGACCTCATCAAGGGCAGGTTCCGCTGGACCGTGGCACCGATGCCGACCGGACCTGCCGGCCGATTCCAGGGAGTCGGAGGCTCAGCATTCGCTATCCCCAAGGGATCGCGGCATCCTGACGTGACCTACGAGTTCATAAAGTATGCGCTGAGCGATCCCAAGTCCCTCCCCGTCACGGCCAAAATGGGATCGATGTTCGTCTCCAACACCAAGTACTGGAAAGACGGTGTGCCCTCCAAGGACGTGCTCGATCCAACGGCCTACAAGCACACCTTCTATGACCTCGGGAAGTCGGCGGGCACGCATCCTCGCTACTTCCCCAACTACGGTCGCTGGGACAGTTCGGTCTACACGAAGAACATGGACAACCTGTGGGCGAACAAGGAGTCTGACGTCGCCAAAGTACTCGGTCAGATCCAGACCGAGACCCAACCACTGCTGCAGGCATGAATGAGTCGTCGTCCGCTACATCCTCAGGAGGTGTCGATGTCTACTGATCTCAGCGGCTCCGCGACTCAAGGAGACGAAACGCGAAGCTCGTTGCCGCGAATCGCGTTCGGGAGCTGGGCCTTTGCCTTTGGGCCGTTCGAGGCGGACCCTTGGAGTTTCGAACGCACCTGCCGCTATGTGGCCGAGGCAGGTTTTGACGGGATCGAGATCAACGGGTTCCGTCCCCACCCGCATGACGAGGACCATGCAACGGATGTGGACTGCGAACCGGTCCGCGACCTGCTCCAGCAGCTCGGGCTCGGAATTTCTGCCTATGCTCCTGACTTCCGCAGCACGCCACCCGCCGACGTGCCGATCAAGGACTACCTCGCGCGGGTGGACAGCACCTTGGCCTTCTGTAACCGCCTGGACATCAGCATTCTCCGAACCGACACCATCTCTCCACCGGGGCCAATCGAGGCTGGGCGATTGGCCCGGCTGGCGGCTGCCTGGCGAGCGGCCGCGGCTAGGGCGGAGGATCGGGGTGTGCTCCTGGTGTGGGAGTTTGAGCCGGGGTTCTGGCTCAATCGCCCGAGCGAAGTGCTGCGCCTACTCGAGGCGGTGGATCACCCCAACTTCAAAGTTCTCTTCGACACCTCGCACGCCTACACGGGGGCGGTGATGGGAGCAAGGCAGGGTGCCGAGCCGGAACTTCTGGCCGGTGGGGTAGCTGAGTATGCCCAGCTGCTCTCGGGGCAACTGGGGCATCTGCATCTGATTGACAGCGACGGGTCCCTGCACGACGACGAGACCAGTGCCCATCTTCCGTTCGGAAAGGGCCACATTGACTTCGACCATGTCGTCGGGGGCATCCGGGATGAAGCACTCTCATTGCCCTGGTGGACGGTCGATTTCTGCTTCTGCCCGACAACCGAAAAGGATGGTCGACTGTCCGTGCCCTATGTTCATCAGCTTCTCTACCGCATGACAGCACTGGAAGTGGACGCCCAATGAAAGCAGCAGCAATTACCGGCCCTGGCACCATTGTCATCCGGGATCAGGAGGCACCACAGGCGCGTGGTGGACGCGACCTCGTGGTGGTGAAGATACTGGTCTCACCGTTATGTACCGAGTTCAAGTCAAGGAGAGCGGGACATCTCTCCGATGAACTGGGCCACGAGGCCGCTGGGGTGGTGGTCGATGCTGCATCCTCACAGTTGGTGAGCGAAGGCGATCGCGTCGTGGTGATGCCACAGTTCGCCTGCGGACGCTGCTGGTTGTGCCTGCGTGGCGAACACATCCACTGCCCCAATCAGCGCGACCCCCTTGCAGAGTCCGGGTCGAGCCACGGCAGGGGCACGATCGCGCAGTATGTGATCAAGCCGGACTGGTTGCTGATCAAGGTTCCCGACGACATTTCGCTTGAGCACGCGTCGATGGCTTGCTGCGGTTTCGGGCCCACTTTCACCGCGCATCAACGACTCGGGACTTCCGCCTTGGACAGCGCTGCCGTCTCAGGTTGTGGGCCCGTGGGTCTGGGCGCAGTCATCCAGGGAGTCACCAGGGGGGCAGAGGTGATCGCGCTTGAGACGCAGTCCTATCGCTCCGCACTGGCCGCCAAGCTGGGCGCCAGTCATGTTTTTGACCCGCGCGAGAGCGGCGTCCCCGAACAGATCGCCAGCCTGACACAGGGCCGCGGAGCCTCCGTCGGAATCGAGACGAGCGGCGCGCCTACGGCCGCGCGGTTGCTCGCCGACGCCATCAGGACTCGCGGGCGGATGGCGATCGTCGCATGGACACCCGAAGTCGTCCTCCCAGCGATCGTGCCAGCCGGTCTAGAGGTCCACGGTTGCTGGCACTGGAACCACCAGCATTTCCTGCAGGACATGTGGACCATGATCCGCAAGTCAGGACCGGCCATCGACCTGATGATCACACACCGAATGTCGCTGGACGACGTGGCCAGGGCAATGGATCTTCAGGATCGCGGAGAATGTGGAAAGATCGTCCTCTATCCCTTCGGTTCGGAAGCGGTTGATGCAGCATGAAGAAGATCGTTGTCTTGGCTGGCGAACCTGAATATGGCGCACAGGATTCGATGCGCCCGATAGCTGACCTACTGGCCTCGGCGCTGGACGTGTCGATCGACTACAGGGAACCATCGGTCATTGCCGATGAGCCGGATTTTCCTGAATCCAGCTTCGGTGACCTGTCGACGCTGTCGGACGCGGATCTATTGATCATTTACACCAGGTTCCGCCGCTTGATTGATGCGGACATGGTGGCACTGGATTCCTATCTTCAGGGAGGTGGTGGAGTGGTCGGGTTGCGTACATCCACCCACGCATTCCGGTTTGAACCGGGGTCTAGGTGGTACTCCTGGAATGACTCCTTCGGCCGCGACGTCCTCGGTTCGCCCTGGATCAGCCATCACGGACACAGCTCGAGCACCGATGTCGCAGTGTTGGACGACGCTCCCGCTGACCTGGTGCAAGGGTTGCCGCGAGAGTTCCATGTGCGCTCCTGGCTCTATCGCACTGAGCTCGCGGGTTGGGCGCACCCGATCCTCAGCGGGAATCCGGTCGATCCCGAGACCCAGCCCGATCAGGGACCGGTGGCCTGGTACGGCACCCCTCAGGGGCGCCGTACGTTCTACACCAGCCTGGGCCATGTCGAGGACCTTGCCGAGGATGCAGTCCGCAGGCTGCTGGTCAATGCTGTGGCCTGGACACTTGGTGGTCGACCTTGAGCAGCGGGCCGGCCCCGGTCGAGCTGGCCCACACAGAGTCCGGCAAGGGCGATCCCGTCATCCTCATCATGGGCTTGAACGCCTCGGGCGCGGCCTGGCGCCCCCACGTCGATCAGTGGTCGCGGACCTTCCGGTGTCTCGCTGTCGACAACAGAGGGGCCGGCGAATCGCCGGCGCCTCTCGGCCCCTACACCACCGCGGAGTTGGCCGACGACTACGCGAATCTGATCCGAAAGCTCGATCTTGGAGTCTGTCGGGTGGTCGGCATCTCGATGGGCGGCGCGATCGCGCAAGAGCTTGCACTGCGTCATCCTGAGCTCGTCGAGCGTTTGGTGCTGGTTGCCACCTGGGCCGGAGCCGACCCCTACACACGCGACATCTTGACGTTGATCGACTTCGTCCGCAGTAGCGCCGACGAGGCAACGTTCAACATGTTCCTGCAGACGCTGGTGTGGACGCCGGATTGGTTCAGCAGCCATGACCACGATCTGACGATGGCCAGGCAGGTGCCCCCGTCAGTCGGTCCGGACGCACTCGCCGCTCAGGTGCAGGCATGCCTCACGCATGACACCCTGGATCGGCTGGGCGGGATTGCCGTTCCCACGTTGGTCACTGCGGGACGGCTGGACCGCTTTGTCCCGATACGACTCAGCAGGACAGTGGCGGAGGAGATCCCGGGTGCCCGCTTGGAGATCTTCGACGAGAGCGGACACGTACACCACTGGGAAGAGCTGCAGCGGTTCAATGACTATGTGGAGGAATGGTTGAAGTGACATCAGTGGCGGATTTGAGCTATGCATGCCAGACCTACAGTTGGCAGATGAGCATCGATCGCTACCGTGGCCAGGTGGAGCATATGGCTTCGGTTGCCTCTCGGGCCGGCTTCACCGGATTCGAACCCGAGTTGGTGATGCTCGGTGATGACTGGAGTGTCTCCAGGCTGCGCCACATCCTTGATCAGCACGGACTTTCGCTGGCTGCAATGGTCTTGGTCGAAGAGTGGCGTGGTCCCTGCGAGACAGAGAGCGAACGGGCCGATGCCGAATCAGTGATCAAGGCCGTCGCAGCATCCGGGGGCGCAAAGCTCGTCCTCTGCCCGTTCCCCGGTGCCGATCGCTCCGACCTGGCGGAGCGTCAGGTCAACGCCATGGCATGCATGGAGGCGGTCGCCAAGCGCGCCGCCGATGTGGGAGTCCACTGCACCTTTCATCCCAACTCGCCGACAGGGTCGGTATTTCGGACAGCCGAGGACTATCGCCGGATGGCTGATCTGCTGCCCGACCTCATTGGCTACACGCCCGATATCGGACACATCGCTCGAGGCGGGATGGATCCCCTGACCGTCATCCGGCAATGGCGGGATCGAATTGACCATGTACATGTCAAAGATGTCGCGGAAGATGGGACGTGGGCGGAAACCGGAGCAGGCGTCGTCGACGTCCGCGGCGTCCTGGAGCATCTGGCGGCGACTGACTTCACCGGCTGGGTCACCTTTGAAGACGAGTCGGCTGCGGCCGAGACAGATCCGGATCAGGCAACCGCGCACAACGGAGACTACGTGCGAACGCTGAAGGGCGGGAGTTGATCATGACCACAGCGGCGGAAGCGACATCTCTGGCGGATCGGTTGCCGATTGCGGTGAATACGTTTGTCTGGCACTCACCGGTCAACGACGTGCTGCTCGCCGAGACTCTCGACAAACTCTCGCGCTGGGGCTACGACGGGGTCGAGATCGCCTGTGAGGATGTTGGTGACTGGGACCCCGGCCGCGCTGGGGAACTGTTGCAGTCACTCGGTTTGCGCTCGGTTGTGGGCGCCGTGTTCGGCCCGGGGCGTGAACTGGCCTGCGCGGAGGCGTCGGTCATCGAAGCGACTCAAGACTACGTACGTGCGGTGATCGACATCGCCGAACGGCAAGGTGCGCCGATGGTGATCGGTCCGATGTACACCTCTGTCGGCCGGACCTGGCGGATGAGCGCGGACGAACGACGGGCGGCCTTGGAGCAGTTGCGCGAGTCCCTGGCGCCCTTGTGTGACTATGCCGGCGCCAGAGGAGTCCGCCTCGCGGTCGAACCCCTGAACCGCTACGAGACGAGCCTGCTCACGACCGCCGAGCAGGTGATGGAGCTGATCGATCCATTACCGGCTGAGACCATCGGGGTGAATCTCGACACCTATCACATGAACATCGAGGAGAAGAGCTTTCGCGACGCCTTCGATGTTGTCGGTGCCCGGCTACTCCATCTACAAGTGTGCGGTAATGATCGTGGCGCGCCCGGCGAGGATCACCTGGATTGGGAGGACATCAGGAGCTGCCTGCAACGCATCGGGTATCGCGGCATGTTGGGGTTCGAGTCGTTCACGGCCGACAACGCCTCTATTGCCACTGCTGCCTCGATCTGGCGCCCCTTTGCTCCTACCCAGGACGAGTTGGCGCAACGGGCTCTGACGCATCTGACCGCCTGGCGGGCGGGTTGGACTTGAGCCTCTACGGGTGAACCGGCTCAGCGGGTACGCCGTCGTCTCGCTCAGCCGGCGGGGTGAATCAGTGCGCGTGCCCGTGGTCGTGCGAGTGCCCGTGCCCGTGGCCATGATCATGTGGGTGATCGTGGCCATGACCGGCGCTGACCTCGGGGGTCGGCAGCGGAGCGCCCGCCGTCAACCGGGCCCGCACAACAGCCGCGTTGGCCTCGGCATGCAGATCGGCCACCGGTAGCCCTTGCGTGGATGCAAGCGCCGCCACCTCGTCGAACTCGGGGGTGGCCTGGACGATCCGGCCGCTCCGGTGCGAGATCTTCACCGTCACGTCCTGACCCGCCACCTGCACCCGGGCACTGCGACGGGCCAGCACCCGCCGGGCCACCGCGTGCTGGCGGATGCCGATGGTGCTGGTCTGGGCGAAGATCACGTCGGCGATCCGGTCGGCCCGGTCGGCAGCGGCCAATGCGCACAGCGTGTGCGCCGGCCGGCCCTTCTTCATCAGGATCGGCACCAGCCAGGCATCCATGGCACCGGCCGACAGCAGCGCCTCCAGCACCCCGGGCCACAGCCGCGGGTCCAGATCATCCACGTTCGCCTCGAGCTGGACGGCCTGTTCCAGGTCACCGTCCACCGCTGAGGCCAGAGCGGGCGCCGAACCCCTCTGTGCGGCTGCCGGGGCTCCGGCGGGAGCGCCGACCAGCACCCGGACCACATTCGGCCAGCCATCGAAGTCCTTGTTGCCCGCCCCGACCCCCACCGTACGGAGCGTGAACGACGGCCCGTCCTCGCAGCGCTCGGCCAGAGCCCGAACCAGCGCCACACCGGTCGGGGTGGCCAACTCGCCCACCGGTCGCGGGTCGTCGCCGGTGCGGCGCGGGTTGGCCACCAGCGGCCAGTCCCGGGCCAGCTGGGCCACGGCAGGCACCGGGACCGGGATGTCACCATGGGCGATCCGGACCCGACCGGCACCCACCGCCAGCGGTGAGGCGGTGACCGTGCCCACCCCCAGCAACCGGAGTGCCTCACAGCAGCCGACCACGTCGGCGATGGAGTCGAGCGCACCCACCTCATGGAAGTGGACGTCCGCCGGCGGAATGCCGTGCACAAAGCCCTCGGCGTCGGCCAGCAGGGAGAAGGTGGCCAGTGCCCGCTGTCTGGTGATGGGCGCCAGGTCGGCGTCGGCGAGCAGAGCACGGATCGACGCCCAGGTGCGGTGCGGCGGGTCGTCGACAAGCACGTCCACCTCGACCTTGCCGGACCGCTGGCCGCCACGGTTCACCTCGGTTCGGGTCAGCCGGACCGAGCGTGGGACGACGGCGTCCACCGCCGCCTGGACGCGGTCCAGGTCCGCGCCGGCGTCCACCAGGGCGCCGAGCAGCATGTCACCCGCGACGCCGGCGGTCACATCCAGCCAGGCGTGTACGGCCTGAGCAGGAGCGGGCGAGCTCACGCTGTGTCCGGGTTGCCGTTGGCGGCGATCTGAGCCGCCAGGTGGCCACCTCCGTACCCGTTGTCGATGTTGACGACACCGACCCCGGGGGAGCAGGAGTTGAGCATGCTGAGCAGGGGGGCCAGCCCCTCGAACGCGGCGCCGTAGCCGACCGAGGTCGGCACCGCCACCACCGGGGTCCGGACCAGGCCGGCGACCACGGACGGCAGGGCACCGTCCATGCCGGCCACCACCACCACCACAGCAGCCTCCCGGAGCACGTCGAGCCGGCCCAGTACGCGATGCAGCCCGGCCACACCTACGTCGACCACCAGCACGGTCCGTCGACCCAGGTAGCGTGCCGTCAGCTCGGCCTCCCGGGCCACGGCGAGGTCGGAGGTGCCGGCAGCGGCGACGACGACCAGGCCGCCGGTCGGCTCCGGCGGAGTCGTCGGCCACACCACCAGCTTGGCGTCCTCATGGTGTACGGCATCGGGCAGCTCGGCCAGCACAGCCTCCGCCTGCTCCGCTGAGGCCCGGGTGAACAGCACCGGGCTGATCACGCCACTCTGCTCGTGGGCCCGGTCGCGTACGGCGGCGGCGATCGCCCGGATCTGCACGATCGACTTGTATTCGCAGTAGATGGCCTCCGGATAGCCCCGTCGGAGCGCCCGGTCATGATCGAGATGGGCCAGCGCCTCGAGCTCGACCGGCGGCTGCCACTTCTGCTCGGACAGCTCAGCCACGCTGCACCTCCAGCAGGGCCAGGGTGAACGCGCCCGACTGGATCCCGGCCAGGTCGAGGGCAGCGAACCGGAATCCGGCGCGGATGACCACCTCGTGGATCGCGTCGCGCACCTGCGGCTCGACGGCTCGGGCGAGGTCGGCCGGCATCAGCTCGAGCCGGGCGATCTCACCGTGGTGGCGGACCCTCGAGTCGGCGAACCCCAGTGAGCGCAGGCCCGACTCGGCCTGCTCCACCTGGCGCAGCTTCTCCGGGGTGACCTCCTGGTGGTGGGGGATCCTGGACGCCAGGCAGGGCGCGGCCGGCTTGTCGGCGCACGGCAGAGCCAGGGCACGCGCGATCTCACGTACCGCCTTCTTGGTCAGACCCGCCTCGGCCAGCGGCCGCAGCACCCGGTGGTTGGTCGCCGCCTGGGCGCCCGGACGATCGGGTCGACGGGCGTCGTCGGCGTTCTCCCCGTAAGCCACCGCCGTCAGCCGGTGGGCCTCGACGACGTCGTCGGAGATCCGGTTGAACAGCTCGTCCTTGCAGTGGAAGCAGCGGTCGGGGCCGTTGGCGCGGTAGGCCGCGTTCTGGCCCTCGAAGGTCTCCACCTCGATCACCCGGGCGCCGATGAACCGGGCCACCTCGTGGGCGGCGGCACGCTCGTCCGCAGCGAGGCTGGGCGAGACGCCGAGAATGGCCACTACCCGGTCAGGACCCAGCGTACGGACCGCCAGCGCCAGCAGCACGGCCGAGTCGACGCCACCGGAGTAGGCCACGCCCAGCGGTCCGCTGTCCTCGATCGTCGCAGCCACCCGTCGCACCGACTCGCGCAGCTCGGGCGTCAGCAGGTGGTCATCGTCCGAACGGCTCATCGCCTGAATCGTCTCAGTCACAGCCAACAACTTACTGCTGACCCCGAACGCCCGCGCCACCGCTCCGGGTTGCGCAACGCGTCGGTACCGGTGGCGCTTTGCCTGGTGCGGCACGAGCGCCTAGCGTGGCGGTCGAAGGAGGTGGCCGCCGTGGAGGGCCGCAACGAGGCGTCACCGGGTGAGGAGCCCGCCGATCCGCCGCCGCCCGCGGGCGCGGCGACGATCTATGACGTCGCCAAGGCCGCCGGAGTGGCCGCCTCGACCGTCTCCCGCGCGCTGTCTCGTCCGGGCCGGGTCAGCTTCAAGACCGCGGAGCGCATCCGCGAGGCAGCCGAGGAGCTCGGCTACCGGGCGGGGTCGATCCGGCGTACGGTGCCCGCGGGCCGCAGCCGGATGCTGGCGATGGTGGTCGCCGACATCACCAACCCGGCTTTTTTCGGCATGATCCGCGGCGCGGAGCGGACCGCCAAGAGCGCCGGCTACACCCTGCTGGTCGTCGAGACCCAGGAGTCTGAGGAGGCCGAGCACGAGACGCTGACCAGGCTGCTGCCGTTCGTCGACGGGGTGATGCTGACCAGCTCCCGGATGCCGGACTCGGCCATCCGGGGTGCCGCGAAGCAACGACCGCTGGTGGTGCTGAACCGGGTCGTCGGCCAGGTGCCGTCGGTGATGAGTGACAACGTGAAGGCGGCGAAGCGCGCCGCCGAGCACCTGGGCGAGCTGGGACACCGGTCGATCTGCTATCTGGCCGGCCCGGACGCGTCCTGGGCCGATGGCATGCGGTGGCGCGGGCTGCGCGAGGCGGGGGAGGAGCTGTCGATCCAGGTCCGCCGGTTGGGCCCGTGCCAGCCGACCCTGCGCGGTGGTGGGGCACTGGCCGAGCAGTGGCTGGAACGACCGACGTCGGCCGTGCTGGCCTACAACGACCTGGTCGCCATCGGGTTCATGCGCGCGGTGACCGAGGCCGGTTGCAGCATCCCCGCAGACGTATCGGTGATCGGGTTCGACAACATCCTGGACTCGGCCCTGGTCACCCCCCGGCTCACCACCCTGGCCGCTCCGCTGGTCTCGCTCGGGGAGGCGGCGGTCAGTCACCTGCTGGCACGCGCCCGCGACGGCCAGCCGGAGAACTACCAGCCGATCCTGATGCCGGCCCGGCTGGTCGTGCGTGAGTCCACCGCGTCCTACCGTGGCCGTTGAGCGGTCGGCCTTGGCCGAAAAGTCGTCACATGCTGACTTTCTTTCGCCCGGACTCGGTGGGGCTGCCGGAGGCGCGGGCGCGTGTCGAAAAGTCGTCACGTGCTGCGGTCTGTGCTCGTACCCTCGGGACAGAGAGCGAAAAAGTCGTCACGTGCTGCGTCGTGGGTCGTGGTCGGCCCGCCAGCGCAAAAGTCGCGTTCTGATGAGTTCTGTACCGGGAAGAGCGCTCAGGTCCCGGAGATGTCGCGTTCTGATGACTTCTGTATGGGAGGAGCGCTCAAACCCCGCAGAAAAGTCGCGTTCTGATGAGTTTCGCCCGGGAAGGGGATGAAGGCCGCTCCGACCCGCACGAGAGAGCGCGACAACGCCGCGGACGAGTCAGGGCAGCCGGCGGGAGAGCCAGTCGAACACCACGTGCTCATACTCCGCCCGCGCCGGCTGGTCGGACAGGGCCAGGTCGTGGCGACCGCCGGGGATCCGCCGAACCGTCACGTCGTTGCCGAGCCGGGGGGCCAGCGAGGTCATGTGCTCCACGTTCAGCACGCAGTCAGTGCTCATCAGCTCGTTCGGGGTGGGATGGACGGGGTGGCCGGATCGCGAGGAGGTGCAGACCAGCACCGGCACACCGATGTGCAGACCGCGCCGCACCCGCGCGTGCCCGCGTCGGATGGCGCGCAGCCAGCCGGCGTGCACAGGGAAGCCGGCCAGCGGCTTCCAGGCCAGGTCGTAGTTCCACTGACCACCGGTGGAGGTGTGCAACGAGCGCCCGTACGCGTCGCCCAGCTGGCCGACCCGCACGTGCGGCACGAACCCGCCGACCAGGTCGATGACCCGGGTCGCGATCACCCGGTTGAACCAGTTCGAGTTGAGATCGAACCACGGACTGTTCAGCACCAGGGCGATCACACCGCCGGGATGGTCGCTGACGTACAGCGGCGCGATCAGGCCTCCGGTCGAGTGTCCGAGCAGCACGACCTTCTGGTGTCCGTGCTCCTCGCGGATGATCTTGAGGGCGGCGTCGATGTCCTCGTCGTACGTGCGCAGGTCGGTCACCCAGTTGGGGCTCTGCCCTGGCCGCATCGAACGGCCGTACTTGCGCAGGTCGAGGGCGTAGAAGTCGTAGCCGTGATCGCGCCAGAGCGCGGCATGCTCGACCTGGAAGAAGTAGTCGACGAAGCCGTGCAGATACAGCACGGCCCGGGGATGCTCACCGTTTCCCGCTTCGCGCCGGTGCACCAGAGTCGCCACCGGCTGGCCCTCATCGTCCGGGGCCAGCTCGATCGTGCGGGCCACCCAGTCGTCGCCCAGCACGTCGTCGACGAACTGCTCCGGCGTCGGGACAGCAGACTCGGCATCGCTCACGCCCACATCATCGCAGTTCGGTGCTGCATCGGCTGGCGGTTCTTGAGCAAATCCTGAGGCGCACCTTGGCCAACGAGGACGTCGGGTAAAGGAACGGGGGGCAGGGTTGTCCTCAGAACGAATCGGCGGCAGTCAACATCCAGGTCGAGGCTGAGGGGGACGCCGATGATCGACCAGGCCTGGCGTGGCCGCAGGTGCAAAAAGCAGCCATGTCTATCGGGCCGGGTCGACCGGTTCTGTGAGGGGGGATCTATGTCGGGGGACGGATCCGAAGGTACGGGGGGATCTCTTTCTGGAGATGCATCCTGCAAGGGGGGAGCGTCGGGCTCGGTGGCGGAGTCGCCGAGCCCGACCATCCAACAGGTGGGCACGGACCCGCCCGCGCTGGGCTGGACCACCGATGTCCTGGCCAATGACGGTGAGATCGTCCAACACTTCGTCGTCGACTATCTCGCCATGCTGGATGAACGGTTCGAGCGCATCCGGCGTCATGTCGAGAACGGCGACCACAAGGAAGCGCTGATCGCGCTGCTCAGCCTGGAGTCGTCCAGCCACATGGTCGGCGCCTTCGACCTGGTCGCTGCGGCCCGCAGGCTGCGCGAGACGATCGGGCACACCGACGCGATGGAGCTGCAGGCACTGCTCGCGGCCTTGCTCGACGCGGTTCGTGAGGCCGACGCACAGCTGCGGTGCAGCTGGCAGCTCGGCCCTCGGTCGGAGCTCTAGCCCGGCCTGTCCGGGATCGGCTAGCGCCGGTCCCGGCGCTCGGCCAACCGGTAGCCGACGCCGCGGACGGTCTCGATGAACCGCGGCGCGGCGACCCGGTCGTTGAGCTTGCGGCGCAGGTTGGCGATGTGCACCTCGAGTGCCCGCCGGTCGGCGTCGGCGACGTAGCCGCCGGTCACCTCGTCACCACGCACCAGCAGCACCAGGTCGTCCTTGGCGATCACCCGGCGCTGGCGTTCCATGATGGCCCGCAGGACGTCGAACTCGCTTCGGGTCAGCTCCACCGGTGTGCCGTCGAGCTGGCAGAGCCGCATCTCCGGGTTGATGCTCAATCCGTTGTGCATCAGCCACTCGCCGGGCTCCGCCGGCTCGGCCGGCGGTTCTACGGTCGACGCGGCCGGCAGCGACGCGACCCGGTCGGCGTCACCGTTGCCGGTTGCCGGAGCCGGGCTGCTGGCCTCGTTCAGCCGGGTCCGGCGCAGCATCGCCTCGATCCGGGCCCTCAGCTCACGGTGCCGGAAGGGCTTGGTCAGGTAGTCGTCAGCACCGGCGTCCAGACCCATCAGGGTGTCGATCTCGTCCAGCCGGGCGGTGAGCATGATGATGTACGTCGAACTGAACCGGCGGATCCGTCGGGCCACCTCGAACCCGTCGATGCTCGGCAGGTTGATGTCCAGAGTGGTCAGGATGGGCGAGTGCTGGCGGATGGCGGCGACGCCCTCCATCCCGTCGGAGAACGCGTGGGTCGTGAAGCCCGCCTGTTCCAGCACGGCCTCCAGCAGGTTGCGGATGTCGTCATCGTCCTCGATGACCACCGCAACTCGGTCGGTGCCGTCTGTCATGCGACTAAGTTAGCCGACGCGTCGTCGGTTCGCAGACCGAAGGTCACCAGATCTTCACCCGTTGATCTTCGTCGAGCCAGAGACCGTCGTCGGGAGTGACGTCGAAGGCTGCATAGAACTCGGCCACGTTGCGGACCACCTGGTTGCAGCGGAACTCGTTGGGCGAGTGCGGATCGGTGGCAAGCCGCTGCTTGACCATCTCGTCGCGGGCCTTCTGCTGCCAGACCGCGCCCCAGCTGAGGAACAGCCGCTGGACATCGGTGTAGCCATCGATCGGCTCAGGTGTCGCACCGTCAAGCGACAGCTGGTAGGCCTTGTACGCGATGGAGATCCCGCCGAGGTCACCGATGTTCTCGCCGATGGTGAGTTCACCGTTGACCTTGTGACCCGGGGTCTGGGCCGGCTCCAGCGCGCTGTACTGAGCGATCAGCGATCCGGTCCGCTCCTCGAACGCCTCGCGGTCCTTCTCGGTCCACCAGTCCAGCAGTCGTCCATCACCGTCGCAGGTCGAGCCCTGGTCGTCGAAGCCGTGGCCGATCTCGTGTCCGATCACCGCGCCGATGCCGCCGTAGTTGACCGCGTCGTCGGCGTGCTCGTTGAAGAACGGCGGCTGCAGGATCGCCGCCGGGAAGACGATCTCGTTGCGCAGCGGGTGGTAGTAGGCGTTGACCGTCTGCGGCGTCATCAGCCACTCGTCACGGTCCACCGGCGCACCGATCTTGGCCAGTGACCGGTTGAACTCGAAGTCGTGGGCCCTGATCACGTTGCCGATCACGTCGTCGGCCTTGATCTCCAGCGCGGAGTAGTCACGCCACTTGACCGGGAAGCCGATCTTCGGGATGAACTTGGACAGCTTGTCGAGCGCTCTGGTCTTGGTCTCGTCGGTCATCCAGTCCAGGTCGTTGATCGAGCGTCGGTAAGCCTCGATCAGGTTGGCGACCAGCTCGTCCATCCGCTCCTTGGCGACGGGGGAGAAGTGACGTTCGACGTAGATCCGGCCGACCGCCTCGCCGAGCGCACCCTCGACCAGCTCGACGCCACGCTTCCACCGCTCCTTCAGCACCGGCGTACCGGACAGCACGGTGCCGTAGAAGTGGAACCGCTCGGCGACGAAGGCGCTGGACAGGTATGGCGACATGGACGAGATCAGCCGCCAGCTCGCCCAGGCCTTCCAGTCGGGCAGCCGGTCGGCAGTGATCAACTCGGCCACCTGGGCGAAGAAGGACGGCTGGCCGTTGACACACTCCGCCACCTTGTCCTCACCGATCTCGGCCCCCTCGAGGAAGGCCCGCCAGTGCAGAGCAGGCGCTGCCTGCTCGAACTCCTCCAGAGTCATCAGGTTGTACATCTGCCGCAGGTCCCGGGTCCGGACCTTGTCCCAGTGCGTCTTGGCAATGGCCGTCTCCAAGCCGAAGACCCGCTCGGCCCACCCCCCGGCGTCCTCGACTCCGGCCAGCTCGAGCGACCTGGCGATGTGCTCCTGATACTGGGTCCGGATCTCGGCATAGCTGTCGAGCCGGTAGTACTCCTCGTCCGGCAGCCCGAGCCCGGACTGCATGACGAACATCAGGTAGCGCGTCGGGTCGCCCGGATCGGTCTCGACGTCGAAGTCGAACAATCCCGGCACCGCGCGGCGGGAGAAGGCCCCCATCAACCGCATCAGCTCCTCCGGCGTCTCGACGCCATCGATCCGGCGCAGCGGTCCCGCGAGTGGACTCGCCCCGGCCGCCTCGATCGTCTCGGCAGCCATGAAGCTTGCGTAGAGGTCGGCGATCTTCGCGTCGTCGGTCCCCGGCTCCGGTGCATCCATGCCGGTGATGATGTCCCTGACGGCAGCCTCGGCCTGGTCGCGCAGGACCATGAAAGCGCCGGTCAGGGGCTTGTCGTCGGGGATCTCTGCGGTCTTCAGCCAGCTGCCGTTGACGTGCCGGAACAGGTCGTCCTGCACCCGGACGCCCTGGTCGAATGCGGCGAAGTCGAAGGCTGGCTGGGGCGCTGGGGATTCGGTCACGGTGTCGATGCTACCCAGGTCGGGGAAAGCGGTCAGAGCCGCCCGAACGCACCGATGCCCCGGCCTGCAGGCCGGAGCATCGGTGGGATGGGCGGGATGTCAGCGGGTCCAGGTGACCTTGAGCGGTTCGGACGCCAGATCTGCGGAGACATCCGCGAAGCGCAGCCGGCTGTCCTGGCTGAAGGTCATCGGCTTGCCGTTGCTGGTGCCCTTGGCATCGAAGGACATCTTGAACGTGACCGACGCCTTCGCCGTCGACTTGGCCTCGTAGTCGAGCCTGGGCTTGAAGTCCGAGCCGAACGGGTCGTCCTCCAACGTCCACTTGATCGTCTTGGTGTCGACCTTCTGCTGACTGGTCGGCTTGGCTGCGAACGGGCAGCCGGTGGGGGCGAGCTTCTTCTGCTTCACGCAGGCCGTCATCGAGTCCTTGGCGGCCTTCTTGAAGGCGCTGAAACCGGCCTCGGTGATGGACGCCTTGATGTCGGAGGTGTTCGGGTAGTCCGACGGGCTGGTCACCAGCAGGACGTTCGAGCTGCCGTAGTCGATGAACTTCGATCCGGTGGTGAACTCGTACGATCCGGGAAGCAGCTTCACCTTGTCGGTCTTCACCTCGACGCCATTGATGATCATCGGCAGGCTCTTGTCCCGGGTGTAGCTCAGGTCGAGTTCGGCGAAGGCCTCCTTGACCTTCCACTTGCCGTCGAACTTGTCGACGTAGAACGACTCGGTGACCGACTCCTCGCCCATCTTGTAGGTGGCGTCGACGCTGTAGGCGTTGTCGTCGGCGACCTCGGGGACGTTGATCGCGGTGATCGGAGCCCGGCCGTTGGAGGCCTGCAGCACCTCGTTGGTCAGGAACGTCTTGTCGGCCGGCTGGTCCTCGCTCAGGTCGAGAGCAGCCTGCGCATTGCTCGCAGCGAGTGCCTCGAGGTAGGACTTGACCGCATCGGAGGCCTTGGTGGCGGGCGGGGCGGAGGTCCTCGTACCGGTTCCGCCGGTGTCGGTCTTGTTACCGCCGCTGAGCAGGATCGCCCCACCGGCCACGCCGAGCACGATCAGCGCCAGTACGGCAGCTCCGACGATGAGGAAGATCTTGTTGTTGTTCTTCTTCGGGCCGCCGGGACCGACCGGCCCACCCGGACCGCCGAACTGGCCAGGGCCCTGGGGACCACCAGGCTGACCCGGACCGTAGACGCCGGGCGCGCTTCCGGGGCTGCCGGGCCCGCCATAGCCCGGACCACCCTGCGGGGGCATACCCTGGCCGGGTACACCCTGGCCGGGGACGCCGTACGGCGGCTGCGGTCCACCGGGTCCTGCGCCGTAGCCGGGGCCACTGGGCTGGCCGAATCCTGGACCCTGGGGCTGCTGCCCCTGGCCGTAAGGGCCGGGCTGGGGGCCCTGCGGTGGCCCAGGTGGGTAGTTTCCGCTCATGTCTCACTCCGTCGCATCAAGGGTCATCGAGGGGATGATGCCGCGCCTCAGGATAGCGAGAAGTGGGTTCATCGTCAGATCGAGTGATCATGGTCGGCCGACGCCGACCATGATCACGGCACCATGTTGCGTTGCCGGTTCAAGATATCGAGGAGATAGCTGCCATAGCCGGACTTGGCCAGCGCCAGCGCACGCTGCTCCAACTCGTCATCGGTGAGGAATCCCTGCCGCCAGGCGGCCTCCTCCGGTGCGCCGACCTTGAGGCCCTGCCTGGCCTCGAGGGTTCGGACGAAGTTGTTCGCATCGTTGAGGGACTCGAAGGTCCCGGTGTCGAGCCAGGCGGTACCGCGAGGCAGCACGCCGACCTGCAGGCTGCCGGCGGCGAGGTAGGCGCGGTTGACGTCGGTGATCTCGTATTCCCCGCGCGCCGAGGGCTTGAGCTCGCGGGCGATCTTGATCACCTCGTTGTCGTAGAAGTAGAGGCCCGGGACCGCATAGTTCGACTTGGGGATCGCCGGCTTCTCCTCCAGCGAGATCGCCCGACCCTCCCGGTCGAACTCGACCACGCCGTAGGCCTGCGGGTCCGCCACCCAGTAGGCGAACACCGCGCCGCCGTCGACGTCCTGGAAGCGCCGCAACTGGGTACCCAGGCCGGGCCCATAGAAGATGTTGTCGCCCAGCACCAGCGCGACCTTGTCGTCGCCGATGAAGTCTGCACCGATCACGAACGCCTGGGCGAGGCCGTTGGGCACCTCCTGGGTGGCGTAGCTGATGGCGATGCCGAACTGCGACCCGTCACCCAGCAGCCGCCGGAAACCCTCGGCGTCGTGCGGCGTGGTGATCACGAGGATGTCCCGGATGCCGGCGAAGATCAGGGTCGACAACGGGTAGTAGATCATCGGTTTGTCGTAGACCGGCACCAGCTGCTTGCTGATCCCGAGGGTGACCGGGTGAAGCCTGGTCCCGGACCCGCCGGCCAAGATGATCCCGCGCATCGTCACGTCTCCTCGCTTGCTGTGGCCGGTCCGGACGACGTCCGGCTGAGCTGTCTGCGATGGTACCGGGCTCAGCCGCGTTGCGATTAGGATGCGCCCTATGTCTGATTATCTGGTGACCGGCGGGGCGGGTTTCATTGGGTCGAACTTCGTCCGGCACCTGCTGGACCACACCAATGCGACGATCACCGTGCTGGACAAGCTCACCTACGCCGGTGACCGCCAGTCGCTGGCGGGTCTGCCGGCCGATCGGGTCACCCTCGTCGAGGGCGACATCTGCGAACCGGCGCTGGTGGACAAGTTGGTGGCCGATCACGGTCGGGTGGTGCACTTCGCAGCCGAGTCGCACAATGACAACTCGCTCAGTGACCCCTCGCCGTTCGTGCAGACCAACCTGATCGGCACCTACACGCTGCTCGAGGCCGTCCGGCATCACGACGTGCGCTACCACCACATCTCGACCGACGAGGTGTACGGGGACCTCGAGCTCGACGACCCGCAGCGGTTCACCGAACGTACGCCGTACAACCCGTCCAGCCCGTACTCGTCGACGAAGGCCGGATCGGACCTGTTGGTGCGGGCCTGGGTGCGATCCTTCGGCGTCCGCGCGACCATCAGCAACTGTTCCAACAACTACGGTCCGTTCCAGCACGTCGAGAAGTTCATCCCCAGACAGATCACCAATGTGATCGACGGGGTCACACCGAAGCTCTACGGTGCCGGCCAGAATGTGCGCGACTGGATCCACGCCGATGATCACAGCTCTGCGGTCCTGCGGATCGTCGAGGAGGGCGTCATCGGGGAGACGTACCTGATCGGCGCCGATGGCGAGAAGACCAACAAATCGGTGATCGAGACCATCCTGCGGCTGATGGGCCAGCCGTCCGACGCCTACGAGCACGTCAACGACCGGGCCGGCCACGACCTGCGCTACGCGATCGACTGGAGCAAGCTGCGACGGGAGCTCGGCTGGACGCCCCGCTATGTCGACTTCGAGTCCGGACTGCTGCAGACCATCCAGTGGTACCGCGACAACGAGGCATGGTGGCGACCCCAGAAGGCCGCCACCGAGGCCAAGTACCAGCAGAAGGGGATGTAGCAGCGTGGCCGAGGCCGTCGTCAGCCGGACGCCCATCCCCGGCCTGCTGGTCGTCGATCTTCCGGTGCACCGCGACAACCGTGGCTGGTTCAAGGAGAACTGGCAGCGGGCCAAGATGGTCGCGTCCGGACTGCCCGACTTCCAACCGGTGCAGAACAACGTGTCTTTCAACGAGCGGGCTGGCGCCACCCGCGGCATCCACGCCGAGCCGTGGGACAAGTACGTCTCCGTGGCCACCGGGAGGGTCTTCGGGGCCTGGGTCGACCTGCGGCAGGGCCCCACCTTCGGTGCGGTGTTCAGCACCGAGCTGGGACCCGACAAGGCCGTCTTCGTCCCGCGCGGAGTCGGCAACGCGTTCCAGACGCTGACCGACGCCACCGCCTACTCCTATCTCGTCAACGAGCACTGGAGCGCCGAAGCGAAGAGCTCCTATGCCTTCGTCAATCTCGCCGACCCGCAGCTCGGCATCAGCTGGCCGATCGCCCTGGACCAGGCGGAGCTGTCCGAGGCCGACCAGAACCATCCGCAGCTGTCCGCGGTGCGGCCGGTGGCTGCCAGGCGGACGCTGATCCTGGGCGCCAACGGGCAGGTGGGGACCGCCTTGCGGGCGCTGCTCCCCGATGCCGACAGTGCCGACCGCAGCGCGGTGGACCTGACGCGGCTCGAGACCCTGGACAAGATCAACTGGGCCGACTACGACACGGTGGTCAACGCCGCCGCCTACACGGCGGTCGACGTGGCAGAGACACCTCAGGGACGCCGCGACGCCTGGGCGGTCAATGTCACCGCCGTCGGCCGGCTGGCTGAGATCGCCCGTCGGCACAGACTGCTGCTGGTCCACCTCTCGTCCGACTACGTCTTCGACGGTGAGCAGGAGCTGCACACCGAGGACGAGGCACCCTCCCCGTTGGGGGTCTACGGACAGACCAAGGCAGCCGGCGACGCGCTCGTTGCGGCTCTGCCGCAGCACTACATCCTCCGCACCAGCTGGGTGGTCGGGGACGGCCGGAACTTCGTCCGCACTATGGCCGACCTGGCCGCCAGGGGCGTGCGCCCTGCGGTGATCGACGACCAGCTGGGCCGGCTGACGTTCGCCGACGACATCGCCCGCGGGGTGGCGCACCTGTTGAGGAACCGTCCCGCGACCGGGACCTACAACCTCACCTCGGCTGGCCGGTCGATGTCCTGGGCCGACATCGCCGAGCTGGTCTATCGGCATCGGGGGCGGTCGGAAGCCGACGTGCAGCGCGTGTCGACCGAGACCTATGGCGAGGGCAGGCAGCTGGCGCCACGGCCGCGGCACAGCGTGCTGGACCTGGCCAAGATCATCGAAGTCGGATTCAAACCCGCCGACGGCGAGTCGGCGCTGCAGACCTATCTGGACTCGTTGCCGACGACGTCAGAGACGAAGGACGGCTCGAAGAACTAGGTTCGCGCGGCTGTCAGCGGAGTAGCGTGCTGCCTGTGAGCCCATCGATCGATGTCTCCGCTCTGGTCAAGACCTTCGGCCGGATCCGCGCCCTCGACGGTCTCGATCTTCAGGTCGAGACCGGTGAGGTTCACGGCTTCCTCGGTCCCAACGGTTCGGGAAAGTCCACCACGATCAGGATTCTGCTCGGACTGCTCAGAGCCGACTCCGGTTCGGCCACCGTACTGGGAGGGGACCCCTGGGTCGATGCGGTCGAGCTGCACCGTCGGCTGGCTTACGTCCCGGGCGAGGTTAACCTCTGGCCGAACCTCTCCGGCGGCGAGGTGATCGATCTGATGGGCCGGTTGCGCGGCGGTCTCAACCGTGGTCGCCGGGACGAGCTGCTGCAGCGATTTGATCTTGACCCGGCCAAGAAGGGGCGGACCTACTCGAAGGGCAACCGGCAGAAGGTGGCGCTGGTTGCAGCCCTTGCCTCGGATGCGGAGCTGCTGGTCCTGGACGAGCCCACGGCAGGGCTCGACCCGCTGATGGAGGCGGTGTTCACCGAGTGCATCAATGAGCTCAAGGACGACGGTCGCACAGTGCTGCTGTCCAGCCACATCCTGGCCGAGGTGGAGGCGCTCTGCGACCGGGTGAGCATCATCCGGGCCGGCAGGACCGTCGAGTCGGGCACGCTCGCTGATCTTCGGCACCTCACCCGGACCTCGATCGAGGCCGAGACTGGTAGGACGGCAACCGGCCTCGAGTCCCTCGACGGCGTCTACGACCTGTCGGTGGAGGGCCACCGGGTGCGGTTCGAGGTGGACACCGACAAGCTGGACTCCGCCCTGCGTGCACTGGGCGCGTTCGGCATCCGGACCCTCCGGAGCCAGCCTCCGACGTTGGAGGAGCTGTTCCTCCGCCATTACGGCGACCAGCTGCTCGCACCGGAACCGTCCGAGGACGACTACCGGCCACGCCATGCCCGGGTCGAATGATGGCCCCGTCCGGTCTGGGTGCACTGTCCGGCCTCCCCGCACTGGTCCGGCTGAACCTCCGCCGGGATCGGGTGATGCTGCCGATCTGGCTGGCCAGCACGGCCGCGCTCGCTGCCATCGGTCCACGTAGCGCCCAGACCCTGCTGCCGACCCAGGCAGACTATGACGCCTTCGCCGCGACCGCGCAGGGCAATGCCGCCTTCACCGTCATGCTGGGCCAGCCGCTGCAGGTGAACACCCCGGGCGGGTTCATCTCCTACCGGGTCGGCATCTTCCTGGCGGTGCTGGTGTGTTTCATGAACATCACCGTGGTCAACCGGCACACCCGTGCCGACGAGGAGGCGGGTCGCACCGAGCTGACGCGATCCGGGGTGGTCGGGCGCAACGCACCGCTGACTGCGGCACTGGGGGTCGCCCTGCTCGCCGACCTGGTCGTCCTGCTGGTCGTGCCCGCCGTCCTGATCGCCAACGGACTGCCGACCGTCGGCTCGATCGCGCTCGGGGTGTCGAGCGCCGTCGCCGGCCTGGTGTTCGCCGGGATCGCCTCGGTCGCGGCACAGCTGAACGCCTTCGCGCGCGGAGCCTACGGGCTCTCGGCCGCGCTGATCGGTGTCTCCTACCTGGTGCGCGGGGTGGGCGACTCGGCTGCGCCCGCCCTCTCCTGGTTCTCACCGTTGGGCTGGTTCAAGGCGGTCCGTCCGTTCGCGGGCGAACGATGGTGGGTGTTGCTGGTCTCGTTGGCCTTTGCTGCGGCGATGGTCTGGCTCGGCTATCTGCTGGCTGGCCGTCGAGACCTGGGCGCCGGCGCGCTCCAACCACGCGCGGGCAGGCTCTCGGCAGCGCCGTCGCTGTCCTCCTCGTTCGCACTGGCCGTACGGCTGCAGCGCGGCACCTTCGTCGGCTGGCTGGTGGGGATGCTCGTCCTCGGGGTGACCTACGGCTCGGTGGCGAAGAGCGTGACCGACCTGTTCGATGAGAACCCCGCCCTGCGGCGCTATCTCGAGATCGCCGGCGGCGGCGACCCGGTGCAGGCGTTCATCGCTGCCGCGGCGTTGATCATGGCGTTGATCGGATCCGGCTTCGCTTTGCAGACGAGCCTGCGCGCCCACGGCGAGGAGGGTGCGGGTCGGGTCGAGCCCTTGCTCGGCGCGGCAGTGTCGAAGGTCGGGTGGCTGGGAAGCTATGTGATCATCGCCGTCGTCGGCACCATCGTGATGCTCGTCGCGGCCGGCTTCGGATTCGGGCTGGTGCACGGGATTCGCAGCGGCGACCTGGGACAGGTCGGAGTCGTCATCGCCGCCATGCTGGTGTACGCCCCTGCAGTGTGGGTGCTGATCGGAGCCGCCCTGATGCTGGTCGGCCTATGGCCGGCGGGGACTCCCGCGGTCTGGGGACTGCTCGCCGCCTGTCTGGTGCTGACGTTCTTCGGCTCGGCTCTCGATCTGCCTCAGTGGCTGATCGACCTCTCCCCGTTCGCCCATGTTCCGGGGCTGCCCTCGGCCGAGATGGCGTGGCCACCACTGCTCTGGCTGACCTTGATCGCCGCAGCCCTGATCGGTGTGGGTCTGGTCGGCTTCCGCCGCAGGGACCTGCAGACCCCCTGACGAGCGACATCGAGCCGGTGTCGGCGACACCGAGAAACAGTTCCGGGGAAAACTGAGCGGATCTTCACCTGACCCTCACTGCCGGCTGGAGTTGGGCAAAGGTCGGCCGGTCATTGTTGGTGTTGTCGGATCGGGGGGTTCGCACAGCCGCTTCGGACCAGGGTTCGGAGCAGGCACGAGGTCCGCGCGGTTGAGGTCATCGGTTCAGTACAGGGGGAGGACCGGCCACCTCAGCCGCGCGGGTCTCGGATCACCACAGGGTGGTCCGGGCTGGAGGCTGGTGGGGGCGATGTCGCAGGGCGCTCCCACCAGCCCCCAACGCGCGGCGTTGCTTGATGGCGGTGGCGTGGCCTGACCTTGTCGAAGGGCTCTGGTGTGGCCCTTCGACAGGCTCAGGGCACGTGGACCGCCGGCTCAGGGCACGTGGATTCCGGCTCAGGGCACGCGGACCGCCGGCTCAGGGCACGTCCTTCGACCGGCACGGCGGCGCTCTAGGCTGTGGGGGCAACTGAAGCCCCACACAGTGTCGGAGGATCTGGATGAAAGCGGTGGTCGCACACGGGCCGATGGACCTGCGGGTCGACGACCTGCCCGAACCGTCGCCTGCCCACGGTGAGGCGCTGGTCCGGATCGAGTATGGCGGGATCTGCGGGTCTGACCTCGGCTATTGGCGCAAGGGGCAGTCCGGGACCGCGATTCTGAGGCACCCGATGGTGCTGGGCCACGAGGTCGCCGGGGTGGTGGTCGCGCTCGGTGACGGAGTGTCCGACGTGAGCGAGGGCCAGCCGGTCGCCATCCACCCGGCTACGGTGTGCGGTCGATGCACCCTCTGCCGAGAGGGCCGCTCCAACCTCTGCCCGACTGTGCGCTACCTCGGCTCAGCCGCCTTCGACCCGCACTGGGACGGCGCCTTCTGTGTGCTCAAGGCCGTCCCGGCCGCTCAGCTGCGACCACTGCCCGAGGGTGTCGGGACCCGCCGCGGCGCGGTCGCCGAGCCCTTGGGTGTCGCCCTGCACGCGGTACGGCGAGCCGGCGACCTGACCGGAAGGACGGTGCTGGTCAACGGCTGCGGCCCGATCGGCGCCCTGGTCGTGACGGCGGCCAGGCGCGCCGGTGCGGTGAGGGTGGTCGTGGCGGACCTGTCGCCGCAGTCCCTGGCGATCGGGACCGAGCTCGGCGCCGACGACGTGGTCGAGGTGGCGGCAGGCCAGCCGTTGCCGGCCGACGTCGATGTCGCCTTCGAGGCCTCGGGTGCGCCCGGTGCGCTCGGGGGCGTGATCGCGGCTGTGGTGCGCGGCGGTGTCCTGGTGCAGGTCGGCAGCCTGCCCGCCGGCCCGGCGGAGCTGGCGCTCGGCGCTCTGGTCAGCAGGGAGATCGACTACCGCGGCGCCTACCGGTTCGTGGACGAGATCACCGAGGCCGTCGCTGCGCTGGCCTCCGGTCTCGACGTCGACCCACTGATCACGCACACCTTCGACGCGACGGACGTCGTTAGGGCGTTCGGCACCGCCGCCGACCGCAGCACCGGCAGCAGCAAGGTGCTGCTGCGGTGGTGATCAACCGCGGTGCTGGTCGCTCGAGGTCCGGGCAGCGCGATGCTCACGCTGTTTGCGGTACTCGCGCCAGGTGAGGGCGACGATCGCCAGGTCGAAGACCGTCAGGATGATCATCGCCGGCCCGGGGGCGAGGACGATCCGGTAGGCCTGGTAGCCGATGAAGATGATCAGCACGCCGATCATCCAGGGATAGGCCCACAGCCGGTTCTGTAGCAGGGCGACCACCAGCACGATCTTGACGATGCCGTGCGCCAGCAGATAGATCGACCCGAAGACGAGGCCATTGCCGGTAATACCGTCGGCCGTCTGCAGGATGTGCCTGGCGACGAAGTCGTGCGGGTCCTCGGAGAGCTCGGCCTGGGTCATCAGCACCACCAGCCGGTGCAGCCGGTCCGGGGTCACGAACAGCAGCAGCAGGCCGCCGATCGTCTCTGCCAGGCCGTTCAGCCCCTTGAGGATGATGCCCACCTCGAACAGGCGGTCCAGCGAGTCCTGTGGCTTGAACAGGGTGCCACCCCATCTCTCGTGGTTGCAGCGGCCGGTCGGAATGATCAGAGCCCAACCTACGCCGGGCCCGCGGAGATGCCGCTCAGACCGGTTCGGGTACGACGTCGCGGGCCTTGCGGTTGGCGTTCGCCCTGGCGAACACCGAGGCGGTCAGCACCGCCAGGGCGACCCACACCAGTCCGAAACCGACCCACCGTCCGGTCGACATCGACTCGTGGAACAGCAGCACACCGAGCAGGAACTGGAAGGTCGGCGTCATGTACTGCAGCAGACCGATCGTGCTCAGCGGCACCCGGGTCGCCGCTGCCGCGAAGAACAGCAGTGGCACCACCGTCACCAGCCCACCGGAGACCAGCAGCAGGCTGTGGGCCCAACCGAGATGGCCGAACGTGAGGCGGCCGACCAGCTGCAGGTGGATGAGGTAAGCCAGCGCCGGCAGCACCAGGAAGGCTGACTCGACCGTCAAGGTCTCGATCGCGCCGGCGTTGATCTGCTTCTTCAGTACTCCGTAGCTGGCGAAGCTGACCGCCAGGGCCAGCGCGATCCAGGGTGGGTGACCGTAGTCGATGGTCAGCACGACCACCGCCACGGCGGCGATACCGACAGCGACCCATTGCATCACGGGCATCCGCTCACCGAGGAAGATGACGCCGACCAGGATCGACAGCAACGGGTTGATGTAGTACCCGAGGGCGGTCTCGACGACGTGTCCGTTGTTCACGCCCCAGATGTAGACACCCCAGTTGACCGAGATCGCGGCCGCAGCCAGGCCGAGCAGAAGCAGGCTGCGGCGGCTGGCGAGCCGTCCGAACCAGCCACGCGGGAGGAAGACGAACGACAGGATGACCGCGACCAGCAGGGACCAGACGATCCGGTTCGCCAGGATCTCCAGCGCGCCGGCCCGCTTGACCAGAGGCCAGAACAGCGGCACCAGCCCCCAGATCCCATAGGCGCCGAGTCCGTAGAGCACGCCGCGGCGCACCCGGGGGTCGGGGTCATGGCCGGTCATGGTCGACGATCCTCCGGGCGCGCCGGCCCCGCGGTCAGCGCACAGTCCAGGTGTCGCCGCCGGCCACCATGCGCTGCAGGGCGTCGTCGTCGCCGCCCTGGGCCGACGCCAGCGCGACCTGTTCGCGAGCGAGGTCGTCGTAGGTGGGCAGCTCGACGCTGCGGAAGATCCCGATCGGGGTCCGGTTCAGCACACCGGAGTCGGTCAGCCTGGACAGCCCGAACGCGTACGACGGGTCACTGCGATGGGCATCGTGCACCACCAGCGACTCGACGCCGACAGCGGCGACCTCGACGACGCGGAACTCACCCGACACCGGGTCGCGGGTCACTCCCAGCCGGCCGTCGTTGCCGAAGACGATCGGCTCGCCGTGACGGAGCGGGATGATCGCGTCCGCCGAGGTGTCGTTGTCCTTGAGGGCGTCAAAGGCGCCGTCGTTGAAGATCGGGCAGTTCTGGTAGATCTCCACGAACGACGTGCCGCGGTGCGCCGCGGCCGCCCGGAGCACCTCGGTCAGGTGCTTGCGGTCGGAGTCGATGGTCCGGGCCACGAAGGTGCCCTCGGCGCCGAGCGCCAGCGACACCGGGTTGAACGGGTTGTCCAGCGAGCCCATCGGCGTGGACTTGGTCACCTTCCCCAGCTCGGAGGTGGGGGAGTACTGGCCCTTCGTCAGACCGTAGATGCGGTTGTTGAACAGCAGGATCGTCATATTCACGTTGCGGCGCAGCGCGTGGATGAGGTGGTTGCCGCCGATCGACAGCGCGTCGCCGTCGCCGGTCACCACCCAGACGCCCACATCCGGACGGCTGGTGGCGACACCGGTGGCGATCGCCGGCGCCCGACCATGGATCGAGTGCATGCCGTAGGAGTCGACGTAGTAGGGGAAGCGTGATGAGCAGCCGATGCCCGACACGATCACCGTGTTCTCCTTGGTGATCCCCAGCTCCGGCATGAACCCCTGGAACGCCGCCAGCACCGCGTAGTCACCGCAGCCGGGACACCAGCGCACCTCCTGGTCGGAGGTGAAGTCCTTGCGGTTCAGCGGCTCGAGCGACAGCGGCACGCCGGCCAGACCCGGGTAGGTCACACCGTTCGGTGCGGGCTGCTTGGTGGGGGCGGTCACTGCGGTGCTCCTTGAAGGTCGTCGATCTCCCGTTCGAGATCGAGTGCGAGTTCGCTGAGGGAGATCGGCAGCCCGCGGACCCGCGAATAGCTGTGCACGTCCACGAGGTACTTCGCCCGCAGCATCATCGCCAGCTGGCCGAGGTTCATCTCGGGCACGATCACCCGGTCGTAGGACCGCAGCACCTCACCCAGGTTCGCCGGGAACGGGTTCAGATGCCGCAGATGGGTCATGGCGACCCTGCGGCCCGTCTTGCGGACCCGGCGGACTGCGGCGACGATCGGCCCGTAGGTCGATCCCCAGCCGAGCACCAGCACCCGCGCCCCCCGGCCGGCCGAACCGCTGCCGGCCGCACCGTTGACATCGGGGGTCGGGTCGTCGACGACCAGGTCGGGGATGTCGCGCACGATGCCGTCCACCTTCGCCTGCCGGGTGCGCACCATCTCGTCATGGTTGGCCGGGTCGTACGACACGGCGCCGGTGTCCTTGGCCTTCTCGATGCCACCGATCCGATGCTGCAGGCCGGGGGTACCCGGCTTCGCCCACGGGCGGGCCAGCGTCTCGGCGTCGCGCAGATACGGCAGGAAGGTCGGTTGGCCCTTCGCGTCGGTGCTGTTCGTCTCGGTGGCGAAACCGGGGTCGATCGGCGGGATCAGCGAGAGGTCCGGCACCTGCCACGGCTCAGCACCGTTGGCGATGTAACCGTCGGACAGCACGATGACCGGCGTACGGTACTTGACCGCGATCCGGGTCGCCTCGATCGCGGTGTCGAAGCAGTCGGCCGGCGACTGGGCGGCGAGCACCGGCACCGGGGCCTCCCCGTTGCGCCCGAACATCACCTGCAGCAGGTCGGCCTGCTCGGTCTTGGTGGGCATGCCGGTGCTGGGCCCGGCGCGCTGGATGTCGCAGACCACCAGCGGCAGCTCCGTCATGACTCCCAGTCCGATGGTCTCGGCCTTGAGCGCGATGCCGGGCCCGGACGTGGTGGTGACCCCCAGGTGGCCGGCGAAACTGGCGCCGAGGGCGGCCCCGACTCCGGCGATCTCGTCCTCGGCCTGGAAGGTGGTGACGCCGAAGCGCTTGTGCTTCGAGAGCTCGTGCAGCACATCGGAGGCGGGCGTGATCGGGTAGGCGCCGAGGAAGAGCGGCAGCCCGGCCTTCTTGGAAGCCGTGACCAGTCCGTACGCGAGCGCGAGGTTGCCCGAGATCTGCCGGTACTGCCCCGGCGGCATCGGTGCCGGCGCGACCTCGTAGGTGACGGCGAACACCTCGGTCGTCTCGCCGAACGCGTACCCGGTCTTGAAGGCGGTGATGTTGGCGTCGCGGATGGCGGGCTTGTTGGCGAACTTGCTGCTCAGGAAGCTGAGGGTGCCCTCGACCGGGCGGTGGTACAGCCAGGACAGCAGCCCGAGCGCGAACATGTTCTTCGACCGCGACGCGTCCTTGCGGGAGAGGTGGAAGTCCTTGACCGCAGCTACCGTCATCCCGGTCAGGTCCAGGGCGTGCAGTTGATAGTCCGCGAGGGAGTCGTCCTCGAGCGGGTTGGTGTCATAGCCCACCTTGGCCAGGTTGCGCTTGGTGAAGTCGGCGGTGTCGGCGATGATCACCCCACCCCGCGGCAGGTCGGCGATGTTGGCCTTCAACGCCGCAGGGTTCATCGCCACCAGGACGTCCGGCCGGTCACCGGGGGTCATGATGTCGTAGTTGGCGAAGTGCAGCTGGAAGCTGGACACCCCGGGGAGCGTCCCCTGCGGTGCCCGGATCTCTGCCGGGAAGTTGGGCAAGGTCGAGATGTCATTGCCGAAGACGGCCGAGTCGGCGGTGAACCGGTCACCGGTCAACTGCATGCCGTCGCCGGAGTCGCCTGCGAAACGGATGACTACTCGGTCGAGGGTGTGAACCTGTTTCACCCGCGTCTGCCTTCTTCCTGAGTGCGGTCGTGACATTCCCTGGGATGGCTGGTTGCCCGGTCACAACTCTGTCCATGATAAGTCGGCCGGTGGAACCGCCCGGCACCATCCATCAGCCGGACGGCGCCGTACTAGCCTGACGGCGTGGCTGGTTTGCAGTGGATTGACTGGTACGGCGACGGTCGCGTCATCGTTGTCGACGTCGGACTGGCCTGCTGCACACTGGAGTTCGAGTCCGCGGCAGCCGCCCGCGGCCGCCCGACGACGGCCCAGCCGCCCGCGCTGTCGGCGGACAGCCAGGTGGTGGTGGTCGTGTCCGGCACCGTCACCGACCGGCTCGCCCCAGCCGTCGCCGCCGTCGTCGATGCCGCCAGCGACCTGACGGGAACCAGGCCGTACGTCATCTCGTTCGGCGCCTGCGCTTCCAGCGGTGGCCCCTACTGGGACTCGTACGCAGTGACCAAGGGGATCGACCAGCTGGTCGACGTCGACCTCTACCTGCCGGGATGCCCGCCGCCGCCAGAGGCGCTGCAGGCCGTCCTGGACCGGCTGAGCACCGCCGGGTCGGCGCGATGAGCTCCACGAGCGAGCGCCGGGTCCCTGCCGTCGACTGGGTCAGCAGCGTGGCCGCGCTGAAGGATGCGGGATTCGACTACTTCGACTGGCTCGGCTGTGTCGACGAGATCGGCCGCGCCGATGAGCTCGCCATCGTGCTGCGGCTGCTCAACCTCACCGCTGGTGGGGCCGTCCTGGTCACGACCCGGGTGCCTCGCTCGGCCCCGGTGCTGGCGAGCCTGCGTACGGTCTTCGCCGGCGCCACCTGGCACGAGCGGGAGGCGGCCGAGCTGTTCGGGGTCGAGTTCGCCGGTGGTGACCGACGACGGCTGCTGCTCAGCCCGGAGTACGAGGGCACCCCGCTGCGCAAGGACGAGGTGCTGGCCGCCCGCTCCACGCTCGGCTGGCCGGGCGCCAAGGAGCCGGGCGAGTCGGTGGCGGCGCCGAGCCGGCGCCGGATGGTGCCGCCCGGGGTGCCCGACCCCGCCGTGTGGGGCGACCGGGACCCGGCGAGCGGACCGGCCGACCCGACCGAGGTGGCGGCCTCCGCCGTCGGCGGCCGGGTCCGGCGGAGGACCCGGTGACCAGCCACGGCTCGATCGTCCTGGTCGAGTCCAACTGCACGTCGTGCATGATCTGCGCGCGCGAATGCCCGAGCTGGTGCATCACGATCGACTCCCACACCGAACCGGTGGCCGACCTACCCCCGGGCGCGCGTGATCGGACCGTCAACGTCCTCGACCGGTTCGCGATCGACTGGTCGCTCTGCATGTACTGCGGCATCTGCGTCGAGGAGTGCCCGTTCGACGCCCTGCACTGGTCCGACCGGCTGGCACTGCCCGGCGGCACGCTGCACGAGCTGGTGCACGAGATCGAGGACCTGGCGCCGCGCAGCGGCCGGCCCTAACCGTGCAGGTGCGCCTCCGGTCGCTGCAGTGCCCCGGTGCCGCCCTGCTGCCAGGGGTGCGGACCGGACTCCGGGCGGTAGTTCACCCCGGCCGCATCCAGTCGCTCCAGGTGCCCCGCCAACCGGCCGGAGAACTCGGCCCAGGAACGACCGTCCGGCTTCGACCAGGCGACCTCGCTGTGGGCGCAGGCGCGGGGGAACAGCATGTACTGCACCCGCCGCATGTTCGGCATGTACTCGGTCCAGATCTGGCACTGGGTGCCGAGGATCTTCGGGTGGGACCCGGCCGGGATCTCGTTCAGCGGGTCCAGCGCGTAGGCCTGCTCGGTGGTGATGCCACCACCGATGCTGTACGGCTCGGTCGCCTCCGGGCTCGGGTAGTAGTCGAAGTAGGTGTGCGACGACGGCGACATCACGACCTCACCGCCGGCGGCGGCAGCATCGACGCCGTACTGGGCCTTCCGCCAGGCCATCGTGACGGCGCCCTCGAGGTGGCCCTCGTCATTGATCTCGTCCCAGCCGACGAGCTGGCGCCCGCGCGCAGCCAGCCAGTCCCGCAGCTGTCCGGTGAACCACTGCTGCAGATGGTCGGGGCCCGCGAGCCCGCGCTGCTCGGCGAGCGCCTTGGCGGCCGGGCTGGCCAGCCACTCGGTGCGGGGGCACTCGTCACCGCCGACATGCACGTAACGGCTGGGGAAGATCTCCAGCAGCTCCTCGTACAGGTCGAAGACGAAGCTGACGGCGTCGTCGGAGAGGTTGAGCACCTCGTCGAAGATCCCGAAGGTGGTTGCCGGCGCGTAGGTCTTCGACGGGTCGTTGCTCAGCTCGGGGTAGGCCGCCAGCACCCCGAGCACGTGGCCGGGGAACTCCAGCTCAGGGACGATCGTGATGCCGCGCTGGTCGGCATAGCTGACCAGCGAACGGAGCTGGTCCTGGGTGTAGAAGCCCCCGTGCGGGGTGCCGTCGCCTCGGTCGTCCTTCGGCCTCCGCGTCTCCGCGCGGTGGCTGCCGACCTCCTGCAGCCGCGGGTACTTCTTGGACTCGAACCGCCAGCCCTGATCCTCGGTGAGGTGCAGGTGGAAGACGTTGTACTTGTGGGCGGCGAGCTGGTCGATGAACGCGTAGAGATCCTGCAGCGGCATGAAGTGGCGGGCCGTGTCGAGCATCACGCCGCGCCAGCCGAACCGCGGCTGGTCCTCGATCACGACTGCCGGCAGCTCCAGGTCGCCGCCGCTGGGGGCGGACCGGAACACGCTCGGCCCCAGCAGCTGCCGCAGGGTCTGCACAGCCCAGTTGACCCCGCGGTCGTCCGCTGCCGCGATCTCGACACCGTCGGCCGTCACGGTCAGGCGGTAGCCCTCGGCGGGCAGGGTGTCATCCTCGACGATCGCGAGGGCGCCGGTCTCGGAGCGGGGCAGCTCCAGCCCGGTGCCCGGAGCGAGCAGCCGACGGGCGATGGCGGCCCACTCGGGGGTGGCGGCGATGCCGAGATCCTTCGGGAGCGCGTAGGAGCCCTGCTGCAGTTGGACCGAGCTGGGCTGGGGGACGAGATTCAGTGGGGCGCCTGCAGGCATTGATCTGACCTTCCGCGATGGATTGGGCTGACTCGGCCCACCCTACCGACGGCCACCCGCGCGGCGGCGGGGGCTGTCGCAGAGGTCACTTTCGTCCGACTCCGCCGCTGGGGCGCAGCCGCGTCAGTCGCCGCCATCCACAGACGAGGGTGACATCTGCGCCCATCCACAGCCGGCCCACTCCGGTGCACGATCGGAGGCGGCAGCCGCAATGTCCGGTCATGGGAGACCTCACTGACGTTCAAGGAGAGATCGCGCTGCTGCTGCGGCAGGCGCAGGGTGTGATCGCCGTCCGCGACCATCCGAGGCTGGCCAGGTCGGTCGGCCGGCTGGCGGCACGCGGGGCCCTGGTGCGGCTGTTGCCGGGGGTCTATGTCGCAGCCGGACTCGAGCAGGATGTGTTGACCCGAATCCGTGCCGCGGCCCGGTGGGACCCGGACATGGTGCTTTTCGGGGCAGCCGCAGCATGGGTGTCGTTCTGGCCGACCGTGCCGGTGGCCGTCGTCGAGCTCGTCACCAGGCAGCGACGGATCCAACCGACGGGCTTCCACCTCAGCCGTCGACTCATCCCGGCCGAGCTGGTGGTGGAACGTCGCGGGCTGCGGTTCACCAGCCCGGCGCTTACTGCGCTCGACCTCTGCTGCACCCCCCTCGGCGGGAATGGCATCGACGTCGCCCTGCGGAGCCGTGCGACGACCCTTGCAGCCATGCGCGGTGCCTTGGAACTGACGAGGAACCGGAGAGGGAACGGCGATCGGCGTGAGTTGTTGCTGGACTCACGGGATGCCCCGTGGTCGGAAGCGGAGAGGCTGGCGCACCGGCTGTTGCGCGCCGCCGGGATCACCGGCTGGCGCAGCAACCAGCCGATCCGCACCGCCGACCGCACCTACTGGGGAGACATCGTTTTCGAACGCGAGCGTCTGGTGCTGGAGATCGACGGGCGGGCCTTCCACGACGGGGACCACCCGGCCGCAAGGGAGACCTTCGAGAACGACCGTTGGCGGCAGAACCGGCTGGTGCTGGCCGGGTGGCGGGTGATCCGCATCACCTGGTCGATGCTCAACCAGCATCCCGACCAGGTGGTCGCACTCGTCCGGCAGGCCCTGGAGCATTCTGTCTGAAAAATCACCCTCGTCCGACGGCGCCGCCGCCGGCGCGGAGGCGTGCCAAGCCTGGTCAGCCGACGAGGGTGATCTTCCGGTCAGGCGTTCTCGTCGGCGTCGTGCTCTTCGGCCTTCTCCGCCGCGGTCTCCGAGACGTCGCCGACCGAGTCGGCCGGAGTCTCGGCGCCGGTGGCGGCCGGCTCGGCGGCGTCGCCGTGGAGCCGGCTCTTCACGTCCTCGGCCACCTCAGTCGCCTTGTCCTTGGCGGCCTCAAGGCCTTCCTTGGCCTTGTCGCCGAGGTCTTCGGCCTTGTCCTTGGCGGCCTCAAGGCCTTCCTTGGCCTTCTCGCCGAGGTCTTCGGCCTTGTCCTTGGCGGCCTCAAGGCCTTCCTTGGCCTTGTCGCCGAGGTCTTCGGCCTTGTCCTTTAGATTGTCGAGGAAACCCACAGCTGAATCCTTTCTCACACCGGTCCTGCTATTGGGTCCATCCTAGGAGCCGGCCGAGCACGGCCACCGGAGTGGACGTCCGGCCCGGACCTGGGCGCTCAGCGGTAGTTGGTGAACTGCACGTCGAAGTCGTAGTCCTGGGCCTTGATCAGTGCCTGGACCTCCTGCAGGTCGTCACGCTTCTTGCTGCTGACCCGCAGCTCATCGCCCTGGATCTGAGCCTTGACCCCCTTGGGGCCCTCGTCCCGGATGAGCTTGGACACCTTCTTGGCGTTGTCCTGGCTGATGCCCTCGGCGATGCTCGCGGTGATCTTGTAGAGCTTGCCCGAGGACCGTGGTTCGCCGGCATCGAGCGACTTGAGGCTGATGCCGCGCTTGACCAGCTTGGACTGGAACACGTCCAGGACCGCCTTGACCCGCTCCTCGGAGTTGGCCTCCATCTCGATGACGTCACCCGACCAGGCGATCGCCGCATCGGTGTTCTTGAAGTCGAACCGCTGCCGCACCTCTTTGACCGCCTGGTTCAGGGCATTGTCGACCTCCTGGTGGTCGACCTTGCTGACGATGTCGAACGAGTTCTCCGATGCCATCGCGAATCTCCTTCGGTCGGGTTGGGTACTGGTGTGCCCATTGTGCCCAACTCCGCCCCGACCGGCGGCGGAACCCCCGGATCGTAGTCTGAGGCTCGATTGGGCGCCGCGGCGCAGGAGTTGCTATTGTTTCTCCTCGCCGCGGGATGCCGCGGTGCGGCAGGTTGCCCGAGCGGCCAATGGGAGCGGACTGTAAATCCGTCGGCGATGCCTACGCAGGTTCGAATCCTGCACCTGCCACCAGTGGTGCCCGTCCTCGTCGACGCAGCCGAGGAGTCTGGTGCTTCCCGATCGTGGTCGGCTGGATCTCCCGATTAGCGCTCGGCGGGCTTCGTTGTGTATCTTTGTGCGTCGGCGCGCGGGTTACCGGGCGCGGGTAAGGCCCCTATAGCTCAGTAGGTAGAGCGTCTCCATGGTAAGGAGAAGGTCTGCGGTTCGATTCCGCATGGGGGCTCTGAAGTTCGGACCCGGCGCAACCGCGCGCCGGTGAAAGGCCAGTAGACTGGCGCCGGACCTCGAAGCGGGATAGCTCAGGCGGTAGAGCAAGCGGCTCATAATCGCTGTGTCGCGGGTTCGAGTCCCGCTCCCGCTACCAGCTACGACCAGCAGTACAGGTAGGACCACGCAGTACAGGGCAGCACCACTCAGAGATTAGGAACCGACCATGGCCAAGAGCACAGATGTCCGGCCGAAGATCACGCTCGCCTGCACCGAGTGCAAGGACCGGAACTACATCACCAAGAAGAACCGGCGCAACGACCCGGATCGTCTCGAGCTGAAGAAGTTCTGCCCGCGCTGCCACAGCCACACGGCGCACCGCGAAACGCGCTGAGCAACCACGCCCGACCGGGTGAAGCACCGACGATGAGCCGTCCGCAGCAGCGGGCGGCTCATTTGTCATTGCCGCCCCTGATCGGCCTGGCCCACGGCAGCCGGCATCCCGGGGTACGCCAGTCGCTGGCCACCCTGATGTCGGCCGCCGGTGCACTGCCACCGCAGCCGCCGACCCGACCGGCCTTCCTTGACCTCACGGAGCCGGATCTGACGACCGTGGCCTGCTCGCTGGCCGAGGCCGGCTACGGCCGGGCGGTGGTGGTCCCGCTGCTGTTCACCGAGGCGTTCCACTCCCGGGTGGACGTACCGGAGTCGGTCCGGCGGGCGAGCGAGGTGAGTGGTCTGCGGATCGTCACCGCGAACGTGCTCGGCACGGGGGAGGAGGTGCTGCAGGTGCTGCAGGCCGGCACCGAGCAGCTCCGGATCGGCTCAGAGCAGACCATCATGCTGTTCTCGGTCGGATCCTCCGATGACGAGGCCAACGACGCCGTGGTGGACCTCGCCGCCCGATGGCAGCAGCGGCGTGGCAGCCCGGTGGTGCCCGCCTTCGGCACCCGGGAGCCTCGAGGTCGCGACGTGCTGGCGTCGCTGGCCGGTCCGGTGACGGTGGTGCCGCTGTTCGTCTCACCCGGCCTGCTGCTGGACGCGCTGATCCAGAAGACCGATCGACCAGACATTCGGGTCGCACCACCGTTGGAGGCGCGGCTGGCCCCTCTGGTGGTCCAGCGCTATCTGGAGAGCCTCCGTTGACGGTGGGCGTCAGGCGGCGGGCGGCGCCGACGGGTCGTCGTGGACGAAGTCCTCGACCTTCAGCAGATGGAAGTCCATCAGCAGTCGGGCCCGGTCCGGGTCGTGACTGCGCAGCGCCCCCAGGATCGCGGTGTGCTCCTCGTGCGCCCGGCGCTCCTGGCCCTCGCTGTGCAGCCCCATCCAGACCCGTGCCCGGGCCGTCCGGCTGGCCAGTGCCTCGATCAGGGCGGCCAGCGCCGCGTTCCGCGACGACCTGGCGATCACCCGGTGGAAGGCGATGTCCGCCTCGACGAAGTCCTCGGACTGGTGGCTCTCCCGCAGCAGTGGCTCGACGCTGTCCAGGATCGCCTGCGCCTCGACCAGGGCCTGGTCGCTGATGTGCAGCGCCGCGCGGGACGCCGACTCCGCCTCCAGGACCCGGCGGACGGCGTGCAGGTGGGAGCGGTGCTCGGGCGTCTGCAGTTCCACCATGAAGCCCATCGGCGCCAGCAGCAGCCCGGCGTCGAGTGAGGTGACGTAGGTCCCGTCGCCCTGCCGGGTCTCCAGAACGCCCATGATGCAGAGCGCCCGGACCCCCTCCCGGAGCGATCCCCGGGACACCTTGAGCCGGGCAGCAAGGTCCTTCTCGATCGGAAGCCTCGAGCCGGCCGACAGCTCGCCGGCGACGATCATGTCCTTGATCCCGTTGAGGACGACGTCGGTCTGCGACTCGCGGTTGGCCACTGGCGCCGTCTCGGTGACGGCGGTGTCGGATCCTGCATTCATCTGATCATTATGCGTGCTGGCGGATCGGAAGGGAATGCGGGAACCGGGAGCCTCGGCGGCGCCGTCGAAGCCGCATCGCGATGCGACCGTCGGCGTTCGGCGCATCCCTCACCTCCGCCCGAAGGAACCACATGTCACACTCTCTGCCCCGGCCGCGCCTGTTCGCCCTCCGAGCCCTCCTGCTCACCCTCGTCGTCGCCCTGGTCGGCGCCATCGGCGTCGGTACGGCACCGTCGGCACAGGCAGCCACCGTCAGCTGCACCATCAGCTCCACCCGCACTGTGCGCTACGGCGACTCCGGCAGCTGTGTGCGGCTGCTGCAGCAGCGGCTGGGTGGCCTCGCAGCCGATGGCGCCTTCGGCCCCAAGACCCTGGCCCGGGTCAAGACGTTCCAGCGTTCCCACGGGCTCAGCCCGGACGGGGTTGTCGGTCCGTTGACGTGGCGGGCGCTGCGGGGCTCCGCTGTCACCGCAGATTCGGGCGGTGCGCCCTCCTGCTCTGTCAGCTACCGCGGTCGGACGCTGCGGAACATGTGCGGCACCGCGGTCGCCTATGTCACCTTCTCCCACAGCGGCACCCGCCGGGTGATGGCGATCGGGGCCGACGGTCGGGTCTACAACATCGTGTACTACCCCTCCACCGGCTACCTGTCGACCTGGCAGAGCCTCGGTGGCGTCGCCCGCGGTGGCGTGTACCTCTACACCAACGGTGGTCCCGACAACTTCCGCGTCCGCACCACGGGAACCGACGGGCGCTGGTACTGCCAGCACTACACCGGCCGCTGGTCCGGCTGGCAGCGCTGCCCGCGGGCCTGACGCCTGCGGCGTCTCACGCGTAGGTGGTTGCGGTGCGGCCCCGCTAGCCTGTGGCCATGGCCATCTCAGCAGAGCACGTCGGGCGCAGCTATCCGCCCACGGCGCCCTATGTCGTGTCGGTTGCCAAGATCGCCGAGTTCGCCCGGGCCATCGGCGACGACAACCCGGCCTATCGTGGCGACCAGCCGATCGCGCCACCGACGTTCGTTGCGGTGATCTCGTCGGCTGCCTGGGAGGCGATGTTCGACGACCAGGAGTTGGGTCTGGCGCTCCGCCGCATCGTGCACGGAGACCAGCGGTTCAGCTATGAACGGCCGTTGCGGGCCGGTGACCGGGTGACGGCGACACTCACCATCGACAAGGTCCGGGTGCGCGACACGGCCGACATCATCGGCTCCTCGGTGCGGGTGGAGACCGTGGAGGGCGAGCTGGTCTGCACCGCCGCCGCGACCTTCTTCCACAGCCATCAGGAGAGTGCCGATGAGTGAGGTCAGCGATCTGGACGGTATCCACCAGGGCGGCGTCTCGGTCGGCACCGGGCTGCCGCCGCTGACTGTGCGGTTCACCCGGGCCGACCTGGTCCGCTATGCCGGGGCGTCGACGGACTTCAACCCGATCCACTACTCGGAGCGCTTCGCGGCCAGGGTCGGGCTGCCGGGGGTGGTGGCGCATGGCATGCTGACGATGGCCTGCGCGCTGCGCGTGGTGACCGACTGGGTCGGTGACCCGTCCAGGGTCCGGTCCTACTTCGTCCGGTTCACCAAGCCTGTGGTGGTACCCGACGACGACCGTGGTGCGGAAGTGGTCTTCTCGGCCACCGTCACGGCGGTTGAGGGGTCGGTGGCGACGATCGCGATCGAGGCGATCTGCGACGGACAGAAGGTGCTTGGCGCAGCCAGGTGCGAAGTCGATCTTGATGGTGGAGCGAGCAGCTGATGGTGGCAACAGGGATGGAAACCCGGCAGACGGCCGAACGGCAGGTCCGGCTGGCCGACTACACGACACTGCGGGTCGGGGGACCGGCCGGCAGGTTCGTCGTCGCCGACTCGGAGTCCGACCTGGTCGGCGTGGTGCGGGCGGCCGACGAGGCCCGCGAGCCGGTGCTGGTGCTGGGGGGCGGGTCGAACCTGCTGGTGGGGGATGAAGGCTTCGACGGCACGGTGGTCGTGGTGGCCACCCGCGGCCGGACTGTCGACGTGTCCGACTGTTCGGGAGCGACCGTCACCCTGGCGGCGGGGGAGCCCTGGGACGACTTCGTGGCCTTCGCGGTGGCCCAGGGCTGGCGCGGCGTCGAGGCCCTGTCGGGGATCCCGGGCCTGGTGGGCGCCTCACCGATCCAGAACGTCGGCGCCTACGGCAGTGAGGTCAGCCACACCATCGCGTCGGTCCGCACCCTGGACCGCCGTACCGGTCAGATCGCCACCTTGGCCGCCGCCGACTGCCGGTTCTCCTACCGCAGCTCACGGTTCAAGGAGGAGCCGGACCGCTTCGTCGTCCTGCAGGTGACCTTCCAGCTGCCGCTCGGTGATCTGTCGGCTCCCATCCGCTACCCCGAGCTGGCCCGCGCTCTCGACGTTGCGGTGGGAGACCGGGTGCCGGCCACCGCCGTCCGTGAGGCGGTGCTGGCACTGCGCCGAGCCAAGGGCATGGTGCTCGACGACGCGGACCGCGACACCTGGAGCGCAGGCTCCTTCTTCACCAACCCGGTGCTCGACGAGGCCCGGGCCGAGCTGCTGCCGGCGGCTGCGCCCCGCTTCCCTCAGCCGGATGGCAGCGTGAAGACGAGCGCCGCCTGGCTGATCGAGCAGGCCGGTTTCGCCAAGGGCTACGGTTCCGGCCAGGCGCGGCTGTCGACCAAGCACACTCTGGCGCTGACCAACCGCGGGGAGGCCACTGCGGCCGAGCTGCTGGCGCTGGCGGCCGAGATCCGGGCCGGGGTCCAGGACCGGTTCGGCATCAGACTTGTGCCCGAGCCGCAGCTGGTGGGGTGCCGACTGTGATCCCCGCCGAGCAGCTGACCGTCTGGGCACCGCGGGCGGAACGGGTCACTCTGCAGGCGGGAGAGCACCGGTTGGCCATGCAGCGGGACGAGGCCGGCTGGTGGTTTCCGGCGGCGCCGCTGCCGGCCGAGCTCGCTTCCGGCCCGATCGACTACGGGTTCATCCTGGACGACGACGAGCGGGCGCTGCCCGACCCGAGGTCACGTCGTCAACCTCACGGCGTGCACGAGCTGTCACAGACGTTCGACCTCACCGGCTACCCCTGGTCCGACACACTGTGGACCGGCAAGCAGCTGGCCGGCGGCGTGATCTACGAACTGCATGTCGGCACCTTCACCCCGGAGGGCACCCTCACCGCGGCCATCGAGCGGCTGGACCATCTGGCTGCCGTCGGTATCGACTTCGTCGAGCTGATGCCGGTGAACGCCTTCAACGGGACCCACAACTGGGGCTACGACGGCGTGCTCTGGTATGCCGTGCACGAGGGCTACGGCGGCCCGCTCGCCTATCAGCAGTTCGTCGACGCATGCCATCAACGCGGTCTCGGGGTGATCCAGGACGTCGTCTACAACCACCTCGGCCCGAGCGGCAACTACCTGCCCCGGTTCGGCCCGTACCTCATTGAGGGGCAGCAGAACACCTGGGGTGACTCGGTCAACCTCGACGGCGAGGACTCCGACGAGGTACGCCGCTACATCATCGAGAACGCCATGATGTGGCTGCGGGACTTTCACGTCGACGGCCTGCGGCTGGACGCGGTGCATGCTCTGCAGGACAACCGGGCGACCCACATCCTCGAGGAGCTGGCGGTCGAGGTCGAGGCGCTGAGCGCATTCGTCGCTCGGCCGCTGACGCTGATCGCCGAGTCCGACCTGAACAACCCGCGGCTGATCACGCCCAGGGAGGGCGGTGGCTACGGCCTGACCGCCCAGTGGAGCGACGACTTCCACCATGCGTTGTACGTCAGCCTGACCGGCGACACCAGTGGCTATTACGCCGACTTCGACTCGCTGGCCGCGCTCGGCAAGGTGTACGAGAACGGCTTCTTCCATGACGGCACCCGGTCCTCCTTCCGCGGCCGCACCCACGGCGACCGGATCGACACCCTGCGGACGCCGACCTGGCGGCTGGTGGTGTGCTCGGACAACCATGACCAGATCGGCAACCGGGCGGCCGGGGACCGGCTCGCCAGCCGGCTCGACCGGCAGCAGCTGGGCCTGGCGGCGATGCTGACGGTGCTCAGCCCGTTCACGCCGATGATCTTCATGGGCGAGGAGTGGGGTGCCTCGACGCCGTGGCAGTTCTTCACCTCCCACCCCGAACCGGAGCTCGCCGAGGCGGTCAGCAAGGGCCGGCTGGAGGAGTTCGAGCAGATGGACTGGGATCTGTCGGTCGTGCCGGACCCGCAGGACCCACAGACCTTCATGAACTCCAAGCTGAACTGGAGCGAGCCGTCGAAGGGGGCGCATGCCGAACTGCTGGCCCTCTACACCCGGCTGATCGAGCTGCGACGGACCTACCCGGACGTGGTGGACCCGCGGTTCGACCGGGCGGTGGCGCGCAGCGACGACGACCGGGGCTGGCTGCTGGTGGAGCGCGGGCAGATCGCGCTGGCCGCCAACTTCAGCGACCGGGCGACTGCGCTCGACCTGTCCGTCCCGGGAGAGGTCCTGCTGGCGGTGGGCACGGGCGAGGTGACAGCCGAGCGGGTCCGGCTGGGGCCGCACAGCGGGCTGGTGCTGCTGCTGAGCGACGACGCCACCGCGCGGTGAGTCGGCGGCCGGCGGCTAGAGCCTGATCTCGCGCTTCAGGATCTTGCCGGTGGGACCCTTGGGAAGGGCGCCGAACTTGACGATCCGCGGGTACTTGTAGGCGGCGATCCTGTCCTTCACCCAGTCCCGCAGCGCGTCCTCGGTGACCGTAGCGCCGTCCCTGAGGGTGACAAGGGCGGCGATCTCCTCACCGTGCTGCGGGTCGGGCACGCCGACGACCGCCGCCTCGGCCACCTCCGGATGGGTGTACAGAACCTCCTCGACCTCGCGCGGGTAGACGTTGAACCCGTTGCGGATGATCATGTCCTTCTTCCGGTCGACGATGAAGTAGTAGCCGTCGGCGTCGCGGGTGGCCAGATCCCCGGTATGGAACCAGCCGCCACGCATCACCTCGGCGGTGGCGTCGGGCCGGTTCCAATACCCCTTCATCACGTTCTCGCCGCGGATCACGATCTCCCCGATCTCGCCCTCGCCGACCTCGCGGTCGTTCTCGTCCCGCAGCCCGAACTCCACGCCACGGATGGGGGTGCCGATGGATCCGGGCTTGCTGTCGCGGTCGGGATGGTTGAACGAGGCCACCGGCGAGGTCTCGGACAGGCCGTAGCCCTCGATCAGCTTGAAGCCGAACGTCTGCTCCACTCCGCGCAGCACCTCGACCGGGAGCGAGGCACCGCCGGAGGCGGCGATCCGCAGGGTGCTGGTGTCGAAGCGCGCCGGGTCCTTGACCGCCAGCAGGCCCATGTACATCGTGGGCACGCCGAGGAAGACCGTCACCTTGTCATCCTGGACGATCTGCAGCGCCTGCTCCCCGTCGAAGCGAGGCAGCAGCGTCAGGCAGGCGCCGCCGGCGATCGCGCTGTTGAGTCCGACCGTCTGTCCGAAGGAGTGGAACAGCGGCAGCCCGCCGAAGACCACATCACCGGGAGCCATCGGCAGCAACGTCTCCAGGGTGGTGCGGACATTGCTGCCGAGGTTGTGGTGGGTGAGCTCGGCGCCTTTCGGCTGTCCGGTGGTGCCGGAGGTGTACAGGATCACCGCTGTGTCCTCGGCGTCGCGGACCGCCACCTCCGGGCTCGGCTGGGTTCGGGCCAGCAGGGCATCCAGCTCGCCAGGGGTCACCACGATGACGTCGGTGCCGGTGCTGGTCGCCGCCTTGGTCGCCTCGTCGGCGAACAGGGTGAAGACCACAGCGACCCGGACCTCGGCGTCCGTCCAGGCGAAGGCGATCTCGCCCGCCTTCAGCAGCGGGTTCATCGGGACCACGATCGCGCCGAGCCGCAGCATGGCGTAGTAGGTGATCGGGAAGTAGGGCAGGTTCGGCATGATCAGCGCCACCCGGTCACCGGGCCGGACGCCGTGCTCGGTCAGGATGGTGGCGAACCGGGCCGAGACGTCGTCCAGCGCACGGTAGCTCAGCACGGTCTCGCCCAGCTTGATCGCCGGCAGTTCGGGTTCGGTGACGGCCCGCTCGGTCAGGAACGTGACGATGTTGGGGTTGGCGTCCATGTCTGGACTGTAGTTACTCGCCCCGCCGTGTGGGGCCGATCGCTGGGTTTTGGCGTCGTCTCGGGGCCGAACTCGCTCCTACCGCACGGCCGGCTGCCGATAGACTCGGCCACGCCCGTACCCCGACGAACCGATGGAAGCCACTGCGATGAGCCTGTCCGACCTGAGCCGTGAACAACTCGCCGACCTGCAGTCCCAGCAGCGGGCCGCGTACGACGAGCTGGTCGGCAAGGGGCTCAAGCTGGATCTCACCCGCGGCAAGCCGTCGCCGGCACAGCTGGACCTCTCCAACGCACTGCTCGCGCTGCCGGGCGAGGAGACCACCACTGATGCCGCCGGCACCGATGTCCGCAACTACGGCGGCACCCAGGGACTGCCGGAGATCAGGGAGATCTTCTCGCCGCTGCTCAAGGTGCCGGTCGAGCAGCTGGTGGCCGGCGACAACGCCAGCCTGGCGATCATGCACGACACCATCGTCTATGCGCTGCTGAAGGGCACCATCGACTCGGAGCGGCCGTGGGGGGGCGGCCCGGTCAAGTTCCTCTGCCCGACCCCGGGCTATGACCGACACTTCGCGCTGTGCGAGCAGTTCGGTATCGAGATGATCCCGGTCGACCTGGGCCCGGACGGCCCGGACCTGGAGGCGGTCACCCGGCTGGTGGCCGACGACGCCGACATCAAGGGCATCTGGATCGTGCCGACGTATGCGAATCCGACCGGCGCCGTCTACTCCGAGGAGGTCACCCGGACGCTGGTCACCATGCCGACGGCGGCTCCGGACTTCCGGATGTTCTGGGACAACGCCTACGCGGTGCACCACCTGACCGATGAGGAGACGCCGGCCATCGACGTCCTCGCGCTCGCTGCCGAGGCGGGGTACCCGAATCGGGTGTTCGTGTTCGCCTCCACCTCGAAGATCACCTTCGCCGGTAGTGGGGTGTCGTTCTTCGGCAGCTCCCGGGCCAATGTCGACTGGTACCTCAAGCATCTCAGCAAGCGCACCATCGGCCCCGACAAGGTCAACCACCTGCGGCACGCCCGCTATCTGAAGAGCCCCGATGGTGTCCGAGAGCTGATGCGCAAGCACCGCGAGATCATCTCCCCGAAGTTCGCGCTGGTGGAGTCGATCCTGTCCGAGCGGCTGGGTGACCTCGAGGCGGCCAGCTGGACCCACCCGCACGGGGGCTACTTCATCAGCCTGGACGTGATGGAGGGCACGGCGACGCGGGTGGTCGAGCTGGCCAAGCAGGCGGGCATCGTGATGACCGGGGCTGGGTCGGCCTTCCCGTACGGCCGGGACCCGCAGGACCGCAACATCCGGATCGCCCCCACCTTCCCGGCGCCGGCGGAGGTCTCGGCCGCGATCGACGGGCTGGCCACCTGTGTGCTGCTGGCAGCAACGGAGAAGCTGCTCGCTTGCTGACCGGTCGAGTCGGCTCGGTTCGACTCGTGCTGCATAGGTGGGTACACTCTTCCTCTTGGTGGAACCACCATTGTTTCCGTGTGCCCGCGAGGGATCGCGGGCGGCGGGATCACCGAAGGGCAATAGCTCAACTGGCAGAGCATCGGTCTCCAAAACCGAAGGTTGGGGGTTCAAGTCCCTCTTGCCCTGCGAAGCTGTTTGGTCGCCCCACCGCGGGCAGCGGCCATCCGGTTAGCAACGACTGGCTCGGTGAACCGGGCCGGCCGGACCACACCAGACGATCGAAGGAACCAGAGCGTGGCTGACGAGAGAGAAGAGGAGTCGCTCGACGAGCCGACTCTCTCTGCGGCCGACTCCGATCCCCGGTCGGACGATGGCCCTGACGCGGACGCAGCCGCCGCCGACGCCTCCGACGGCAGGGAGCGCGGCGCCGAGGCCCAGCCGTCGATGGACGAGCAAGGCGCTGTCGAGGACCAGCTGGTCAGCGTCGGGGCTGCCCAGCGCCGGGCCGCCCGGGACCGTGAGGCCGGCAAGGAGCGCAGCGCGGCAGCCAAGGGCCGTGGCAAGAAGGACAAGGCGACCCCGAAGCAGCGGCAGGCCGCCAGGACGCAGCGCACCGGCCCGGTCAAGTTCGTCAACGAGGCGATCGGCGAGCTGCGCAAGGTCGTCTACCCCACCGGGCAGCAGCTGCTCAACTACTTCGTCGTGGTGCTGGTCTTCGTGCTGTTCATCATCGGGATCGTGAGCCTCCTCGACCTCGGCTTCGGCTGGGCGATCTTAAAGATTTTCAGCTAAGTGACCGACAACATGAGTGACGGAGATAACCACGTGTCAGAAAACTTTTCAGCCCGCGATCCTCTGGTCGACCCAGAGCAGCTGGAAAGCACGCAGCCGCTGGGGGAGAGCGCCCCGGTGAGCCCGGCCTCCGGCGCGGGTTCTGCGGACAGTCCTGACTCGCCTTCCAGCCCCGCCTCGCCTGCCAGCCCCGCCTCGCCCGTCAGCCCCGCGTCACCCGTCAGCCCTGCGTCTCCGGCCAGTGCGGGGGAGGCGGACTTCGAGGTCGACCTCGGCACCTATGAGGCCCCGGCCGACGAGGTCGACATCAACCTCGACTTCGGGCCCTCCACCCGCGAGGAGGAGGACGAGGACGGCATCGACCTCAACTTCGGCACCCTGGCGGAGCCCGAAGAGGAGGAAGAGGACGAGGGCGAGTCCGCCGCGGAGCATGACGTGCTCGAGGCTTTCCGGGCCGAGCTGCGATCCAAGGTCGGCGACTGGTACGTCGTGCACACCTACTCCGGGATGGAGAACCGGGTGCTGCAGAACCTCGAGAACCGGGTGTCGTCGCTGAACATGGAGGACTACATCTACGAGGTGATCGTTCCCACCGAGGAGGTGACCGAGATCCGCAACGGTCAGCGCAAGCAGATCAAGCGGACCGTGCTTCCCGGCTACGTCCTGGTTCGGATGGACCTGACCGACGAGTCCTGGTCGACGGTGCGGCACACGCCCTCGGTGACCGGCTTCGTCGGACACTCGAACCAGCCGGTGCCACTCAGCCTCGACGAGGTCGAGAAGATGCTGGCCCCGTCGGTGCTCGCGGCAGCCGCCGCCACCGCCGAGGGTGCGCCGCGTCGGAAGAAGAAGGTCGAGGTTGCCGACTTCGCGGTGGGCGACTCCGTCATGGTGGTCGATGGCCCGTTCGCGGGTGTGCATGCGACCATCACCGAGATCAACGTGAACAGCCAGCGGCTCAAGGCGCTGGTGGAGATCCTGGGTCGGGAGACCCCGGTCGACCTGACGTTCCCCCAGATCCAGAAGGTCTAGGCTCGTCAGGCGTTCACGCCATCACCACCCATCCACCCGGTCGGGCCAGAGGGCGCGACCAACACCCAGCAAGGACCCACAGTTATGCCTCCCAAGAAGAAAGTAGCGGCGCTCGTCAAGGTTGCCTTGAACGCCGGCTCCGCAACGCCCGCTCCGCCGGTCGGTACCGCCCTCGGTCCGCACGGCGTCAACATCATGGAGTTCTGCAAGGCGTACAACGCCGCGACCGAACCCATGCGCGGCAACGTCATCCCCGTCGAGATCACCATCTACGAGGACCGCACCTTCACCTTCATCACGAAGACGCCGCCGGCGGCTGAGCTGATCAAGAAGGCAGCCGGTCTGCAGAAGGGTTCCGGCACCCCGCACAAGGACAAGGTCGGCAAGATCACCAAGGACCAGGTCCGCGAGATCGCCAGCACCAAGCTCCCAGACCTGAACGCCAACGACGTCGAGGCCGCGATGAAGATCGTCGAGGGCACCGCCCGCTCGATGGGCGTCACCGTCCAGTAACCCCAGCTACGGCCCTGGAGGCCGGAGCAGACGAAACCCGTGGCAGGGCCGGCGCGGCCCGGACCACACCTGGTCGTGAGCCGAACGGCTCACACGAACACGAAGGAACCAGTCATGAAGCGCAGCAAGGCTTACAACTCCGCCGCCGAGCAGCGGGATCCGGACCACCTCTACGCCCCGCTCGAGGCGCTCACCCTCGCCAAGTCCTCCGCCTCGGCGAAGTTCGACGAGACGGTGGACGTGTCCGTGCGGCTGGGCGTCGACCCCCGCAAGGCGGACCAGATGGTCCGTGGCACGGTCAACCTTCCCAACGGCACCGGCAAGACGGCACGGGTCCTCGTCTTCGCCACCGGTGAGAAGGCAGAGGCCGCTCTGGCGGCCGGCGCCGACGAGGTCGGGTCCGACGAGCTGATCGACAAGGTCAGCGGCGGCTACCTGGACTTTGACGCCGTCGTCGCCACCCCCGACCTGATGGGCAAGGTCGGCCGACTCGGCCGGGTGCTCGGCCCGCGTGGCCTGATGCCGAACCCCAAGACCGGCACGGTGACCGTCGACGTGGCGAAGGCGGTTACCGACATCAAGGGCGGCAAGATCGAGTTCCGGGTCGACCGGCACGCCAACCTGCATTTCATCGTCGGCAAGGCGTCGTTCTCGACCGAACAGCTGAGTGAGAACTACTTCTCCGCTCTGGAGGAGATCCTGCGGCTCAAGCCGAGCAGCTCGAAGGGCCGCTACCTGCGCAAGATCACCGTCTCCACCACCATGGGGCCTGGCGTGCAGGTGGACCCGCACCGGGTGAAGCCCGACACAGAGTGAGCTGAGCTCTCGCTCGAAGGCAACGACGCGGACCGCGCACTCACCGAGTGCGCGGTCCGTGTCATCTGGCGGAGATGACAGACTGTCGCCGTGCTGGTCGTCTGCTGGGTCGCTGCCGTCGTCTCCTGCCTCGGGTACGGAGTCGGCTCGGTGCTGCAGTCGGTCGGTGCCCGTCGGGCGGCGCACGTCACCGGTGTCACCGGGGTGGCCTTGATCCTGCTGCAGGGACCGTACCTGCTCGGGCTGGCCGCCGACGGCCTCGCGTTCGTGGCCAATGTGGTCGCCCTGCAGCGGCTGCCGCTGTTTCTCGTCCAGGCGGTCCTGACCGCCAGCGTCGCGGTCACCGCCGTCGTCGCGGCGATCCGGGGCGAGGCGCTCAGCCGACGGGACTGGGCCTCCCTCGGAGTGCTCGGGGTGGGACTGGTGCTGCTGAGCCTCTCAGCGTCCACAGAGAGCGCCCTGCGGGTCTCCGGGCTGTCACAGTGGCTCATCTTCACCAGCCTGTTGATCCCGGTGGTCCTGGGGATGGTCGGCGTGCGGCTCCGCGGCAAGCCCTCCTCCGACCTGTTGGCGTTGTCCTCCGGGCTCGCCTTCACCGGGGTGGCCGTCGCCTCCCGCGGTATCAGCGGCCTGCCGCTGACCTGGCACCTGCTGCTCAACCCGTTGCTCTGGACGATCCTGGTCCAGGGCGCACTAGGAATGGTCTTCTTCGCCCTCGCGCTGCAGCGCGGAGCCGTGACGACGGTCACCGCCATCACCTTCGTCGTCGAGATGGTGATTCCGTCCATTCTGGGCGTGGTGCTGTTCGGGGACGGCGTGGCCCAGGGGCTGGTCGTGGTCGCTGTCGCCGGGTTCGCCCTGGCGGTCGCCGGAACGCTGGCGTTGGCCCGGTTCGCCGAGCCCGCCTAGCCTGGCCAGGGAGTCGCCGGTCAGCCGGAACACCGTCCAGTCGGTCATCGGCTCCGCCCCCAGCGAGCGGTAGAACGCGATCGACGGTGCGTTCCAGTCCAGCACCGACCATTCGAACCGGGCATAGCCGCGGCTGACAGCGATCCGCGCCAGCGACTGCAGCAGTGCCTTGCCCAACCCGGTGCCGCGGTACTCCGGACGTACGTAGAGGTCCTCGAGGTAGATCCCGTGCACGCCCTCCCAGGTGGAGAAGTTGAGGAAGTACAGCGCGAACCCGGCGACCTCACCGCCGGCCTCCTCGACTACCAGGGCGTAGGCGGCCGGCTGCGGCCCGAAGAGCGCCTGTCTCAGCTGCTCCTCCGTCACCCGCACCTGGCTGCTGGAGCGCTCGTAGTCAGCCAGGTCGAGGATCAGCTGCCGGATGGTGCCCAGGTCATCCTCGGTGGGCGTACGGACGGCGGGGTGCAGGGCCGGCTCGGTCACGGTGGTCACGATAGGTGATGAGACGACACTGCCCCCCGGCCGAGGGCCGGGGGGCAGTGTCGTGGCGCCTGAGGTCAGGCCGGACGGCGAGCGCCCATGTACGGCATGTACTTCATCTTCAGGTACTGCACCGGCGTACCCGGACGGGAGGCGTGGATGACCTTGCCGTTGCCGGCGTAGATCGCCACGTGGCGGATCCCGGAGTAGAAGAACACCAGGTCACCCGGTCGCAGGTGACTCTTGGAGACCCTCTTGCCGACCCGGAACTGGGCCTGCGAAGTGCGGGGCAGCTTGACGCCGGCGGCCTTCCAGGCACCGGAGGTCAGACCCGAGCAGTCCCAGCTGTTCGGGCCGGTGGCGCCGTAGCGATAGCTGTCACCCAGTTGCTTCTTGGCGAAGGCCAGCGCCTTCCTGCCCTTGGCGCTGGAGGCAACCTTCTTCTTCTTCGTGACGGTCGTCCTCTTCTTGGGCGAGGCCTTCTTCGCCTTGGCTGCTGCCTTGACCGAGCCGCCGTGCTGCAGCACCTGCCACACGCTGCCGGTGGCCTTGCCCGTGCGGTGCCAGCGGTGTGCGCCCTGCAGGGACCTGACGGCGTTGCGCGTCATCGAGCCGTAGTAGCCCGTGGCGGGGACGTGGAGTCCGGATGCGGTCAGCGCCCGCTGCAGCCGTTGCACCGAGGCACCGCGGCTTCCCACCGACAGGGTCGGCCGGGAACCGCGGGACAGCAGAGCCGCCCAGGTGTGGCTGTCCACCGAGCCGGTCGCGCTGAGATGCGACCGGCGCTGGAAGCTCTTCACCTTCGACACGTCGGCCCGGGACAGGTAGCTGTTCATCCGGGGGTGGTAGCCGGCGGACCTGAGCAGGCACTCGACGGCCCGGGTCTGCCTGCCCTTGGTCCCGTGCCGGACCGTGTGGTAGCTGTTGAATGTCACAGTGCACTGCGCGGCGCTGGCGGCAGGCGGCGCTCCGATCATCACGGTGGCTGCCAGGGCGAAACTCGCCCCGGTCCCCACCAGCATCTTGAGAATTCTCCGCATGTTCTGTCTCCCCTAAGCAGACGATGGTGGGCCCCGACGAAGTGCCCGTGAGTGGCTGCTTCCCACAGCCGCGTGCGACGTTACCTTTTCGAGATAAAGTTCGCCAAGTTCATGCAAATGTGATCTGCGCCTCTTGACATCTGACAGGTTCCGCGCATGCAGGCTGAGAGGGGCCTGAAAACCGGCCTCCGGGCGACCCCGCCGCGGGTGACGATTTGGCTGCCCGGGGAAGCTGCCGGTAGAGTCAGCTATGCCGAAGACCGCTGGTTGGCCAGGTTCGCCTGGTCCGAAGTATCCGTCAGGATGGCCCGCGCAGGAGATCGAGTTGAGACGAACGTCGTGTTCGCCGCCGCCCCGTGTCGCCTGTGCGCCGGGGCTTTCTTCATGAGTACGGGTCCTTCCGGCGTGAGCGGTGCCACTGATCCCAGTGGTCAACTATCAGGAAGTGGAAGGAGACCCATGGCGAGGCCGGACAAGGCAGCTGCGGTCGCCGAGTTGACGGAGAAGTTCTCCAACTCTGCGGGTGCTGTGCTGACCGAGTACCGCGGACTCACCGTGGCGGCGCTGAAGCAACTGCGTCGCTCACTCGGTGACGAAGCCACCTACGCCGTGTCGAAGAACACTCTGACCCAGATTGCCGCCCGCGACGCGGGCATCGATGGCCTGGACGAATTCCTGTCCGGTCCGACGGCGATCGCCTTCATCGACGGTGACCCGGTCACCGTTGCGAAGGGTCTGCGTGACTTCGCCAAGGCAAATCCGCTTCTGGTCATCAAGGGCGGGGTTCTGGACGGAAAGTTCCTGAGCTCGGACGAGGTCAGGAAACTGGCCGATCTCGAGTCGCGCGAGGTGCTCCTCGCCAAGCTCGCCGGCGGCATGCAGAACGCTCTGCAGAACGCCGTCTCGCTGTTCGCCGCACCGCTCTCGCAGGCTGCCCGTGTCATGGGCGCCCTGGAGACCGCGGCCGCAGCAGACCCTTCGCTCATCGCCGGTGCCGGCGTTGAGCAGCACCAGGAGCAGACCGAAGAAGCACCCGAGGCAGCACCCGTTGCCGAGGACACACACCCAGGCGACGCGGCTGACGCTGCGGAAGACAAGTAAGGAAGGACCGCCCCATGGCGAAGCTCAGCACTGACGAGCTCCTTGACGCGTTCAAGGAAATGACCCTGATCGAGCTCAGTGAGTTCGTGAAGCAGTTCGAGGACGTCTTCGGCGTCACCGCGGCAGCTCCGGTTGCCGTGGCCGCCGCCCCGGCCGCCGGTGGCGCCGGTGGCGAGGCCGCAGAGGAAGAGGCCAGCGACGAGGTCGACGTCATCCTCGAGTCGGCCGGCGAGAAGAAGATCCAGGTCATCAAGGAGGTGCGTACCCTCACCAGCCTCGGCCTCAAGGAGGCCAAGGAGCTGGTGGAGGCGGCGCCGAAGGCCGTCCTGGAGAAGGTCACCAAGGACGCGGCAGCCAAGGCCAAGGAGGCCCTCGAGGGCGCCGGCGCCTCGGTCACCGTCAAGTGACACCAGCCCTCGGCTGAGGGCAGGTGCTTGGGGCCGAGCCTTGAGTACCACACGCATGCTGCACAGCGGCGAGTCTCTGACCGAGACTCGCCGCTGTGCTTTTCCGGGTCCGCGCCCGGCACGCGGGTCGGGCGAGATTGGCGGAAATTCCCGCGATTCGGGCGGTTTCAGGGCCCCGGATCGGGCCGAGGGGGAGTATGCTCTTCGCCAAGCGACTGGCCTTGGCTGGGTCGTTTCAGTTCGTCCTGCGCGCTGGGTTTACAATCCGGCCGGGTGGCACTATATTGGGGGTTTGCCCACGCAAACTTGACGACCCGTTTCACTTGACACGGGCCGTTCAGCATGCACAGAAGCAATCGCACCGAACCGCCCGCGAGCCTCGGAAGGACCCACTGTTGGCCGCCTCGCGCACCGCCTCAAAGAAGAACAACGTCATCTCCACCACTGGTCGCATCTCATTCGCCAAGATCGCCGAACCTATGGAAGTACCCGATCTGCTTGATCTGCAGCTCGACTCCTTCGACTGGCTTATCGGCAACGACGTCTGGCGTCACCGCGTCGACGAGGCCCTGGCCGAGGGACGCACGGACATCAACACGAAGTCAGGTCTGGAGGAGATCTTCGAAGAGATCTCGCCGATCGAGGACTTCTCCGGGACGATGTCGCTGTCGTTCCGTGACCACCGCTTCGAGCCGCCGAAGAACACGGTGGACGAGTGCAAGGAGCGCGACGTCACCTACGCGGCGCCGCTCTTCGTCACCGCCGAGTTCATGAACAACGAGACCGGCGAGATCAAGAGCCAGACGGTTTTCATGGGCGACTTCCCGCTGATGACCGACAAGGGCACCTTCGTCATCAACGGCACCGAGCGCGTCGTCGTGTCGCAGCTGGTCCGCTCGCCTGGCGTCTACTTCGAGCAGACCACCGACAAGACCTCGGACAAGGACATCTTCACCTGCAAGATCATCCCGTCCCGCGGTGCCTGGCTCGAGTTCGAGATCGACAAGCGCGACATGGTCGGTGTGCGGCTGGACCGTAAGCGCAAGCAGAACGTCACCGTGCTGCTCAAGGCGCTCGGCTGGACCGATGCGCAGATCCTCGAGGAGTTCGGCGAGTACGAGTCGATCCGGCTCACCCTGGAGAAGGACCACACCTCCACCCAGGACGAGGCGCTGCTCGACATCTACCGCAAGCTCCGTCCGGGCGAGCCGCCGACCCGCGAGGCCGCCCAGGCTCTGCTGGACAACTACTACTTCAACGCGAAGCGCTACGACCTGGCCAAGGTGGGTCGCTACAAGATCAACAAGAAGCTCGGCCTCGAGCAGCCCTTCGACAAGCAGGTGCTGACGATCGAGGACATCGTTGCCGCGATCCGCTTTGTGGTGGCGCTGCACGAGGGCAAGGAGACGCTGGAGGCTCCGCGCGGTGAGCTCATCGTCGAAGAGGATGACATCGACCACTTCGGCAACCGCCGGCTGCGCACCGTCGGCGAGCTGATCCAGAACCAGCTTCGCACCGGTCTCGGCCGGATGGAGCGGGTGGTCCGGGACCGGATGACGACCCAGGACGTCGAGGCGATCACGCCCCAGACCCTGATCAACATCCGCCCGGTGGTCGCTGCGCTGAAGGAGTTCTTCGGCACCTCGCAGCTGTCGCAGTTCATGGACCAGACCAACCCGGTCGCCGGCCTGACGCACAAGCGGCGGCTGTCGGCCCTCGGCCCCGGCGGTCTGTCCCGCGACCGGGCCGGCATGGAGGTCCGTGACGTGCACCCGTCTCACTACGGCCGGATGTGTCCGATCGAGACGCCGGAAGGGCCGAACATCGGCCTGATCGGCTCGCTGGCCTCGTTCGCCCGGGTGAACGCGTTCGGCTTCGTCGAGACCCCCTACCGCAAGGTCAACAACGGTTCGGTCACCGACCAGATCGTCTACATGACCGCCGATGAGGAGGACCGCTACGTCATCGCCCAGGCCAACGCCAAGATGGACGACGACGGCCGCTTCACCGAGGCGCGGGTGCTGGTCCGCAAGCGTCATGGTGACGCGGACGAGGTTCCCGCCGAGGATGTCGACTACATGGACGTCTCGCCGCGCCAGATGGTGTCGGTTGCGACGGCCATGATCCCGTTCCTCGAGCACGACGACGCCTCCCGTGCGTTGATGGGCTCGAACATGCAACGCCAGGCCGTGCCGCTGATCCGCAGCGACGCCCCGTACGTCGGGACCGGCATGGAGTACCGCGGGGCGGTCGACGCCGGTGACGTGACGGTGGCCAAGCAGGCGGGTGTGGTCCAGTCGGTGAGTGCCGACCTGATCGAGATCGCCAACGACGACGGCACCTACAAGACCTACCGGCTGAGCAAGTTCCGCCGCTCCAACCAGGGCACCTGCATCAACCAGCGGCCCCTGGTCGAGTCGGGTCAGCGCGTCGAGGTCGGCACCCCGCTGGCCGACGGTCCCTGCACCGATGGTGCGGAGATGGCGCTGGGCCGCAACCTGCTGGTGGCGTTCATGCCATGGGAGGGCCATAACTACGAGGACGCGATCATCCTCTCGCAGCGGGTCGTCCAGGACGACGTGCTCACCTCGATCCACATCGAGGAGCACGAGGTCGACGCTCGTGACACCAAGCTCGGTGCCGAGGAGATCACCCGGGACATCCCGAACGTGAGCGAGGAGATGCTCGCTGATCTCGACGAGCGCGGCATCATCCGGATCGGTGCCGAGGTCGGCACCGGCGACATCCTGGTCGGCAAGGTCACCCCCAAGGGTGAGACCGAGCTGACCCCGGAGGAGCGGCTGCTGCGGGCGATCTTCGGTGAGAAGGCGCGCGAGGTGCGCGACACCTCGCTGAAGGTGCCGCACGGCGAGTCCGGCACCGTGATCGGGGTCCGGGTCTTCGACCGGGACTCCGAGGACGAGCTCTCACCTGGGGTGAACCAGCTGGTTCGCGTCTATGTGGCGCAGAAGCGCAAGATCCAGGACGGCGACAAGCTCGCCGGACGGCACGGCAACAAGGGTGTCATCTCCAAGATCCTGCCGATCGAGGACATGCCGTTCATGGAGGACGGGACCCCGGTCGACATCGTGCTCAACCCGCTCGGCGTGCCGAGCCGGATGAACATCGGTCAGGTGCTGGAGACCCACCTCGGGTGGGTCGCCAAGACCGGCTGGGACCTGGAGGGTGTCGAGGGACCGTGGGCCGACCGGCTCCGTTCCGTCGGGCTGGAGAAGGTGTCCGGCGATTCCCGGTTGGCCACGCCCGTCTTCGACGGCGCGACCGAGACCGAGATCACCGGGCTGCTGGGCAGCACCCTGCCGACCCGTGACGGTGAGCGGCTGGTGAACAGTGACGGCAAGGCCTGGCTGTTCGACGGCCGCTCGGGAGAGCCGTTCCCGGAGCCGGTCGGTGTCGGCTACATCTACATGCTGAAGCTGCACCACCTGGTCGACGACAAGATCCACGCCCGCTCGACGGGTCCGTACTCGATGATCACGCAGCAGCCGCTGGGCGGTAAGGCCCAGTTCGGTGGCCAGCGGTTCGGCGAGATGGAGGTGTGGGCGCTGGAGGCCTACGGTGCCGCCTGGGCACTGCAGGAGCTGCTCACCATCAAGTCCGACGACGTTCCCGGTCGGGTCAAGGTGTACGAGGCGATCGTCAAGGGGGAGAACATCCCCGAGCCCGGTATCCCTGAGTCCTTCAAGGTTCTGGTGAAGGAAATGAAGTCGCTGTGCCTGAACGTGGAGGTGCTGTCGTCCGACGGCACCGAGGTCGAGCTGCGCGACTCCGACGACGACAACTACCGGTCGTCGGACGAGTTCGGGATCGACCTGTCTCGCCGCCCCGGCGAGTCTCTCAGCGGCGTCGAAGAGGTCTGAGTTCACGCTCAGTCGGCATAACAACTCAGTTTTGATACAAGGAGAAAGAGAAGCAACGTGCTCGACGTGAACTTCTTCGACGAGATCCGCATCGGCCTGGCAACGGCAGACGAGATCCGTCACTGGTCCCACGGTGAAGTGAAAAAGCCGGAGACCATCAATTACCGCACGCTCAAGCCCGAGCGCGACGGCCTGTTCTGCGAGAAGATCTTCGGTCCCACCCGGGACTGGGAGTGCTACTGCGGCAAGTACAAGCGGGTGCGCTTCAAGGGCATCATCTGCGAGCGCTGTGGCGTCGAGGTCACCCGCTCCAAGGTGCGCCGGGAGCGGATGGGCCACATTGAGCTGGCCGCTCCGGTCACCCACATCTGGTATTTCAAGGGTGTCCCGTCGCGACTCGGCTACCTGCTCGACATCGCCCCGAAGGACCTGGAGAAGGTCATCTACTTCGCGGCCTACATGATCACCGCCGTCGACGACGAGGCGCGGCACCGCGACCTGTCCTCGCTCGAGGCGAAGATCGACGTCGAGCGCAAGCAGCTGGAGGGTCGTCGCGACAGCGACATCGAGACCCGGATGAAGAAGCTGGAAGAGGACATGGCCGGCCTCGAGGCCGAGGGCGCCAAGGCCGACGCCAAGCGCAAGGTCCGCGAAGGTGCCGAGCGCGAGGTCAAGCAGCTGCGGGACCGGGCCCAGCGTGAGCTGGACCGACTGGACGCCGTGTGGAACCGCTTCAAGACGCTCAAGGTGCAGGACCTCGAAGGCGACGAGATCCTCTACCGGGAGATGAAGACCCGGTTCGGCAAGTACTTCGAGGGCTCGATGGGCGCCGACGCGATCCAGAAGCGGCTGCAGACGTTCGACCTGCAGGCCGAGGCGGAGTCGCTGCGTGAGACCATCCAGACCGGCAAGGGTCAGCGCAAGACCCGCGCTCTGAAGCGGCTCAAGGTGGTCTCGGCGTTCCTGACCACCAAGAACTCGCCCGAGGGCATGGTGCTGGACTGCGTGCCGGTCATCCCGCCGGACCTGCGCCCGATGGTGCAGCTCGACGGTGGCCGATTCGCGACCTCGGACCTGAACGACCTGTACCGGCGCGTGATCAACCGCAACAACCGGCTCAAGCGACTCCTCGACCTGGGTGCGCCGGAGATCATCGTCAACAACGAGAAGCGGATGCTGCAGGAGGCTGTGGACTCGCTGTTCGACAACGGACGCCGTGGCCGTCCGGTCACCGGACCGGGCAACCGGCCGCTGAAGTCGATCTCAGACATGCTCAAGGGCAAGCAGGGTCGGTTCCGGCAGAACCTGCTCGGCAAGCGCGTCGACTACTCGGGCCGTTCGGTCATCGTCGTCGGCCCGCAGCTGAAGCTGCACCAGTGTGGCCTGCCGAAGGCGATGGCGCTGGAGCTGTTCAAGCCGTTCGTGATGAAGCGGCTGGACGACCTCAACCACGCTCAGAACATCAAGTCCGCCAAGCGGATGGTGGAGCGTCAGCGTCCCGTAGTGTGGGACGTGCTGGAGGAGGTCATCACCGAGCACCCGGTGCTGCTGAACCGGGCGCCGACGCTGCACCGGCTGGGCATCCAGGCGTTCGAGCCGCAGCTGATCGAGGGCAAGGCCATCCAGATCCACCCGCTCGTCTGCACGGCGTTCAACGCCGACTTCGACGGTGACCAGATGGCGGTGCACCTGCCGCTTAGCGCGGAGGCCCAGGCGGAGGCCCGGATCCTGATGTTGTCGACCAACAACATCCTGAAGCCGGCCGACGGTCGCCCGGTGACCATGCCCACCCAGGACATGATCATCGGTCACTACTTCCTGACCATGCAGCGTGACGGTGCGATCGGCGAGGGCCGTGCCTTCGGCACCGTGTCCGAGGCACTGATGGCGTTCGACCGTGGTGAGCTGTCGGTGCAGGCCAAGATCAAGCTGCGGCTGACCGAGATCGCCCCGCCGAAGGGCAAGGAGCTCGCCCCCAACGGCTCCATCCTGCTCGAGACGACCCTGGGTCGGGCGCTGTTCAACGAGGCGCTGCCGGCGGACTACCCGTACGCCGACTACGAGGTGGGCAAGAAGCAGCTGGGCCAGATCGTCAACGATCTCGCCGAGCGTTACCCGAAGGTCGAGGTGGCCTTCTGCCTGGACGCGCTGAAGGATCTCGGTTTCCACTGGGCCACCCGGTCCGGTGTCACCGTCTCCATCGGCGACGTCACCACCCCGGCTGACAAGCCGCAGATCCTGGCCGGCTATGAGGAGCGCGCAAGCAAGATCGACAAGCAGTACGAGCGCGGTCTGATCACCGAGGACGAGCGTCGCCAGGAGCTCATCGAGATCTGGACCGACGCCACGTCGCGGCTGGGTGCGGCGATGGAGGCCAACTTCGAGAAGACCAACCCGATCTACATGATGGTGCACTCGGGTGCTCGCGGGAACATGGTGCAGATGCGCCAGATCGCCGCTATGCGTGGTCTCGTGGTGAACCCGAAGGGTGAGATCATCGCCCGGCCGATCAAGTCCAACTTCCGCGAAGGCCTGTCGGTGGGTGAGTACTTCATCTCCACCCACGGTGGCCGTAAGGGTCAGGCGGACACGGCGCTGCGAACGGCCGACTCCGGCTACCTGACGCGTCGTCTGGTGGACGTCTCGCAGGACGTGATCATCCGCGAGGAGGACTGCGGTACCGAGCGTGGGCTGACCAAGACGATCGCGCTGCAGGAGAACGGCAAGCTGGTGCTCGACGAGCATGTCGAGACGGCGGTGTACGCCCGTTCGCTGGCCACCGACGTACTGGACGCGAACGGCGAGACGCTGCTTCCGGCCGGTACCGACCTCGGCGACGTCAACATCGCCCGGCTGGTCAACGCCGGCGTCACGACGATCAAGGTGCGCAGCGTCTTGACCTGTGAGGCCGTTACCGGGACCTGTGCGATGTGCTACGGCCGCTCGCTGGCCAGCGGCAAGCTGGTCGACGTCGGTGAGGCGGTCGGTATCGTCGCGGCGCAGTCGATCGGTGAGCCGGGTACCCAGCTCACGATGCGTACCTTCCACACCGGTGGTGTGGCCGGTGACGACATCACACAGGGTCTGCCGCGCGTGGTGGAGCTGTTCGAGGCACGGCAGCCCAAGGGCAAGTCGCCGATCTCGGAGAGCGCCGGACGGGTGCAGATCGAGGACAGCGACCGGTTGAAGAAGATCATCGTCACTCCGGACGACGGCTCCGAAGAGGTCGAGTTCACCGTCAGCCGGCGGGCCCGCCTGCTGGTCGAGGACGGCGACCACGTCGACGTCGGTCAGCAGCTCACTCACGGTACGCCTGACCCGCAGGACGTGCTCCGGGTGCTGGGTGTCCGCAAGGTGCAGGAGCACCTGGTGGACGAGGTGCAGTCGGTGTACCGCACGCAGGGTGCGCCGATCCACGACAAGCACATCGAGATCATCATCAGGCAGATGCTGCGCCGGGTGACGGTGATCGAGTCGGGTGAGACGTCGCTGCTGGCGGGTGACCTGGTGGATCGTCTGACCTACGAGGCGCAGAACCGCAAGGTTGTCGCCGAGGGTGGCGCTCCCGCCTCCGGTCGTCCGGTCCTGATGGGCATCACCAAGGCCTCGCTGGCCACCGAGTCGTGGCTGTCGGCCGCCTCCTTCCAGGAGACGACCAAGGTCCTGACCGATGCGGCGATCCACGGCAAGTCCGACTCCCTGGTCGGTCTGAAGGAGAACGTCATCCTGGGCAAGCTGATCCCGGCCGGCACCGGCCTGGAGCGGTACCGCAACATCCGGGTGGAGCCGACGGCCGAGGCGAAGGCCCAGGCCTACTCGATGGTCGGGTACGACCCGTTCGACTACGACTTCGGTCAGGGTTCGGGCGAGGCTGTGCCGCTGGAGGAGTTCGACCTCGGCGACTTCCGCTGAGTCAGCAGTAACGCCCCGCAGGGGCGATCGAAGGGGCGGGCCGAGCGATCGGTCCGCCCCTTCGGTGTTTCGAGGCAGGCGGGGCAACTGTTGGCAACTGCTGGCCGCCGCGGGTCGGCGCTCCCTATCGTCGGGTGCGGGCCGCCGGACGGCTGCCCCTCCGGACCGCCAAGTCCAACAGACCAGCAAGGGAGGCCGTCGGTGGCCAGGATCGGCGTGCAGGCGATGATGCTCAAGAAGCAGTTCGAGGAGCTGGGTGCGTTCGAGACCCTGCGCCGGGTGAGCGATCTCGGTTACCACGCGGTGGAGATCTCACAGATCCCGATGACGGCCGAGAATGTGGCCGAGATGCGCCGAGCCCGGGCTGAGCTGGGGATGGAGATCGCCTCCCTCTCGGCCGCCCTCGAGGTGCCGGCCGGACGGCCCGGGGAGTCGTTGACCAGCGGCTTCGACAAGATCGTCGACGACTGCCGGGCCCTGGACTCGACCATGGTGCGGATGGGCATGCTGCCCTTCGACGCGATGGCCTCGCTCGACAAGGTGCTCGACTTCTGCGCCCGCAGCAACGAGGTCGCCGAGCGGCTGGCCGAGCACGGGATCGGCCTGTACTACCACAACCACCACATCGAGTTCACCAGGTACGACGGCCGCTACCTGCTGGACATCATCGCCGAGCGGGCCCCGCGGCTGGGTCTGGAGCTTGACGTGCACTGGATCCATCGCGGTGGCCTGGACCCGGTCCGGGTGCTCCAGCAGTACGCCGGCCGAGTCGGGCTGGTGCATCTCAAGGACTATCGGATCGGCCAGCTTCCGCCGGAGGCCTTCGATTCGCTGGCAAGAGGAGACTTCGACGCGTTCAGCAAGGCGTTCGCCGGCATCGTCCAGTTCGCCGAGGTGGGTGAGGGCAACCTCGACTTCAACACGATCATCGACACCAGCCTCGCCATCGGGGTGAGCTATCTGCTGGTCGAGCAGGACGACCAGTACGGCCGCGACTCGCTTGACTGCCTGGCCACCTCGCAGCAGAACCTGGTCAAGCTGGGCTACGGCGACCTGTTCTGAGCTATCCGAGCAGCCCCCGGCGGCGAGCGACGGCGGCGGCCTCGGTCCGGCTGCCGACGGCCAGCTTGGCCAGGATGTTGGAGACATGCACGCTGGCCGTCTTCGTGCTGATGAAGAGCCGCTCACCGATCTGCCGGTTGCTCCACCCTTCGGCGACCAGGGCGAGCACCTCCCGCTCGCGGCCGGTCAGCTGGTCCACGGCCGGCTGGCGACGCTCCAGTCGCCGCCCGCCGAGCCGGTCGAGCTCGGCCAGCAGGGGTGCGGCGCGCAGCCGCTCCGCGACGGTCGCCACCGACTCGACCGCCTGCCTGGCCGGCTCCGACTGCCCGGTGGCGCGCAGGACCGCGGCCAGCCGCAGTTCCGAACGTGCCCGTTCGAAGACGTGGGGGAAGGTCGTGAAGGCCGCCACCGCCTGCCGCCATGCCGACACCAGGTCCTCCTCATCCCATGGGCCGATGCCGGTGAGCCAACGCAACCTCAGCATCTCGGCCTGCAACCGTGCCAACCAGGCGGCACTCTCCGGTCCCCGCGGCCGTCGCCGTTCCCCCTGTTCGGCAGCCTCGAGGGCACCTGCCCGCAGGATCTCGGCACGCCTCACCAGGTCGGCCCGCCGGCTCGCCGGTTGCCGATCGCTGTGGTTCGCGAACTGTCCGATCATCAGCGCGCTCAGCCGGATCTTGGCCTGGAACTCGCCCTGCTGCCAGATGGTCTCGACATTGGCGACCACGTCGTCATGGACCGCCAAGGCGGCGTCGAGGTCGCCCGTGTCACCGTAGAGGTCGATCGCGGCGCCGCCACTGAAGACGGCGATCATGCCGTCGCTGGTCCACCAGGGCCGGACCTCGGCCAGCAGCGCCAGCCCGGCGGGATCACCCCGGCCGGCCGCCACCAGCATCGCCACCGCGGACAGGTTGGCCTCCACCAGCACCGGCGGAGACCCGCCGGTGACCTCCACCAGCTGCTGCACCGCGTCCCAGTCGCCGCACAGATACGCGACCAGGCCAGCAAGCACCCGGGAGTCGAACCCGTACGGCGCATACGGCCGGCCGAGCTCGATGGCCCGCCGAGCGCCTCGGCTGTAGACGGCGAGTGCCTCGGTCAGCTCGCCCAGCTCGAGATGGATACCGCCCAGGTGATGCAGCGCCCTGAGCTCGGCAGGGTCACTGCGGGTGTGCGACTCCTCGATGATCTGTGCTAGCGCCCGCTTGGAGGCGGCGGCGTCACCGGTGCGTTGCTGCAGTCTGGCCAGCATGGTCGTGACCTCGGCGCCGACGTCCGCCAGCCCGAGCCGGGCCGCCATCGCCCGGGCCTCGTCGGCCCACCGGACCGCCTCCTCGTCGCGATGCCGATCGGCCAACGCCTGGGCGTGCACGCACACGAGGCGGCAGCGCAGCTCCGTCTCAGGGTCGGGCGGCACCAGCCGCAGCGCCTCGGTGGTGAGGGCCAGCGCATCGACCTTGAGGTCGCTCAGCAGAGCGGCGGTGGCCAGCGCGGTGAGCAGCAGGGCGCGCTGGCTCGCAGGCGCATCCGGCGCCAGTTGGGACAGCCGGTCCTGCACCAGACGGATCGCTGTGTGTGGCAGCCCGGCCATGGTGGCGGCGGCGCTCGCCCGGACAACGAGCCCGACCTGGTCCACGCCGTCGTCGCCCGGGCCGCCGCCCTGCGGGATCGGCGAACCGGCTGGCTCGGCCAGCAGCTCGAGAGCCCATTCGTAGTGACGCAACGCCTCGTCCGGCCCGCCCATGGCAGCGGCGTCATCACCGGCGCAGATGCTGGCAGACAGCGCCGTTTGCCGGTCATGCGCGGCACGGGCGTGCCGGGCGATCTCCGCCGCCGTGGCCGCGATGCCCGGCGACTGGAGGCTGCGTACATAGGCTGCGTGGATGCGGACCCGTTCGCCGGGCAGCAGGTCGGCGTAGATCGCCTCCCCGAGCAACGCGTGCCGGAAGGCGTAGCCGTCCTCACCGGTCGGCACCAGGACGTTCGAGTCGACCGCCGTGCGCAGGGCCGAGTCGAGCTCCGTCGCAGTCAGCCCGACCACCCCGGACAGCACGTCGTGCGCCACCCGCCGTCCGGAGGCGGACGCGGCCCGGACCACCTGCCGTGCGCCCTCCTCCAGCTGATCGACCCGCACCAGCAGCAGCCCGGCCAGGTCGGTCGGCAACTGCCCGGAGCCGAGCGCGGTCGCGGCCACCAGCTCCTCGGCGAAGAAGGCGTTGCCCTCGGCCCGCTCGACCACCGCCTGCACGTCGCCGGCCCTGAGCGGCGCCGGGTGCAGCGCGCGGACCAACGCACGTACGTCGGGATCCCGCAGCGGCTGGAGGTCGAGATGTTCCACGTTCGGCAGCCGGGACCACTGAGCCGCGGTGGCCCGCAGCGGGTGTCGTCGATGCAGGTCGTCACTGCGGTAGGACACCACCAGCGACACCGGCCCGGCGAAGCCGCGGTGGAAGAGGAAGCTCAGCAGGTCCCGGCTGGACTGGTCGGCCCAGTGCAGATCCTCCAGAACCATCAGCACGGGTCGGTCGCCGCTCAGCCGAGTCAGCGCAGCGTGCACCGTCTCGAAGAGCTCGGTCCGGTCGGCGGAGTTGGTCGCTACCAGTGGATCGCCCAGACGATGCTGGCTCGGCAACAGCCGGCCCAGGGTGGGGAACGACGTCCCGAGGGTCTCGGCGGCCTCGGGAAAGCGTTCGGCCAGCCGGCCGAACGCCTCGATCACCGGCAGGTAGGGCAGCGGACTGCCGGCCAGGTCGAGGCACTGACCCACGCTGACCAGCCACCCCTGTTCGCGGGCCATACCGGTCAGCGCGGTCAACAGCCGGGTCTTCCCGATCCCGGCATCTCCGGAGAGCAGGACGACTCCCGGGCGCGGGCCGGGGCGGACGCCCGCCAGCCGAGCCAGCTGGTCGAGCTCCGCGGCACGTCCGATCAGCGGGACAGCAGCCACGTCGTGCATCGACACGACTCCATCATCGCCGATGGCACCGACAGCCGGCCGGGCGCGCAGCCATCAGCGTGACGACGTCCCGCCATGGCTGCGGCGTCAGCGGCGAGGTCGTGATCTCGGCCATGACCCCATCCTCGCGCAGACCGGGGCGGGGCCCAAGAGTCGTCCCGGCCCGTTGAGTAGTCTCGAGGGTCCCGGGACGGCCTGTGGTCCCCGGTCGTCTTGAGGCGGGAAAGAGGACTGATGAGCCTGCGTGACCAGATCGGCCTGTGTTCGGTGACCTTCCGCCAGCTTCCGGCCGAGGAGGTGGTGCGGCTCGCAGCCGAGGCGGGGCTGCGCAGGATCGAATGGGGTGCCGACGTGCACGTCGCCGATCCGCAGCGGGCCGCGGCCGTTCGGTCACTGACGGAGCAGGCCGGGCTCACGGTAGCGGCGCTCGGCTCGTACTACCGGGTCGGCGAGGCCGAGGACGGCGCCTTCGCCCGGGTGCTGGAGACAGCCCTGGCCCTGGGTGCGCCACGCATCCGGGTCTGGGCCGGCAGCAGGGGCTCGGCTGAGAGCGACCAGGCGCACCGGTCCAGGGTCGTTGCGGACGGCCGACGGATCGGCGAGCTCGCCGCGGAGTCCGGCGTCGAGATCGCCTTCGAATACCACGGCAACACCCTCACCGACACCCAGGAGTCCGCGCTGGACCTGCTGCAGGGGATCGCCCATCCGGCCGTCGGCAGCTACTGGCAACCGCCGGTCGACTACCCCGACGACCGGGCCTTGGGCACCCTGGCGGCGGTACTTCCGTGGCTTCGCGCAGTGCACGTCTTCTCCTGGTGGCCCGGCAACCAGCGGCTGCCGCTGCAGGGCCGCGACGAGCTCTGGCGCCGGGTGACCAGGGTGCTGGCCGAGGCCGGGTTGTCGGTCGACCTGTTGCTGGAGTTCATCCCCGGGGACCGCCCGGCCGGCCTGGCCGATGAGACGCGTTGCCTCCAGGACCTGCTCCCCACGACGACCGACGGCTGAGCGGGCTGGTGAGGGCGGCTCACACCCGGGCACGCTCCAGGTTCGCCAGAATGTCGTCGACCGTCTCCTCCGGTGTCTGCGCGCTGGAGTCCAGCCAGTAGCCGATCCGGGCCGTCTCGCTGCGCAGGACGTTGTCAAGGGCGCCCGGGGAGAAGTGCACGTAGCCCGCCTTCACCCGCTGCTCCTCGCGCCACTCCAGTGCGGTGACGCTCGGGGAGAGCACCACCAGATAGCGGTCGGGAGTGTGGATCCGCCCGATGAAGCTGGCCAGGTCCCGGCCGATGATGACGTCCTGGACGATGGCGTCGAACCCGACAGCGGCGTAGGCGTCGGCGGCGTGGCTGGCCAGGTCGTACCGCAGCTGCAGCTGCGCCAGGGCGGCTGCCGTCGGCTGCGGGGTCATGTCGGCCCGACCGTTGATCACCATCTTGCGGAACATGTCGCCGCGGATGTGCACAGACCTGGGCAGCCGATGCGCCAGCAGCTCGGCCACGGTGGACTTGCCCGCGGCCATCGCCCCGGTGATGACGATGACTCTGCCCCGCTGGTCTGTCACCCGCCCATTGTTGCCGGTCGCCGCACGGTGCAGTCGGCAGCCCCGGGCTGCCCAGGCCCATTTCACTCTTGCATTCCGCAGGTACGGCAAATAGAGTCGAAATATGCCGCATTATCGGATATCTCAGGCGGCTGCTCTGCTGGGTGTCAGCGACGACACCGTCCGCCGCTGGGTCGACTCCGGCCGGCTCGCGGCGACCAGCTCGGGTGGTCCGAGCCTGGTCGACGGCAGCGAGCTGGCCGCCTTGGCGCAGCAGATCGCGGTGGCCCCCGACCTCGGTGACACGGTGGCCGAGAGTGCCCGCAACCGGATGACCGGCCTGGTGACCAGGGTGGTCAAGGACACGGTGATGGCTCAGGTCGACCTGCAGTGCGGTCCGTTCCGGATCGTCTCGCTGATGTCGGCCGAGGCCGCGACCGAGCTGGGTTTGGAGCCAGGCGTACTGGCCGTTGCCTCCGTCAAGTCGACCCATGTCGTGGTCGAGGTCCCAGGAGGGATCGGATGAGGCTGCCCGGCCGGCTGGCCGCGTTGCTGGCCTCGGCTCTGCTGGCGGGCTGCGCCACCGGCGCTCAGCCGGCCGGGACCAGGAGCGACACCGGCCTGTCCGGGCCGGTCACCGTACTGGCCGCGGCGTCGCTGACGGAGGCGTTCAGCACCCTGGGTACCCGCTTCGAGACCGCCCATCCCGGGGTCGCCGTGAGGTTCAGCTTCGGATCGAGCGCCACCCTGGCGACCCAGATCCGCCAAGGCGCACCGGCCGATGTGTTCGCAGCCGCCAACCAGTCGACGATGCAGTCGGTCACCGACGCCGGGCTGGCCGGGCCGAGCCACACGTTCGCCACCAATACGCTGCAGATCGCCGTGCCGGTGGGAAACCCCGGCCGGATCACCGGTCTGGCCGACTTCGCCGACAGCGGCAGGAAGATCGCCATCTGCGCCCCGCAGGTCCCCTGCGGGGCGGCAGCGCGACAGCTGTTCCGGGCGGCCGGGGTCACTGCCGTGCCGGACACCCTGGAACAGGATGTCAAGGCGGCCCTGCAGAAGGTGGTGCTGAACGAGGTCGACGCAGCCCTGGTCTATCGCACCGATGTGGTGGCGGCGGCCGGCAAGGTGGACGGGATCGACGTCCCCGAAGCCGACCGGGTCGTCAACGACTACCCCGTCTGCATCCTGACGTCGTCGAGTCAGACGAAGACCGCAACGGCGTTCGTCGACTACGTCCTCTCAGCCGAGGGCAGGAAGGTGCTGGACGATGCCGGTTTCGGCCCACCCCCGGGCGGCTGAGCGCCAGGGCGCCGTCCCGGTGCTGTTGGCGCTGCCGGCCGTGCTCGGCTGCGCCTTCCTGGTGGTGCCGCTGCTGGGGCTGCTGATCAAGGCCCCGTGGGTGTCGGCGCCAGCGCTGCTGCGCAGCCCCGAGACGCTGCAGGCGCTGCGGCTCTCGCTGGTCACGGCGACGACGGCCACTGCGCTCTCGGTCGTGCTGGGCGTGCCGCTGGCCTGGCTGTTGGCCCGGCCCGCCGCTCGAGGGAGCGCGCTGCTGCGGGCCCTGGTCACGGTGCCGCTGGTGCTGCCGCCCGTCGTTGGCGGTGTAGCGCTGTTCACGGTGCTCGGCCGGTCCGGACTGGTCGGTCGACCGCTCTACCAGCTGACCGGCTTCGCCTTCCCGTTCACCCCGTACGCCGTGGTGCTGGCGCAGGTGTTCGTCGCCATGCCGTATCTGGTGCTGTCGGTGGAGGGGGCGCTGCGTGCCTCGGACCGACGGTTCGAGGAGGCGGCCGCAACCCTCGGTGCCCCGCCGCTGGTCGTGTTCAGGCGGGTCACGCTGCCTCTGGTCGGACCCGGGATCGTCGCCGGCGCCGTGCTGGCCTGGGCTCGCGCCCTGGGGGAGTTCGGCGCAACGATCACCTTCGCCGGCAACTTCCCCGGCACCACCCGGACGATGCCGCTCCAGGTCTATCTGGCCCTGGAGACCGACCCTGGTGCCGCGCTGCTGCTCTCCGTACTGCTGCTCGCGGTGTCCCTGCTGGTGCTGGTGCTGCTCCGCGACCGCTGGGTGACCCGCTGGTGAGCGGGCTGTTGGCCGAGCTGGACATCCGGCGCGGCGACTTCTCCCTGCTGCTGGAGCTGGCCGTTCGCCCCGGCGAAGTGGTGGCGCTGCTCGGGCCGAACGGTGCCGGGAAGTCGACGGCGCTGCGCGCACTGGCGGGCCTGGTGCCGGTGAGTCGGGGCCGGGTGACGATCGGCGGGCAGGCCGTCGAGGACACCGCGTCCGGACGGCGGCTGCCACCGCACCGACGCTCGGTGGGCGTGGTGTTCCAGGACTACCTGCTGTTTCCGCACCTCAGCGTGGTGGACAACGTGGCCTTCGGACCGCGGACCCAGGGAATGCGGAAGGACGCGGCCCGAGCGATGGCGCAGGAGTGGCTGCGCCGGGTCGGGGCGGCGGACATCGCGCTGGCCAGGGCTCGGCAGATCTCCGGGGGTCAGGCTCAGCGGGTGGCACTGGCCCGGGCACTGGCGACGCGTCCGCAGCTGCTGCTGCTCGATGAACCGCTGGCTGCACTGGATGCCCGGACCCGGCTGGGGATCCGCGGTGAACTGCGCCGGCATCTGAGCACCTTCGAGGGCGCCGCCGTACTGGTCACCCACGATCCGATCGACGCCGCCGTGCTTGCCGACCGGCTGGTGGTGGTCGAGGACGGCCGCGTGGTCCAGCAGGGAACGCCGAGCGAGGTGGCCCGGCGACCCAGAACGGACTACGTCGCCCGACTGGTCGGTCTGAACCTGCTGCTCGGGCAGAGCTCCGGCCATCGGGTCACCCTGCCCGACGGCGGCAGCATCACCACCTCGACAGCACTCGACGGTGATGCCTTCACCGCCTTCCGGCCGGCCGCTGTGTCGCTCTTCACCAGCCGGCCCGACGGAAGCCCCCGCAACCTGTGGCAGGGCCGGATCGTCGGCCTGGAGCCACACGGCGAGGGGGTCCGCGTCGAGCTGACCGGCACCCCTGACGCGGGCTCGTCGCTGCTGGCCGAGGTTACCCAGGCCGCGGTCGCCGACCTCGATCTTCTGCCGGGCAAGGAGGTCTGGGCATCGGTCAAGGCCTCCGATGTGGAGAGCTACCCACTCTCCCACGGATGATCGGCCAAGGACGGACCCCGCCCGGGGCCGGTCAGACGGCACAGGCGAAGCTCAGCTCGGATCCGCCGGACGGTCGCCGGCGACGGTGGGCATCTGCTGGTCGTAGCCGTCGCTGAACACCATGTCCCGCTCGAGGAGGTCTGGTCCAGGTTGGTGAGGCTGTGGGCGTAGCCCGAGGTGGCGTAGACCTCACGACAGGTGGACTCCGGCAGCGCCAGCTGCGAGGTGGCGATCTTGTTCTGGGTACACCGCGCCGCTGGATCAGTCGGCAGGTCGTAGTCCAGACCGCGATCATGGTTCTCAAGATCGTCTTCGCGGTGGTTGATGCGCATGCGCTGCACCTGATCTTCCTTGTTTCCAGGGGATGTGGGAACAACACTGGGAGCGCCAACCCGGGATGACCGGCCCGATCGAGGGGACTCACATCCGCGGCATACGTCTTCACAGCGGAGGCACAGCGGCGGCCCGCGGCAGCCCAGCGTCGGCGCGCCCGTCACGGCCGCCGGGCCGAGCTGGGGTGGGCGGGGCCGATGCCCGAAGAGTCCAGCGCGCCCCTGCCTCGCGGAGCTGGGCCACCGGCCCGTCTCGTCGCCGAGATCGGTCCGCGGGAGGTGGGTCTGCCCGCCCGATCGAGCAGCTGGAGGCGAAGATCCGGCCCCCAGCTGTTCGGCTGCAAGGAATCGACCACTCATCGGCCGGGCGCTGCCGCCCCTGCGCCTGACGCCACGCAGCGCCGGCTGACGACTGGTCGTTTCCTCCCACCCCCGCTGGAGATGCTCCGTGACGGCCGCTGGAGATGCGCCGTGACGGTTTCCCAAGTCGACTTGGGAATCCGTCACGAAGCCAGGGAAATCTGCCGCGCTGAGTGACAGGTTCCCTGGCTTCGTACGGTCGCGGTCACCCGATCCCGGTACGGCCGGTCGGCGCCGCGGGTCGGTGGATCGCCGGACCTTCTCCGGCCGGGGCCGAACTCCGCTCCGACGACTCCTCGACCGAGGTCTGCTCACCAGTCCTCCAGCGACCCGGCAGCCGACGAGGCCAGGCGGGGGCAGGACCACCTCAGCCCCCCGCGGGCACGGGGACTGGATGCCGGCGACGCGACCCCGCCAGACCTCAGCCAGCCGCGAGTGGCCGTACCCTTGCCGTCGTGGCACAACTCGACTCCGTCAACATCGGCGTACCGGTCGCCAACCCGTACAAGACGACCCGGACGACCGGCATCAACAAGCAGCCGCAGCCCGGACCGGTCGAGGTGCGGGCACCGGGGCCGAAGACCAGCGGCGCGGGTAGCGGGCTGATCGGCGACCACATCGGTGACACCAAGCACCACGGCGGCGACGACCAGGCGGTCTACGCCTTCGCCCGGGAGGACCTGGACAACTGGGAGCAGCGGCTGGGCCGCGACCTGCCCAACGGGTTCTTCGGTGAGAACCTCACCACCCGCGGCCTGGACGTCAACGGCGCCCTGCTCGGCGAGCGCTGGCGGATCGGGGACCAGGTCGAGCTGCAGGTGACGTTCGGCCGCATCCCGTGCTCCACCTTCCGCGGCTGGACGGGGGAGCGGGGCTGGCTGAAGACGTTCACCGCGGAGGCCCGGCCCGGCACCTACCTCCGGGTCGTCACGCCCGGCCTGATCCGCGCCGGCGACCCCGTCGAGGTGAGCTTCACCCCGGACCACGACGTGACGGTGTCGCTGGGCTTCCGGGCCGTCACCACCGCGCCCGACGAGCTGTCCCGGCTGCACGCAGCCGAGGAGTACCTCGACGAGGAGCTGCTGGCGATGGTGGCGCGGCGGGAGACCTTCCAGATCGGTTGACCTCTTGGGCCGCCCGGTACGCTGGTGGCTGGGCTGAACGGCAGGTCCGCGTTTTGACCGTACGCGGACGACGAGATAGCCTTACTCCTTGTGTTCGGGCTTGCCCGACTCCTTGTGCGTGCCCCCTTTGTCTATACCAGATGTGGTGGTGTTCGCACGGCGGTTGAGCCGATGACTTCTCATCGCCTCGAGCGCGACCCATCCAAAGACAGAAAGAGATACGACGCGGTGCCCACAATTCAGCAGTTGGTCCGGAAGGGCCGCTCAGACAAGGTGAGCAAGAACAAGACCCCGGCGCTCAAGGGTTCGCCCCAGCGCCGTGGTGTGTGCACGCGGGTGTACACCACCACGCCCAAGAAGCCGAACTCAGCGCTGCGCAAGGTTGCTCGCGTTCGGTTGTCCAGCGGCATGGAGGTCACGGCCTACATCCCCGGCGTCGGTCACAACCTGCAGGAGCACTCGATGGTGCTCGTGCGTGGCGGTCGTGTGAAGGACCTGCCCGGCGTCCGCTACAAGATCATCCGCGGCTCGCTCGACACCCAGGGTGTCAAGAACCGCAAGCAGGCTCGCAGCCGTTACGGCGCGAAGAAGGAGAAGTAATGCCTCGCAAGGGTCCCGCTCCGAAGCGGCCGGTCCTCGTTGACCCGGTCTACGGCTCCCCGCTGGTCAGCCAGTTGGTGAGCAAGGTGCTGCTCGACGGCAAGAAGACGATCGCCCAGGGCATCGTCTACACCGCTCTTGAGGGCGCCCGCACCAAGACCGGTGTCGACCCGGTGCAGACGCTGAAGCGTGCACTGGACAACGTCAAGCCGGCGATCGAGGTCAAGAGCCGTCGCGTCGGTGGCGCCACCTACCAGGTGCCGATCGAGGTCAAGCCGAACCGTTCCACCACGCTGGCCATGCGCTGGCTGGTCAGCTTCTCCCGGCAGCGCCGCGAGAAGACCATGGCTGAGCGTCTGATGAACGAGATCCTGGACGCCTCCAACGGCCTGGGCGCCGCAGTGAAGCGTCGCGAGGACACCCACAAGATGGCCGAAGCCAACAAGGCCTTTGCCCATTACCGCTGGTAATCAATCAGCACCGCTGGCAACCCCAGCACCCAAAGACGCTGTCATCGTCCGGACGGACCTGGCAGCACCAGTACGCACAAGAATTAGAGGTTGAACGCTTCCGTGGCTGTCGAGATCAAGACTGACCTGGGCAAGGTTCGCAATATCGGGATCATGGCCCACATTGACGCGGGCAAGACCACCACGACCGAACGCATCCTGTTCTACACCGGCATCAACTACAAGATCGGTGAAGTGCACGACGGCGCAGCGACGATGGACTGGATGGAGCAGGAGCAGGAGCGGGGGATCACCATCACCTCCGCGGCAACGACCTGCCACTGGAAAGACCACACCATCAACATCATCGACACCCCTGGCCACGTGGACTTCACGGTTGAGGTGGAGCGTTCGCTCCGCGTCCTCGACGGTGCCGTGGCCGTGTTCGACGGTGTCGCCGGCGTGGAGCCGCAGAGCCAGACCGTTTGGCGTCAGGCCGACCGCTACGAGGTGCCGCGGATCTGCTTCGTCAACAAGCTGGACCGTACCGGCGCCAGCTTCGACTTCTGCGTCGAGACCATCAAGAACCGGCTGAACGCCATCCCGGCCGTGCTGCAGCTGCCGATCGGGTCCGAGGCCGACTTCATCGGCGTCGTCGACCTGGTCCGGATGCGTGCACTGACCTGGCGCGGCGAGACCGCGATCGGCGAGGACTACACGATCGAGGACATCCCGGCCGACCTCAAGGCGAAGGCCGAGCAGGCGCACCATGACCTGATCGAGACGGTCGCCGAGCACGATGACGAGCTGATGGAGCTCTACATCGAGGGCGTGGAGCCGACCGTCGAGCAGCTCCAGCACGCGATCCGTCGTGCGGTGCTGTCCAGCTCGATCACCGCCGTGCTGTGTGGCACCGCGTTCAAGAACAAGGGCGTCCAGCCCCTGCTCGACGCGGTCATCCACTACCTGCCGTCGCCGCTCGACGTGCCCGCCATCAAGGGCTTCAAGCCCGGCGACGAGTCGGTCGAGATCGACCGTCACCCGACCGAGGACGACCCGTTCGCGGCGCTGGCGTTCAAGATCGCCGCCGACCCGCACCTGGGCAAGCTGACCTACATCCGGCTCTACTCGGGCTTCCTGGAGACCGGCACGACCGTTCTGAACAGCACCAAGCAGCGCAAGGAACGGATCGGCAAGATCTACCAGATGCACGCCAACAAGCGTCAGGAGATCGCCCGCGTCGGCGCCGGTCAGATCGTCGCTGTGATGGGCCTGAAGGACACCACCACCGGCGAGACCCTCTGCGACCAGGCCAACCCGGTCGTACTGGAGTCGATGGACTTCCCGGCGCCGGTGATCGAGCAGGCCATCGAGCCGAAGACCAAGAGCGACCAGGAGAAGCTGGGCACAGCCATCCAGCGGTTGGCCGAAGAGGATCCGACCTTCCGCGTCCACACCGACGACGAGACCGGTCAGACCATCATCGCGGGGATGGGCGAGCTGCACCTCGAGGTGCTGATCGACCGGATGAAGCGTGAGTTCAAGGTCGAGGCCAACATCGGCAAGCCGCAGGTCGCCTACCGCGAGACCCTGCGCCGCAAGGTGGAGAAGGTCGAGTACACCCACAAGAAGCAGTCGGGTGGCTCGGGCCAGTACGCCCGGGTGATCATCGACATGGAGCCGCTGGAGCCGGGCTCGGGTTACGAGTTCGTCAACGGCGTCACCGGTGGCCGCATCCCGCGGGAGTACATCCCGGCAGTGGATGAGGGCATCCAGGAGGCCATGCAGTTCGGTGTGCTCGCCGGCTACCCGGTCGAGGACATCAAGGTGACGCTGCAGGACGGCGCCTACCACGACGTCGACTCGTCTGAGCTCGCCTTCAAGATCGCCGGCTCGATGGTCTTCAAGGAGGCCGCCCGGCGTGCCGACCCGGCTCTGCTGGAGCCGATGATGGCCGTCGAGGTGACCACCCCCGAGGACTACCTGGGCACCGTGATCGGCGACCTCAACTCCCGCCGCGGCCAGATCCAGGCCATGAACGACCGGCACGGCAACAAGGTCGTGGACGCGCTCGTTCCGCTGTCGGAGATGTTCGGCTACGTCGGCGACCTCAGGTCCAAGACCTCCGGCCAGGCGTCGTACTCGATGGAGTTCCACTCCTACGCAGAGACCCCGAAGAACGTCGCGGACGAGATCATCCAGAAGGCCCGCGGCGAGTGAGCGCGACGGTTGCGGCGCGGAACAGCCTCACCGGCTGCTCGGCCGCAACCAGTTTGACCCGTACGGATTCGTACACAAAACTTAGGCCGAACCAAATCTCGGAACGACCGAAGTAGTCCAAACCCAAGTACGCCCCGCGAAAAGCGTGGCGACAATCCTAGAAGGAGCCCAAGTGGCAAAGGCCAAGTTCGAGCGGACAAAGCCGCACGTCAACATCGGCACCATCGGGCACATCGACCACGGCAAGACCACGCTGTCCGCGGCGATCTCGAAGGTGCTCCACGACAAGTACCCCACCCTCAACCAGGCGTCCCCGTTCGACTCGATCGACAAGGCCCCGGAAGAGCGTCAGCGCGGTATCACGATCTCGATCGCTCACATCGAGTACCAGACCGAGAAGCGTCACTACGCGCACGTCGACTGCCCCGGGCACGCCGACTACGTCAAGAACATGATCACCGGCGCTGCTCAGATGGACGGTGCGATTCTCGTTGTCGCCGCCACCGACGGCCCGATGCCGCAGACCCGCGAGCACGTGCTGCTGGCCCGCCAGGTCGGCGTGCCGGCCATGGTGGTGGCGCTGAACAAGTGCGACATGGTCGACGATGAGGAGATCCTGGAGCTCGTCGAGCTCGAGGTTCGCGAGCTGCTCTCCGACCAGGAGTTCGACGGCGACAACGTCCCCGTCGTCCGGGTCGCCGCCTTCCCGGCGCTGAACGGCGACGAGAAGTGGTCGCAGTCGATCCTCGAGCTGATGGACGCTGTCGACGAGTACATCCCGCAGCCGGTCCGTGAGACCGACAAGCCGTTCCTGATGCCGGTCGAGGATGTCTTCACGATCACCGGTCGTGGCACCGTCATCACCGGTCGGATCGAGCGGGGCGTCGTCAAGGTCAACGAGACTGTCGACATCATCGGCATCCGCGACACCAAGCAGACCACCACGGTCACCGGCGTCGAGATGTTCCGCAAGCTGCTCGATGAGGGCCAGGCCGGTGAGAACGTGGGTCTGCTGCTTCGTGGCACCAAGCGTGAGGACGTCGAGCGTGGCATGGTCGTGATCAAGCCGGGTACGACCACCCCGCACACCGACTTCGAGGCACGCGTCTACATCCTCAGCAAGGAGGAGGGCGGCCGTCACACGCCGTTCTTCAACAACTACCGTCCGCAGTTCTACTTCCGTACGACTGACGTGACCGGTGTGGTGAACCTGCCGGAGGGCACGGACATGGTGATGCCCGGTGACAACACCGACATGACCGTCCAGCTGATCCAGCCGATCGCCATGGAGGAGGAACTGAAGTTCGCTATCCGTGAGGGTGGCCGCACCGTCGGCGCCGGTCGGGTGACGAAGATTCTCAAGTGATCACCTCACACTGAGCTGGTTGCAGACTCTGGGCCCTGGTACCGCATCGCGGTGCCGGGGCCCTTTGCCGTTCCCGGGGCGCTGCCGGTTGGCTGGGAGGCTCAGCGCCCGCCGCTGACGTCCACGGTGGTGCCGGTCAGGTAGGAGGCACGGTCGGAGGCCAGGAACGCGATCGTGTCGGCGACCTCCTCGGCGGTGCCCGGACGCCCCATCGGCGGGGTGCTGCCGAGCCGTTCCAGTCGTCCCGGCGCGTGGATCTCGGTGTCGATCAACCCGGGACGAACGCCCACCACCCGGATGCCTTCGGCGCCCACCTCGGCGGCGAGACCGATCGTCAGCGCGTCGATGGCGGCCTTGCTGGCGGCGTAGTCCACATACTCCCCGGCACCACCGAGCACGGCCGCCCGGGAGGAGACGTTGACGATCACTCCGCCGCGGCCGCCGTGCATGCTCGACATCCGCCGGACGGCGTGGGCGGCGACCAGGAAGGCGCCGGTGACGTTGGTGGCGAACAGCTGGTTGACCCGATCCGCGTCGTAGTGCTCGACCCGCGACGCCGGCGGGACCACCCCGGCATTGTTGACCACGGCGTCGATCTCGCCGAGTCCGGTGGCGGCCGCCGCGAACAGGGCAGCGATGTCGTCCTGGTCGGACACGTCGGCTCGGACGGTCAGAGCGCGGCGGCCGAGTGCGCGGCACTCCTCGGCGACCTGCTCGGCCGCATCCTGGCGGGCCCGATAGCTGATGGCGATGTCCCAGCCCTCGGCTGCCAGCGCGCGAGCGGTTGCGGCACCGATGCCGCGGCTGCCGCCGGTGATCAGGGCGACCTTGGAGAGTGCCATGGGGCCAGCCTTCCACACCCTGAGAATCTGGAGCGCGTTGCACCCCGCCGCCGGAGGCCCCGCCTGGCTCGGCGGGCCCCGGCCAACGGCGTCCAGGTTTTCAGGGTGCCGGGCGTCAGCCGATGACCAGCAGAGCCACCGGGTAGTGGTCCAACAGCTCCGCCACGGCCACCTGCCCGGCCGGATAGGCCCGAGCGGTCAAGACATCGGTCATCGCCTGCTCGAGATCGAGCGTGGTGCCATCCCAGCCGCCCTGCTCGGACAGCCGGATCGGCAGTCGGGTGGCCAGCGTGACCGCACCTCCGCGGTCGTAAGCCAACAGGTGGTCGGCGGCGGGCCCGGTCGCGTAGAGCGGGCGGTAGCTGCCGAACAGCTCCGGCCGGTCCCGACGCAGCCGCAGCGCCTGCCGGGTCACCCACAGCTTCGCTGCGCCGGAGCCGTCGACGTAGGGCGCCTGATCCCGCCCCAGGCCGGCGAGCAGCCGTCGGCGTGCGGCGAAGTCCACCGGCCGGCGGTTGTCCGGGTCGACCAGCGAGTCGTCCCACAGCTCGGTGCCCTGGTAGACGTCGGGCACGCCCGGCATGGTCAGCTGGACCAGCTTCTGCCCGAGCGCGTTGGCCCAGCCGGGCTGCTCGATCAGGCTGAGCAGCCGCTGCAGCTCGTCGCGGACCAGCTCGTCGTCGTACAGCCGGTCGACCAGAGCATGGGCGACCCCCTCGAGCGGTTCGTTCGGGCTGGTCCAGGTGGTGCCGTCCTTGGCCTCGCGGATCGCCTTCTCGACGTAGGCATGGATCCGGTCCCGGTCGACCAGCCCGGCGCCGACGATCGTCTGGCGGATCAGGTACTCGAAGGCCGGGTTGAGCTCGGCGAACGCCGGATGCTCGGCGGTGAACCGGGCGAAGTCGTCGCCCGAGCCGAGATGGGCCGCGACCGCCGCCCACTCAGGCCCGATCTCGCTCAACACCGCGAGCCGCGCCCGGACATCCTCGCCACGCTTGGTGTCGTGCGTCGACAGCGAGGTCATCGACTCGGGCTGGTCGGCCAGCCGCACCTGCTGGGCGGCATGGAACTCGGCCAACGACAGCCCGAAGTGGTCCGGGTCGCCGCCCACCTCGTTCAGCGCCAGGAACCGGGAGTAGCGGTAGTAGGCGGTGTCCTCGACCCCCTTGGCCGTCACCGCACCGGTGAACTGCTGGAACCGGCGAGCCAGCTCGTCCTGAGGGTCGTGCAGCCGCGGTCCCAGAGCGTCGATGGTGGCGATGCGCTCGGCCACCTCCGGCTCGGCGCGCTCGACGACCCGCTGACGGGCCGTAGCGACGGCGCGGTCGAGGTACTCGACGCCCTCCGGCAGATAGGAGCGGTAGACCTCGAAGGCGGTGGCGATCTCGACCAGGGCGTCCTGGACATGTTCGAGCTCCGGCACCAGCGCCGCCATCCGTCGACCCTCGGCCACCAGCAGCTCGCTGGCGGCGAGCCGCTTGCCCAGCGCGGCATGGTCAGCGAAGCTGCGCCGGTCGCGGGTCAGGCGCTGGTAGAGCCCGGTAAAGGTGACCTCGGCAGCGGGGTCGATGAAGATCCCGTTGACCTCACGCATCGCGTCGTAGCCGGTGCTGCCCTGGACCGGCCAGTCGGGCAGCTTCTCGCCGGGTTCCAGGATCTTCTCGACGGTGATCCAGGCCTGCGGCGCCAACGCGCGGAGCCGGGTCAGATAGTCGGCCGGGTCGACCAGGCCGTCGGGGTGGTCGACCCGCAGCCCGAGGACACCCTGCTGGACCCACTCGCGTACCCGGACGTGGGTCGCCTCGAACACAGCCGGGTCCTCCATCCGTACGCCGGCCAGACTGGTGACGGTGAAGAAGCGGCGGTAGCTGAGCTCGCTGTCGCCGCGGGAATGGTGCACCAGCTGGTAGTGCTGGCGGTCGTGCACCGCGTCGGCGGTGTCGCCGGGCTCGACGGTGCCCGGGGCGACGGGGAAGCGGTGCTCGAAGTACCGCAGCTCGTCTCCGACCAGCTCCAGCGCGGCGTCGTCGCCCAGTACGGGCAGCAGGATGCGTCGGCTCCAGTCGATGTCGAACCAGTCGGCGTACGCCGAGTCCCGGCCGTGCTTCAGCACGTCCCACCAGGCCGGGTTCTCGGCCGGGACGGCCACCCCGAGGTGGTTGGGGACGATGTCGACGACCACGTCGAGCCCTGCCGCGCGGGCGGCGGCGAGCAGCGACCGCCACCCTTCCTCGCCACCCCTGGCAGGGTCGATGGTCAGTGGGTCGACCGTGTCATAGCCATGGTCCGAACCGGTCGTCGAGGTCAGCAACGGCGACAGGTAGACCGCCCCGACACCGAGCTCAGCCAGGTAGTCGACGATCTCCGCGGCCTGCTGCAGCGTGAACGAGGGCCGGATCTGAAGGCGGTAGGTCGATGCGGGATGCCGAGTCACACCGTGACCCTATCTCCTGCCGAACCTGCACCCTGAGCCCAGCCGCTCGCCCCTGTGACTGCTCGCCCCTGCGCCCGCCCGCACTCTGAGCCCGTCTCGCGCCCGGGGCCTGTCTCGCGCCCTGAGCCTGCCCGTGCCCTGAGCCTGCCCGTGCCCTGAGCCTGCCCGTGCCCTGAGCCTCTCTCGCGCCCTGAGCCTGTCGAAGGGCCGAGGCGACCGGTCAGGGTCTCAGCTGGAACGTACGGCTGCCCGGGTCGAAGTGGGTGACGGCGGTTTCGAAGACCCGGCCGATCTCGCCATTGGCGATCAGCTCATCGGCGGTACCGCTGGACAGCCTCGAACCGTCGATCAGCCAGAGCGCGTCACCCATCCGCAGCGCCAGCTCCACCTCGTGGGTGGACAGCACGACGGTGATGCCGCGGTCGGCCGCGATCGCCTGGAGCAGGGCCATCAGGTCGACGCGCGCCCCGACGTCGAGGAAGGCACTCGGTTCGTCCAGCAACAGCAGCTCCGGCTGCTGGACCAGCGCGCGCGCCAGCAGGATGCGCTGGCGCTGCCCGTCCGACATCTCGGAGAACCGCCGGTCCGCCAGAGCCTCGGCGTGCAGCCGCTGCAGGGTGTCGTCGACCAGCCGGTGCTCCGCCGGGCTCAACCGGCTGGAGAAGCCATGGTGCGGATGCCGGCCCAGTTCGGCCACCTCGCGGCCGGTGAGCAGACCCACCTCGACCCGGTCGGTCAGGACGACGGCGCTGCGGCGGGCCCGCTCCCTGGCCGGCAGGCCGTCCAGCTCATCACCGGCGAGGGTGACGGACCCGGCCAGCAGCGGCTGCAGCCCCATCAGGGATCGCAACAGCGTGGACTTGCCGGCGCCGTTCGGGCCCAGCACCGCCGTCACCGTTCCGGGTTCGGCACGGGCGTTGATGTCGGCCACAACAACGGTGTCGACTCCCCGCAGCGGCCAGCGGCGGGGCGAGCGGTAGCCGACCACCACATCGGTGAGTCGCAGCCCCGGGTCGGGAGTGCCCATCAGACCGCCCCCGCCGCGAGCCGCCGTGACCGCAGCAGCACCACCATCACGACCGGCGCCCCGAGCAGTGCGGTGACCACGTTCAGCGGAAGCACCGCATCGGTGCCGGGCAGCTGGGCGACCACCGAGCACAGCACCGACACGGTGATCCCCATCAGCACCGTCGCCGGCAGCAGCACCCGATGGTCCGAGGTGCCGATGCCCAGCCTGGCCAGGTGCGGGACGGCGATACCGAGGAAAGCGATCGGGCCGCAGTAGGCGGTCACGCTGCCGGCGATCAACGCCGTCGCCGTGACCGCCACCACCCGGACCAGCGACACGTTGACTCCCATCGTCTGGGCGTAGCGCTCACCCAGCAGCAGGGCGTTCAGTGAGCGGCTCAGCAGCAGGGCCGTGACGACACCGATCACCACAACCGGGCTGAGCACCAGCAGGTCGGTGCGGGTGACTCCGCCGTACGACCCCAGGCCCCAGAGCACGAAGCGCTGCAGCCGGGCCGGGTCGGCGAACGCCAGGAACAGCGACACGACCGCACCGATGGTCGAGGACAGCATCACGCCGAGGATCAACAAGGTGACCACCGAACGTACCCAGCGACCCAGCAGCAGGATCAGCAGCAGGACCGCCAACGATCCGACCGCGGCAGCGGCGACCACACTCAGCCGTCCGGCGCCGACAGCCGAGACGAAGGTGGTGGTCGCGGTGCCGGTGCCGAGGGTGACGACAGCGACGCCCAGGCTGGCGCCGGAGGACACCCCGAGGATGTACGGGTCGGCCAGCGGGTTGGCGAACATCGTCTGCATCAACAGCCCGGCGACGGCGAGGCCGGCCCCGGCGAGTGCGGCCGTCGCCACCCGGGGCAGCCGGATCTGGTCCAGCAGGACGGTCCAGCCGGGCTGGCCGGCATCCCCGGAGCTCAGGTAGGACCACAGTGCGTGCACCGGGATGGTCACCGATCCGGTCGAGATCGCCACCACCACGGCGACGACCGCCAGCGCGCCGAGCGCCACCAGCACCACGGTCGACCTCATCGGCGGCCCCACCGGGCCAGGGAAACTGTCACTGGACGCGGCAAATTTGCCGCGTCCAGTGACAGTTTCCCAAGTCGACTTGGGAAACCGACACCGACACCGGAACGGACACGGACACCGACACCGGCCCGGGGGAGCGCGGTCACCGCAGCTGCCGGTAGAAGGTGAAGGTGTGGTCGGGCATCAGGTCGGGATGCAGGATGGCGATCAGGTCGGTGATGGTGAGGTCCGGGCGCAGCACGCCCAGCTCGTAGAAGTTGTTGCCGCCGGACGCGTTCACCTGCAGGCTGGGGGCCCACACCTGACCGGACTTGAAGGCGGCGAACTCGGCGAACCGCGGCTCCTCGGCCAGCGCCTCCTTCTTGGTGGTCCAGTTGCTTGAGGTGAGCCAGACCGGGGCCGTCCGGGACTTGGCGAAGACCGTCTCCAGATCGGTCTGGATGCTGCCGGTCGAGGTGTCGTCGGCATAGGGCCAGCTGCCCCTGGCGTCGGTCAGCATCCGCCCCATGAAGCTGCCGCCGGCGGGTACCGACCAGACGCCCTGGTAGGGCTGGCTCACCACCGCCTCGGTGGGTTTCGCGTCCTTGGCCAGCGCGACAGCCGCGTCGTAGTCGTGAGTGATCCTGCCGAACACCTCGGTGGCCTTGTCCTCGGTACCGGTGAGGGCGGCGAAGTACTTGATCCACTCGGCCCGACCGAGCGGGTCGTTCTCGAGGAACTCGGCATCGGCCAGGACCGGGATCTTCGCGTCCCGCACCGTCGCGTACGCCGGATCCTCGACCCCGCCGGTGACCAGCACGTCGGGCTTGGCCGCCACGATCTTCTCGGCGTCGGTCGTGCCGGCCGGCGCGAACTCGGTGACCCCTGCCTCCGCCACCCGCTGCTGGGCGGCCTTGGAGGAGATGAACGCCTTGGACGAGACCCCGGTCAGGACGCCGAGCTTGCCGAGCGCCTCCAGTGAGGGGATGTGCGTGGTGGACGCCGAGAACAGGCTCTTCACCGGGGTGGTCAGGACAGTGGCCTTGGCGAGCTCCCCGGTCAATGCCGGGGCCTTCGCCCCGCACCGCACCAGGACGTAGCTCTCCGGCTTGCCGCCGACGACCGGCTGCTTGACGGTCAGCACCTGGTACGAGCGGTGGTAGCTCAGGGTGAAGTTCCGGGCGTACTGCAGTCTCTGCTTGGTGGGGTAGTAGTCGGTCTCGGCGTCGAAGTGGGTGATGCAGCCGTCGGCTCCGACGGCGGCCGGAGTCGGCCCACCGGCCGGTCCGGTACCGGTGCCGGTTCCGCAGCCGGCCAGCAGCAGCGCTGCCGAGGCGGCCAACGTGCCGATCAGCGTGGTCAACGAGGGTGACCTGTGGGTGGTGGTGTGGTTCATGTGTGCTCCCGGGCGCGGGCGCGCCCTGGTCGGGGCGCCTGGTCCGTCGACCGCGCGGTCAGGGCACCTGCTTCCAGCTGCCTGGGGCCTCACACGAGCACTCCTCGCAGAGTGCACCGGGTGGTCGTCCCTCGCGACCCCAGACGCACAGGTCGGCGACCCGTGCGCCAACGGCAGGTCTTCGGACTCGTGGGCGGGGCCTTTCGGCCGGACCTACCGGCTGTCGCTTCCCAGGCCCACCCGTGTCGTCGACACGAGGACGCCCAGTGCTCTATGACAGCTGTCGTTCCCACTCACCGCTGCGGGGCAGCACCGGATTCACACCGGTTTCCCTTTCCGCTGGCCGGATCAGCCTATCGCAGGAATCACCACTCCACTGCGTCGCGGATCGGCCCCACCGCCCTCGACGCCGATGGCCGAGACGCCGCCGAAGTAGGGGTCGAGCCGTTCGGACACGAGCACCTCGTCACCCGCCAGCCGCAGTGCGTCGACGACCGCGTCGGAGAAGCCGGGTTCGAGCCGTACGGCCGCCGGCAGCGCATTCAACCGCGGCGCGTTGATGGCCTGCTGCGGGGCCGCGCCGGCCAGCACCCGCAGCACGCACTGCACCAACGCCGGCCGGATCCGTGACCCGCCGGCCGCTCCGGCCACGAGGATCAGGTTCCGGTCACCGTCGAGGGCGACCAGCGGCGACATCATCGAACCCATCCGGCTGCCCGGGTGCAACGCCTCCCGGATCAGCTCCCCCTCGCCCAGCATGGAGTTCAGGTGCACGCCGAAGCCGGGGACCCAGATGCCGGCGCCGAGGCCGAGGCTGGTGGTGACGGCGCAGGCGTTCCCGTCCTTGTCGACGGCCACCAGGTTGGTGGTCTCCGCCCGCCGAGCCGGGCCGCGCAGCGCCGCAGCCAGGGCGAGCGCCGCCGCCGGATCGTGCAGCGGGTCGGCCCTGACCCCGACCGCCGCCCGGGCCAGGGTGCCGAGGACGTCGTCGAGGTCGTCGCCGCGCGCCAGCACCGTACGGCCACGGATGTCCACCCCGGCCGGCTCGGACTCCCGCACCCGGTAGGCGGCCAGATCGGCCATCGACAGCGCTCCGCCGTCGGCGACAGCAGCGACCGCCGCCGCGGCGAAGGCTCCGGTGTAGAACCCGGCAGGGTCGTCGGCCAGCAGCGCATAGGCCGCGGGATGGTCCGGATGGTGCAGCAGGTCACCGGCCTGCAGGTTGGTGCCGTCCGGGCGCCGGTAGACCCGGGCGCCGTCGCCGGCGTGCATGGCCGACGTGATGTGCGGCAGGAGCGCCGCATGCTCGTACGGCAGCGGCGTGCCGTGCGCCGCCTGGTGTCCCGGCTCGACCACGTCGGCCCAGTCGAGGCGGCCCCAGCGCCGCCAGAGGTGATGGGCCCCGGCCGGGTTGCCCGGGACGGCGACGGTAGCGGCGCCGATGTCGTAGGGGATCGGCTGACCGCCCAGCGAGACCTCGATCGGCGTGCCCGGCCCGGCGGTCCGACCGTCCAGGCCCGGTACGGCGACGAAGAAGTCGACGCAGTGCACCCGCCTGGTGGCAGCCTCGTAGTAGACGGCGAAACCGCCGCCGCCGAGGCCGGTGAAGATCGTCTCGGCGGCGCAGCTGACCAGCATCATCGCCACCGCGGCGTCGGCCGCGGAACCACCCCGCCACAGGATGTCCGCACCGGCCTGGGCCGTCGAGGGATGGGCTGCAGCCACTCCAGGTCCGACCTTCACGCGCCCAACCCTATGCAGTTCACGTTCCGTGCAACAGCAGCGCGGCAGCCCAGGCCTCCGGGCGCTTGATCTGCACTGCGGGCGCCGGGACTTTCGTCCCGACTGTGAACCGTTTACCGGCCAAGCCCTAGCCCTGCCGCGACCGTTCGTGCAAGATGAGGTGACGACGAGGCGTGGGAGGACACCGACATCGTCCTGCTGCCGTCGGTGCAGCACGCGCGCCGATGATCAGCAGAAGGCCGCTGCCGGAGATGATCACCACCTCGTCCTTTCCTGGTCCGCACGGCCCCCGAACGCTGCTCACCGGGCCCGTGGCCGGGAACCGAACAGCTCGAGACAGCAGTGGGAGGTTGGATGAGCGGGCAGTCAGGTGGTCCGGGCCGTGGGGGTCCGAGCGCAGGGACCGCGTCGACCCCAGCCAGGTCGATCCCTGCCAGGGCGTGGCAGATGCTCGTTCTGGCCACCCTCGGCTTCGCCATCAACTTCTGGGCCTGGGCGCTGCTCAGCCCGCTCGGTCCCAGGTTCAAGGAGCTTCTCCAGCTGTCCAGCTCCGAACAGGCGCTGCTGGTCGCGGTGCCGGTGATCGTCGGCTCGCTCGGTCGCATCCCAGTGGGAGCGCTGACGGACCGGTTCGGTGGTCGGGTGATGTTCCCGCTGGTCTCGGCCGCCACCATCGTCCCGGTGCTGTTTCTGGGGCTGTTCGGACAGGACTCGCTGGCGTTGTTGATCATCGGCGGCTTCTTCCTCGGCATCGGCGGTACGGCCTTCGCCGTCGGTGTCCCCTTTGTCAACGCCTGGTTCCCGCCGGAACGGCGTGGCCTGGCCGTCGGCGTCTTCGGCGCCGGCATGGGCGGCACCGCCATCAGCGCACTGACAACGGTCAAGCTGGTCGTCGGGCTGGGCCCGACCACGCCGTTCCTGATCACTGCCGTGGCGCTGGCGGTCTATGCCGTGGTGGCCTGGCTGCTGCTGCGGGATGCGCCGGGGCGGCGAGCACCGACCGAGTTGTTCCTCCGCCGGCTGGTGACCACCACCCGGCTGCCGATCACCTGGCAGGCGGCCATCCTCTACGCCGTCGCCTTCGGCGGCTACGTCGCGTTCTCGGTCTACCTGCCCGCCTACCTCAAGACCGCCTACGGACTGACCCAGGCCGACGCGTCGAACCGGATGGCCGGCTTCGTGCTCGTCGCAGTGCTGATGCGCCCGGTCGGCGGCTGGCTGTCGGACCGGCTCGGTTCGCTCCGGGTGCTGGCCGCGGTGTACGCCCTGGTCGCCGTGTTCGCCTTCGTCCAGTCCTTCACCCCGGCACTGTTCGTGCTCGGCACCATCGCGTTCCTGACCATGGCGGCGGCGCTCGGCGCCGGCAGCGGAGCCACCTTCGCCCTGGTGGCCGAGGTCACGCCGCCGGCGAAGGTCGGATCGGTGACGGGAGTGGTCGGTGCCGCCGGTGGTCTGGGCGGTTTCGTGCCGCCACTGGTGATGGGCGCTGTCTACACCTGGACCGGCGGCTACGGGCTCGGGCTGGCGTTGCTGGCCATCGTCTCCGCCGCGACCCTGCTGTTCACCCTGACCGTGGTCCGATCCGGTAGTCGCCGGCGTGCCGCCGCCGCTACCGCCGTCGAGGAGCCGAGCCGATGACCGTCGACGACAACCTGCGCCGGGAACGACCACCCGCCCAGCTCGACGGTCCGTTCACCCAGGCGTTGGTTCGCACCCGGCGATTCTTCACCCGGGCTCAGATCTCGGACGACTCCCGGACGATGTACAAGATCGGCGGCCGCCAGGCAGACGACTTCTACCGCGACCGGTGGAGCCACGACAAGGTGGTCAGGTCGACGCACGGCGTCAACTGCACCGGCTCCTGCTCCTGGAAGGTGTACGTCAAGGACGGCATCATCACCTGGGAGTCGCAGCAGACCGACTATCCGTCGGTCGGCCCCGACAGTCCGGAGTATGAGCCGCGAGGCTGTCCGCGTGGCGCCGCCTTCTCCTGGTACACCTACTCTCCGACCCGGATCCGCTACCCCTACGTCCGTGGCGTGCTGCTGCAGATGTACCGCGAGGCGAAGAACCGGCTGGGCGACCCGGTCGCCGCCTGGGCCGACATCGTCGACGACCCGGTGCGGGCCCACAGCTACAAGGCGGCCCGCGGCAAGGGTGGTCTGGTCCGGGCGAGCTGGGACGAGGCCACCGAGATGGTCGCTGCCGCCCATGTGCACACGATCCAGAAGTGGGGCCCCGACCGCGTCGCCGGCTTCTCCCCGATCCCCGCCATGTCGATGGTCTCGCACGCCTCCGGGGCCCGCTTCGTCAACCTCATCGGCGGGTCGATGCTCAGCTTCTACGACTGGTACGCCGACCTCCCGGTGGCCTCGCCGCAGGTGTTCGGTGACCAGACCGACGTACCCGAGTCCGGCGACTGGTGGAACGCCGGCTACCTGATCATGTGGGGCTCCAACGTCCCGGTCACCCGTACCCCCGATGCGCATTGGATGACGGAGGCCCGTTACCGCGGGCAGAAGGTGGTCGTCGTCTCGCCGGACTACGCCGACAACGTCAAGTTCGCCGACGAGTGGCTGCCGGCCAGGCCCGGCACCGATGCGGCCCTGGCGATGGCGATGGGCCATGTCGTGCTCAAGGAGTTCTTCGTCGACCGGTCGACGCCCTACTTCAGCGACTATGTGACCAAGTACACCGACCTGCCGCACCTGGTCTGCCTCAGCGATGACGGCGACGGTGGCTTCCGGCCGGGCAAGTTCCTCACCGCCGCCGACCTGCCGGACCATCAGCACGAGGAGAACGCCGCGTTCAAGACGGTCCTGGTCGATGCGCTCACCGACGGTCTGGTCGTGCCGAACGGGTCCCTCGGCCACCGGTACGGCGACGCCGGGGTGGGGAAGTGGAACCTCGAGCTCGGTCCGGTCGAGCCCCGGTTGTCGATGCTGGAGGGTGACCACGAGCCGGTGCTGGTCTCGCTGCCCCGCTTCGACGCACCCGACGGCGCCGCCCAGACTCTGGCCCGCGGTGTGCCTGCCCGGCGGATCGGGGACCGGCTGGTGACCACCGTGTTCGATCTGCTGCTGGCGCAGTACGGCGTCGGCCGGGCCGGCCTGCCGGGTGACTGGACCGCCTCCTATGACGACGCGTCCGCGCCCTACACCCCCGCGTGGCAGGAGCAGATCACCGGCGTGCCGGCCGCTGCCGCGGCCCGGATCGGTCGTGAGTTCGCCCGGAACGCCGAGCAGTCGCACGGCCGGTCCATGATCATCATGGGGGCCGGCACCAACCACTGGTTCCACTCCGACACGATCTACCGGGCCTTCCTGACCTTGATCAACCTGACCGGTTGCCAGGGGGTCAACGGTGGTGGCTGGGCCCACTACGTCGGGCAGGAGAAGGTGCGACCGATCACCGGTTACACCCAGATGGCCAACGCGCTGGACTGGACCCGGCCGCCGCGGAACATGATCCAGACCGCCTACTGGTACCTGCACACCGACCAGTTCCGCTACGACCAGTTCGGCGCCGACACGCTGTCGGCCACTACCGGGCTCGGCCAGCTGGCCGGCAAGAGCACCGCCGACGTGATCGCCCAGAGCGCCCGGATGGGCTGGATGCCGTCCTACCCGACCTTCAACCGGAACCCGCTCGAGCTGGCCGACCAGGCTGCGGCCGCCGGTCAGCCGGTCGCCGACTACGTCGTCGAGCAGCTGACCACAGGCAAGCTCGGCTTCGCCGGGGAGGACCCGGACGCTCCGGAGAACTTTCCCCGGGTGCTGTCCATCTGGCGCGCCAACCTGCTCGGCTCCTCGTCGAAGGGCAACGAGTACTTCCTCAAGCACCTGCTCGGTGCCGACTCGTCCCTGCGTGCCACCGAGACCGCCGAGGGAGTGCGGCCCAGAGACGTGAAATGGCACCAGCAGGCGCCGGAGGGCAAGCTGGACCTGCTGCTCACGCTCGACTTCCGGCAGACCAGCACCACCCTGTTCTCCGATGTCGTGCTGCCGGCAGCGACCTGGTACGAGAAGCACGACCTGAACACCACCGACATGCACCCGTTCGTGCACTCGTTCAACCCGGCGATCCCGCCCCCGTGGCAGACCCGGACCGACTGGGACGCCTGGCAGACGATCGCCGCGAAGTTCTCGGAGCTGGCCGCCACCCATCTGGGGGTGCGCCGTGACGTGGTGGCGGTGCCGTTGACCCACGACACTCCCGACGCGATGGCCAACCCGCACGGGGTGGTCCGGGACTGGAAGGCGGGGGAGTGCGACCCCATCCCCGGCGTCACCATGCCGAAGCTGGTCGAGGTGGAGCGGGACTATGGAGCGGTCGGCGCCAAGATGAACGCTGTCGGGCCGCTGCTGGACAGTCTCGGCGCCACCACGAAGGGGATCACGTTCGACCTCGCCACGCCGCTGCGCTACCTCGCCCAGAAGAACGGCGTGGTCCGCGGCGGCCCCGCTGACGGCCGCCCCTCACTGCAACGGGACGTGCACGTCTGCGAAGCCATCCTGGCGCTGTCGGGGACCACCAACGGGATGCTCGCCACCCAGGGTTTCAAGACGTTGGAGGAGCGCACCGGCACCCGGCTGGCGGACCTGGCCGAGGAGCACGAGGGCAAGCAGGTCACCTTCGCCGACACCCAGAACGCCCCCGTTCCGGTGATCACCTCGCCCGAGTGGTCCGGTTCGGAGTCCGGCGGCCGCCGTTACTCGCCGTTCACCATCAACGTCGAGCGACTCAAGCCGTGGCACACCCTGACCGGCCGGATGCACTTCTATCTCGATCACGACTGGATGACCGAGCTGGGTGAGGGACTGCCGGTCTACCGACCTCCGCTCAACATGGCGGCGCTGTTCGACGAACCCGTGATCGGCGACGTCTCCGACGGGTCGTCCGGGCGGGTCGCCGGGGTGACGGTGCGCTACCTGACGCCGCACAACAAGTGGTCGATCCACTCCGAATACCAGGACAACCTGTTCATGCTCTCGCTGTCCCGCGGTGGGCAGACCATCTGGATGAGCAATGCCGACGCCGACAAGGTCGGCATCCACGACAACGACTGGGTGGAGGCCGTCAACCGCAACGGGGTGGTGGTGGCGCGGGCGATCGTGTCGCACCGGATGCCGGAAGGCACTGTGTACATGCACCACGCCCAGGACCGGCTGATCGACGTCCCGATCGCCGAGACCTCCGGCAGGCGCGGCGGGATCCACAACTCGCTGACCCGGTTGCTGATCAAGCCGAGCCACCTGATCGGCGGCTATGCGCAGCTGTCGTTCGCGTTCAACTACCTCGGGCCGACCGGGAACCAACGGGACGAGGTGACGGTCATCCGTCGCCGTTCCCAGGAGGTGGAGTACTGATGACCGCAGCGACGACCAGGAAGGCCTGATATGCGTGTGATGGCGCAGATGGCGATGGTGATGAACCTGGACAAGTGCATCGGGTGCCACACCTGCTCGGTGACCTGCAAACAGGCCTGGACCAACCGGTCCGGCACCGAGTACGTGTGGTTCAACAACGTCGAAACCCGGCCAGGGCAGGGCTACCCGCGTGGCTACGAGGACCAGGAGACCTGGAAGGGCGGCTGGGCCCTGAACCGTCGCGGCCGGCTCAGCCTGCGGGCCGGCGGCCGGTTCAAGAAGCTGCTGACGATCTTCTCCAACCCCAAGCTCCCGTCGATCCACGACTACTACGAGCCGTGGACCTACGACTACTCCACCCTGACCGATGCACCGGCCCAGCAGCACACCCCGGTCGCACGTCCCAAGTCGTTGCTGACCGGCGAGAACATGAAGGTCTCCTGGTCGGCCAACTGGGATGACGATCTTGGTGGCTCGACCGACCACGGGCACCGCGATGTGATGCTGAAGAACCTCGGGGACAAGGTCAAGTTCGAGTTCGAGCAGACCTTCATGTTCTACCTGCCACGGATCTGCGAACACTGCCTGAACCCGTCGTGCGCGGCCTCGTGTCCCTCCGGTGCGATCTACAAGCGCACCGAGGACGGCATCGTGCTGGTCGACCAGGATCGGTGCCGGGGGTGGCGGATGTGCGTGTCCGGCTGCCCCTACAAGAAGATCTACTTCAACCACCGCACCGGCAAGGCGGAGAAGTGCACCTTCTGTTTCCCCCGGGTCGAGGTCGGCATCCCCACCGTGTGCTCGGAGACCTGCGTCGGGCGGCTCCGCTACATCGGGCTGATGCTGTACGACGCGGACCGGGTGCTCGACGCCGCCTCGGTGACGGAGCCTCACGACCTGTACCGCTCCCAGCGCGACGTCTTCCTCGACCCGAACGACCCGGCGGTGGTCCGGGCGGCCGAGCAGGCCGGGATCCCCAGGGACTGGATCCAGGCGGCCCAGCGCTCCCCGGTCTGGGCGCTGATCAACACCTACGAGGTGGCGCTGCCGCTGCATCCGGAGTACCGGACGATGCCGATGGTCTGGTACATCCCGCCGCTGTCACCGGTCGTCGACATCGTGCGTGACACCGGCCATGACGCCGAGGACAAGGGCAACCTGTTCGCCGCCATCGAGTCGCTGCGGATCCCGGTGGAGTATCTGGCCGAACTGTTCACCGCCGGGGACGTCGCCCCGGTCACCGGAGTGCTGCGCAAGCTGGCGGCGATGCGCTCCTATATGCGCGACATCTCGATGGGGGACGCGCCGGATGAGTCGATCGCCGCTGCGGTCGGGATGACCGGGTCTGCGCTGCAGGACATGTACCGACTGCTGGCGATCGCCAAGTACGACGAGCGGTACGTGATCCCGCCGGCACACGCCGAGCAGGCGCACTCGCTGGAGGAGCTGGCCACGGAGTGCTCACTGGACTACGAGGGCGGCCCCGGGATGGGCGGGTCCGGGCCGTTCGGGGAAGGCTCCGGTGCTCCGGTGCCGATCGCGGTGGAGAACTTCCAGATGCTGCGGGACCGGCAGACCAGCGGCTCACTGACCGAGCCGGGGGACAAGCGGGGCCGGGTCAACCTGCTGAACTGGGACGGCAAGGGCCGGCCGGCGGGACTGTTCCCCCCGGGCGGGTCAGCAGAGGACGGCTCCAGCGGGGAGAAGGCCCCGTGATCGGCCGACACCCCGAACCCCGGCTGCGACCCGACCAGCTCACCATCGCCTGGCAGAGCGTGTCGCTGCTGCTGGACTATCCCGATCAACGGCTGCTGGAGCAGACGACGCTGATCCGCAACGCCAGCGCCGAGCTGCCCGACGAGGTCGGCCGGCCGCTGCGCGAGTTCCTGGACTACCTACAGAGCCGTCCGCCGGAGGAACTGGCGGCCGAGTACGTCCGCACCTTCGATCACCAGAAGAAGTGCTGTCTGTTCCTGACCTACTTCACCAGCGGCGACACCCGCAAGCGGGGGATCGCCCTGCTCCGGTTCAAGCAGACCTACCTGCGCTCCGGTCTGGTGCTCGGCCCCGACGAGCTGCCCGATCATCTGTCGGTGGTGCTGGAGTACGCGGCCACCACCGACCAGCGGCTGGGCTGGAAGCTGCTGCTGGACTACCGAGCCGGCTTCGAGCTGCTGCGGCTGGCGCTGGCGGAGGCGTCCTCGCCGTGGGCGCTGGTCGCCGACGCGCTTCGCGCCACCCTGCCGCCGTTGCGTGGTGACGACTGGGAGGCGGTGGTCCAGCTGGCCGAGCAGGGTCCACCGGAGGAGGATGTGGGGCTGGAGGCCTTCGCGCCGCCGGAGTACATGCCGGTCGGCAGCGACCAGTACGGCAGGGGAGGGTACCGATGAGCGTCGTGCTCTGGGTGGTGATTCCCTACATCTGCCTGACCATCTTCGTGGTCGGACACATCTGGCGCTACCGCTACGACAAGTTCGGCTGGACCACCCGCTCGTCCCAGCTGTACGAGAACCGGCTGCTCCGGCTCGGCAGCCCGCTGTTCCACTTCGGCATCCTGGTCGTGGCCGTCGGCCACTTCGCCGGCCTGGTGGTCCCGAAGAGCTGGACCGACGCCGCCGGGGTGCCGGAGGGCGCCTACCACGCGATGGCCGTCGGGATGGGCAGCGTCGCCGGGATCTGCACGGTGGCAGGGATGGCCATCCTGATCTACCGCCGGCGCACCGTCGGACCGGTGTTCTCGGCCACCACCAGAATGGACAAGCTGATGTACCTGGTGCTGGCGACGGTGATCCTGCTGGGTCTGGCCAACACCGCCATCGCCAACCTGTTCGGTCACTACGACTACCGCGAAGGGGTGTCGATCTGGTTCCGCGGGCTGTTCTGGTTCCAGCCGCAGCCCGAGCTGATGGCGGCCGCGCCGCTAGGATTCCAGGTGCACGCGATGGTGGCCATGCTGTTGTTCGCGCTGTGGCCGTTCACCCGGTTGGTGCATGTCTTCAGCGCTCCGCTCGGCTATGTCACCAGGCCTTACATCGTCTATCGAAGCCGGGACGACCGCCTTGGTGCCCGGACGCCGCCGCGCGGATGGGAGCGAACCCGATGAAGGAACACGCAGCAGACCACACAGCCGTTCCGCTCAGCGACCACGCTGTCGAACTGCTGGACGAGGCCGGCGGTTCGCCCGCCCAGCGGGCCGCCCGGACGCTGATCAGCGGCAGCGTGCAGCGGGTCACCATGATCGCGTTGCTGGCCGGCGCCGAGCTCGCCGAGCATGCCTCGCCGTCCGGGGCGTCGTTGCAGGTGCTCCGCGGGGAGGCCAGCTTGCTGGCGGGGGATCGGGTGTGGCCGCTGCGGGCCGGTGAGCTGATCGCGATTCCACCCCAGCGGCACAGCGTGCAGGCGCAGACCGATGCGGTACTGCTGCTCACGGTCGCCATCGACTGAGCGGTCACCCACGACCATTAGGGCGGTGGGCGCTCGCGTGTTACGTTCGACGGACAGAGATCGCGCGTCTCGAGCCTGAATCCGGCTCGATTTGGCATGGCGCACGAACTCTGACAGAATCTTCGGGTTGCTCCGACGGAGTCGCCGGGGTGTGCCATGGGACTGTCAAGGTCCAGGCCGCCGCACCGCGAGACTTCCAGAAAGTCTGGCCTCAGGGTCGGACGCCACCCCTAGCACGCAGGAACTGCGGGCTCTGGCGTGTCCAGCAAGTACGACACGCCCGACCTCGGGGGTCGTACCAGGAGAGACACTCGGCTCCGGCCGGGAACAGCAGGAATTTGCCGGTAGTAGCAGTACGAGCAGAAGGACTAACTGTGGCGGGACAAAAGATCCGCATCAGGCTTAAGGCCTATGACCACGAGGTCATCGACTCGTCGGCGCGCAAGATCGTCGACACGGTGACTCGTACGGGTGCGAAGGTTGCCGGCCCGGTGCCGCTGCCGACCGAGAAGAACGTGTTCTGCGTGATCCGTTCTCCGCACAAGTACAAGGACAGCCGCGAGCACTTCGAGATGCGTACGCACAAGCGGCTCATCGACATCATCGACCCCACCCCGAAGACCGTCGACTCGCTGATGCGGCTCGACCTCCCCGCGGGTGTCGACATCGAGATCAAGCTCTGAGGGACGAACAGATCATGAGCGAACGTAAAGTGAAGGGGCTGCTGGGCACCAAGCTCGGCATGACCCAACTCTGGGACGAGAACAACCGCATCGTGCCGGTCACCGTCGTCCAGGCCGGACCGTGCGTCGTGACGCAGGTCCGCACCCCCGACCGAGAGGGCTACAACGCGGTCCAGCTCGGCTTCGGCGCGATCAAGGCGAAGAAGGTCACCAAGCCGGCTGCCGGCCACTTCGAAGCTGCCGGGGTCACGCCACGCAAGCACCTGGTCGAGATCCGCACCTCTGACGCCTCGGAGTACACGCTCGGCCAGGAGCTGGCTGCTGACGTGTTCGCCGCCGCCGAGGTCATCGACGTCACCGGGGTCAGCAAGGGCAAGGGCACCGCCGGCGTCATGAAGCGGCACGGCTTCCACGGTCTGCGCGCCAGCCACGGTGTGCACCGCAAGCACCGCTCGCCCGGTTCCATCGGCGGCTGCGCCACCCCCGGTCGTGTTTTCAAGGGTCTGAAGATGGCCGGCCGGATGGGTGTCGACCGGGTCACCGTGCAGAACCTGACCGTGCACGCCGTCGACGCTGAGCGAGGGCTGATCCTGATCAAGGGCGCCATCCCTGGCAACAAGGGTGGCCTCGTGGTGCTGCGCAGCGCGGCCAAGAGAGGAGAGGTGGCATGAGCGAGAACCGCACCGTTGACGTGCTCGACCCGACGGGCAAGAAGAGCGGCACCGCCGATCTGCCTGCGGAGATCTTCGACGTCCAGACCAACATCCCCCTGATCCACCAGGTTGTGGTGGCCCAGCTGGCCGCAGCCCGACAGGGGACGCACTCCACCAAGACCCGCGCCGAGGTGCGTGGCGGTGGCGCCAAGCCTTACCGGCAGAAGGGCACCGGCCGCGCCCGGCAGGGTTCGCGTCGTGCTCCGCAGTGGGTCGGCGGTGGCGTTGTGCACGGCCCGACCCCGCACGGCTACGCCCAGCGGACGCCCAAGAAGATGATCGCCGCTGCGCTCCGCGGGGCCCTGTCCGACCGGGCCCGTGACGGCCGCGTGCATGTCATCTCCGACCTGGTGTCGGGGGACAACCCGTCGACCAAGGCAGCTCTTGCCGCGCTGGCCGCGGTGACCGACTCCGCCAAGCTGCTGGTCGTGCTGGGTCGAGACGAAGACCTCGCCTGGCTGAGCCTGCGCAACGCGGCTCACATCCACGCGCTGGCTGTCGACCAGATCAACGCCTACGACGTGCTCGTCGCCGACGACGTGGTCTTCACCTCGGTCGCGTTGGAGGCCTTCCTGGCCGGTCCGGCGAGCGGCAAGAGTGCCACCGCCGTCGCCCGTGAGAGCGAGGTCGAGCCGACCAATGCCGAGATCGCCACGGCCGCCGAGGAGGAGGACAAGTGAGCAACACCCTGAAGATCCGCGATCACCGCGATGTCCTGCTCGCCCCTGTGGTGAGCGAGAAGAGCTACGGGTTGCTGGACGAGAACAAGTACACGTTCCTGGTGGCGCCCGGCGCCAACAAGACCGAGATCAAGATCGCCGTGGAGACGATCTTCAAGGTCAAGGTCACGAGCGTGAACACCATCAACCGGACTGGCAAGAAGCGTCGCACGCGCAGCGGTATGGGCAAGCGTCCCGATACCAAGCGCGCCATCGTGAGCGTCGCCGAAGGCGAGCGCATTGACATCTTCTCCGGCCCGGTCGGCTGACCGAGTCTTCGAGAACACAGATAGCGATAAGGACTAGACCTCATGGGTATCCGTAAGTACAAGCCGACAAGCGCGGGCCGTCGTGGCTCGTCGGTTGCCGACTTCGTGGAGCTGACCCGGTCGACCCCGGAAAAGTCGTTGCTGCGTCCCAGCCCGAAGACGGGTGGTCGTAACAACACCGGACGGATCACGACCCGGCACATCGGCGGTGGACACAAGCAGTCCTACCGGTTGATCGACTTCAAGCGGTATGACAAGGACGGCGTTCCGGCGAAGGTCGCTCACATCGAGTACGACCCGAACCGGACCGCGCGGATCGCGCTGCTGCACTTCGCCGATGGCGAGAAGCGCTATATCATCGCGCCGCATGGCATGGGCCAGGGCGCGGTGGTCGAGGCCGGCGAGGCCGCCGACATCAAGCCGGGCAACAACCTCCCGCTGCGCAACATCCCGGTCGGCACCGTCGTGCACGCCGTGGAGCTGCGTCCCGGGGGTGGTGCGAAGATCGGCCGTTCGGCCGGCGCGTCGGTGCAGCTGGTCGCCCGTGAGGGCAAGACCGCGACACTGCGGATGCCGTCCGGCGAGATGCGACTTGTTGATGTCCGTTGCCGCGCAACGGTGGGCGAGGTCGGCAATGCCGAGCAGTCCAACATCAACTGGGGCAAGGCCGGCCGCAACCGCTGGAAGGGCAAGCGCCCGACTGTCCGCGGTGTGGCCATGAACCCGATCGACCACCCCCATGGTGGCGGTGAGGGCAAGACCTCCGGCGGTCGTCACCCGGTTTCTCCGTGGGGCAAGGCTGAGGGTCGTACTCGAAACAAGAACAAGGCGAGCACTCGCCTGATTGTCCGCCGTCGCAAGACCGGCAAGAAGCGCTGATTGGGAGCCAGGAAGTTATGCCACGCAGCCTGAAGAAGGGTCCCTTCGTTGATGACCACCTCGCCAAGAAGGTGGAGGTTCAGAACGAAAAGGGAACGAAGAATGTGATCAAGACCTGGTCGCGTCGTTCGATGATCGTGCCCGACATGATCGGTCACACCATCGCGGTGCACGACGGTCGCAAGCATGTGCCGGTCTTCGTGACCGACTCCATGGTTGGCCACAAGCTGGGGGAGTTCGCCCCGACGCGGACTTTCCGTGGCCATGAGAAGGACGACCGTAAGGCACGCCGCCGCTGAGGCGTCGCGAGACACAAGAGGAATCTGATTTCATCATGAGCGAAAAGGACAAGACACGGCCCAGCCGCCGCGCTGCCCTGCTCGGGGAACGTCCCGGCTCGTACGCCATCGCGCGTCAGGTCCGGATGTCACCGACCAAGGTGCGTCGCGTGGTCGACCTGGTGCGCGGGATGGACGTCGCCGACGCCCTGAACACGCTTCAGTTCGCACCACAGGCGGCGAGCGAGCCGGTCTACAAGGTGCTCGCCAGCGCCGTGGCCAACGCCGAGACCACCGACGGCCTGAAAAGGGACGACCTGTTCGTCTCGCAGGCTTTCGTGGACGAGGGGATGACCATGCGTCGGATCCGGGCCCGCGCGAAGGGAAGCGCCAGCCGCATCCTGAAGCGTGCCAGCCACATCACGGTCGTCGTCGAACCGCGACCGGCACTGTCGGTCAACTCAAAGAACTCGTCTGAGAAGGGAGCCTGAGCATGGGACAGAAGATCAACCCCAATGGTTTCCGCCTCGGGATCACCACCGACCACAAGAGCCGTTGGTACGCCGACAAGCTCTACTCGGCCTACGTAGGTGAGGATGTCAAGATCCGCAACCTGCTGACCAAGGGCCTGGAGCGGGCCGGGATCTCCTCGGTGGAGATCGAGCGGACCCGTGACCGGGTACGCGTCGACATCTACACCGCCCGTCCGGGCATCGTGATCGGCCGCAACGGCGCCGAGGCGGAGCGGGTGCGTGGCGACCTGGAGAAGCTGACCGGCAAGCAGGTCCAGCTGAACATCCTCGAGGTCAAGAACCCCGAGATCGATGCCCAGCTGGTGGCCCAGGGCGTGGCCGAGCAGCTCGGCTCGCGAGTCGCGTTCCGCCGTGCCATGCGCAAGGCGCAGCAGACCGCGATGCGCTCCGGTGCCAAGGGCATCCGGATCCAGTGCTCGGGTCGTCTGGGCGGCGCCGAGATGAGTCGTTCGGAGTTCTACCGCGAGGGTCAGGTGCCGCTGCACACGCTGCGCGCCGACATCGACTACGGCTTCTACGAGGCCCGGACGAACTTCGGCCGGATCGGCGTCAAGGTCTGGATCTACAAGGGTGACGTCTCCGGCACCAGGGCAGAGCGTGCGGCACAGAAGGCCGCCCGCAACGCCGCCGGTGGTGGCCGCCGGCCCGGTCGCGGTGACCGTCGCCCCGCTCGCGCGGGCGATCGCCCGGAGCGCGGTGGACGCCGTCGCGCCGAGGGTGCCGCCGAGGCACCTGCCGCTTCGGCGGCTCCCGCTACCGAGAACACCGCGGCTGACGCCAGCGCGTCGGCAGCCGAGAGAGGGGCCTGAGATGTTGGTACCCCGCAGGGTCAAGTTCCGCAAGCAGCACCACCCGCGGCGGACGGGCAACGCCAAGGGCGGCACCAAGCTGGCCTTCGGCGAGTTCGGCATCCAGGCGCTGGAGGCCCACTACGTCACCAACCGCCAGATCGAGTCGGCGCGTATCGCGATGACCCGTCACATGAAGCGTGGTGGCAAGGTGTGGATCAACATCTACCCCGACCGCCCGCTGACCAAGAAGCCTGCCGAGACCCGGATGGGTTCCGGCAAGGGTTCCCCGGAGTGGTGGATCGCCAACATCAAGCCGGGACGGGTGATGTTCGAGGTGTCCGGTGTCGATGAGTCCGTGGCCCGTGAGGCGATGCGCCTGGCCATCCACAAGTTGCCGATGAAGTGCCGCTTCATCAGGCGCGAAGCAGGTGAGATCTGATGGCGAAGACCGCTACCGCCGGTGAGCTGCGTGGCCTGAGCCGCGTCGAGCTCAACACCAAGGTGACCGAGCTGAAGGAAGAGCTGTTCACGCTGCGGTTCCAGGCCGCTACCGGTCAGCTGGAGTCGCACGGACGGCTGCGCGAGGTCCGCAAGGACATCGCCCGGATCTACACCGTGCTCCAGGAGCGCAACCTCGGCATCGTCGAGGATCCGGACGCAGACGAGAGCAAGGCATGACACCCGAGATGAGCGAGAACATGAGCGAAGAAGTCACGACCTCGGTCCTCTCGACCGAGCACGATGCCAGCCGCGGTCGCCGCAAGGTGCGTGAGGGCCTGGTCGTCAGCGACAAGATGGACAAGACCATCGTTGTCGCGGTCGAGGACCGGGTGAAGCACAAGCTGTACGGCAAGGTGCTGCGGACCACGTCCAAGCTCAAGGCGCACGACGAGCAGAACTCGGCCGGGATCGGTGACCGGGTAGTGATCATGGAGACCCGTCCGCTGTCGGCGACGAAGCGCTGGCGGTTGGTCCAGGTCGTCGAGAAGGCCAAGTAACACAAACCCATTAGTTCCGCCAGGCTCGGGTTCGGTTGAGTCCGAGAACCAGTGAGACAACCAGGAGATAACAGATGATCCAGCAGGAGTCGCGGCTCAAGGTCGCCGACAACACTGGTGCCAAGGAGATCTTGTGCATCCGTGTCCTCGGCGGCTCCGGTCGCCGCTACGCCGGCATCGGCGACGTCATCGTCGCCACCGTGAAGGATGCAATCCCCGGTGGCAACGTGAAGAAGGGCGACGTCGTCAAGGCCGTCATTGTCCGCACCGTCAAGGAGCGCCGTCGCGCTGACGGTTCGTACATCAAGTTCGACGAGAACGCAGCCGTCATCCTCCGAGACGCCGGCGAGCCCCGTGGGACCCGCATCTTCGGCCCGGTGGGCCGGGAGCTGCGCGAGAAGAAGTTCATGCGCATCGTTTCGCTGGCACCGGAGGTGATCTGAATGGCAGGCTCCACCAGGGGACAGGTCAAGCTGCACGTCGTCAAGGGTGACAAGGTCAAGGTCATCGCGGGCAAGGACAAGGGCCTGGTCGGTGAGGTCATCGCTGTACACCCGGCGAGCCACAAGGTGACCGTGCAGGGCGTCAACATTGTGAAGCGCCATCTGCGGGACACGTCAGCGCAGCCCCAGGGCCGGTCCACCACCAAGGGTGGGATCGTCTCCTCGGAGGCCCCGATCCACGTCTCGAACGTGCAGCTGGTGGTCAAGGACGGCGAAGGCAACGAGGTGGCCACCCGGGTCGGTTACGACCGGGTCGAGGTGACCAAGCGGCGCCCCGACGGCTCGGAGTACAAGGCCTTCCGCTCGGTGCGGATCGCCCGCAAGACCGGAGAGGAAATCTGATGAGCACCGCTTCCGCAGAGAAGGTTCTGCCGCGGCTCAAGCAGCGCTACCGCGACGAGATCGTCGCCGCGCTGCGGGACGAGTTCAAGCACGCCAACGTGATGCAGGTGCCCGGCCTGGTCAAGATCGTGGTCAACATGGGTGTCGGTGAGGCAGCCCGCGACTCGAAGCTGATCGACGGTGCCGTCAAGGACCTGGCCACCATCACCGGCCAGAAGCCGCAGGTCACCAAGGCCCGCAAGTCCATCGCCCAGTTCAAGCTGCGTGAGGGAATGCCGATCGGGGCCCATGTCACGCTGCGCGGTGACCGGATGTGGGAGTTCGCCGACCGGCTGCTCACCTTGGCCCTGCCGCGTATCCGTGACTTCCGTGGCCTGTCGTCGAAGCAGTTCGACGGTCGTGGCAACTACACGTTCGGTCTCAACGAGCAGGTCATGTTCCACGAGATCGACCAGGACAGGATCGACCGCGTCCGCGGCATGGACATCACGTTCGTGACGTCCGCGACGAACGACGACGAGGGGCGGGCGCTGCTGAAGCACCTCGGCTTCCCGTTCAAGGAGAACTGATATGGCGAAGACAGCGCTGAAGGTCAAGCAGGCTCGCAAGCCGAAGTTCGGTGTCCGGGGTTACAGCCGGTGCCAGAAGTGTGGCCGCCCCAAGGCCGTGTTCCGCAAGTTCGGCCTGTGCCGGATCTGCCTGCGCGACATGGCTCACAAGGGCGAGCTCCCCGGCGTCACCAAGTCCTCCTGGTAACCAGGACCCATCACTTAATACACGCTGCAGGTCCAGGCACCGCCTGGAAACCACGGTGAGAAAGAGGCTAAACCGGCCATGACCATGACCGATCCCATTGCAGACATGCTGACCCGTCTGCGCAACGCCAACCAGGCGTACCACGATGTCGCCACGATGCCGCACAGCAAGATCAAGGTCGGCATCGCGGACATCCTCGCAGCCGAGGGCTACATCGCCGGCTACGAGGTCAACGAGCCCAAGGAGGGCGAGGTCGGCAAGACCTTGTCCATCACCTTGAAGTACGGCCAGAACCGAGAGCGTTCGATCGCCGGTGTGCGCCGCATCTCCAAGCCCGGCCTGCGGGTGTACGCGAAGTCGACCGGCCTGCCCAAGGTTCTGGGTGGGCTCGGCATCGCGATCATCTCCACCTCCCAGGGCCTGCTGACCGACCGGCAGGCACATTCCAACAGCGTTGGCGGGGAAGTCCTCGCCTACGTCTGGTAAGCGGACGAGACAGAAAGGAACGAAGAGATGTCACGCATTGGCAGACTTCCGATCCCGGTCCCGTCCGGTGTGGAGGTCACCCTCGATGGCCGTCAGGTCTCGGTGAAGGGTCCGAAGGGCACGCTGCAGCATCAGGTTGCTGAGCCCCTGTCGGTCAGCCGCGCCGAGAGCGGCGAGATCCAGATCGCCCGGCCCGACGACGAGCGGCTCAGCCGGTCGCTGCACGGGCTGACCCGTACCCTGGTCGCGAACATGGTGACCGGTGTGACCGAGGGCTACGAGAAGAAGCTCGAGATCGTCGGCGTGGGTTACCGCGTCGTGTCCAAGGGGCCGACGGAGCTGGAGTTTGCGCTCGGTTACAGCCACCCGGTCACGGTGAAGGCGCCTGAGGGCATCACCTTCACTGTGGAGGCCCCGACCCGGCTGTCGGTCCAGGGGATCGACAAGCAGCAGGTGGGCGAGGTGGCTGCGAACATTCGTAAGCTGCGCAAGCCCGAGCCCTACAAGGGCAAGGGTGTCAGGTACGCGGGCGAGCAGGTCCGCCGCAAGGTCGGAAAGGCTGGTAAGTAACGATGGCTGTTTCACTGTCCGCCCGCAAGGGCACATCAGCCAAGACCGCCTCGCGGCTGCGGCGGCAGATCAGGGTGCGCAAGAAGATCTTCGGCGCACCGGATCGGCCTCGCCTGGTGGTGTCCCGTTCAGCCAAGCACATCTTCGTGCAGGTAATCGACGACACCCAGGGCCGCACGCTGGCGTCGGCGTCGTCGATGGAGGCCGAGCTTCGGGGCCTGACCGGTGACAAGACGGCCAAGGCCAAGCAGGTCGGCGAGAAGATCGCCGAGCGCGCCAAGGCTGCCGGCATCGAGAACGTGGTCTTCGACCGCGCCGGACACAAGTACCACGGACGCATCGCAGCGCTGGCAGACGGCGCCCGCGAAGGCGGACTGGGCTTCTAAGACAACGACGGAAAGAGGAAAGCGATGAGTGGATCACAGCGCCGCGGTGGCGGCGCAGGTGGTGAGCGTCGCGGCCGTGACGACCGTCGTGGCCAGGCGCAGGAAAAGAGCAACTACATCGAGCGCGTGGTGGCGATCAACCGCGTAGCCAAGGTGGTCAAGGGTGGTCGTCGGTTCAGTTTCACCGCGCTGGTCGTGGTGGGCGATGGTGATGGCACCGTTGGTGTGGGCTACGGAAAGGCCAAGGAGGTACCGGCGGCTATTGCCAAGGGTGTCGAGGAGGCCAAGAAGCACTTCTTCCGGGTTCCGCGGATCCAGGGCACCATCCCGCACCCGGTCCAGGGCGAGAAGGCTGCGGGTGTCGTGATGCTGCGTCCGGCGTCGCCCGGTACCGGCGTCATCGCCGGTGGTTCGGCGCGCGCCGTACTGGAGTGCGCCGGTGTGCACGATGTGCTCGCCAAGTCCCTCGGCTCGGCCAACGCCATCAACGTCGTGCATGCGACGGTTGAGGCACTGCAGAGCCTTGAGGAGCCGGAGCAGGTGGCCAAGCGCCGCGGCATGTCGGTGGAGCACGTCACGCCGGCCGCCATCCTGCGGGCTCGCGCGGAGGTGACCTCCTGATGCCGCGCCTGAAGGTCAGCCAGGTCCGTTCGACGACCGGCTGCAAGCAGAACCAGCGGGACACCCTCCGCTCTCTCGGCCTGAAGCGCATCGGCGACGTGGCTGTGAAAGAGGACCGTCCCGAAATCCGAGGGATGATCGCAACGGTGACGCATCTCATCACCGTCGAGGAGGTCGACTGACATGGCACTGAAGGTTCATCACCTTCGCCCCGCACCGGGTGCGAAGACGCCGAAGACCCGCGTCGGACGCGGTGAGGGCTCGAAGGGCAAGACCGCTGGTCGCGGTACCAAGGGTTCCAAGGCACGCAACACCATGCCGCAGAACTTCGAGGGTGGCCAGATGCCGTTCCATATGCGGGTCCCGAAGCTGCGCGGCTTCAAGAACCCGTTCCGCACCGAGTACCAGGTCGTCAACCTGGACAAGCTGAGCGCTCTCTACCCAGAGGGTGGCGAGGTGACGGTCGCCGACCTGGTGACCAAGGGTGCGGTCCGTGACGGGAACCTGGTCAAGGTGCTGGGCACCGGCGAGGTCTCGGTGGCCCTGCAGGTGAGCGCCCACGCGTTCTCCGGCAGCGCCAAGGAGAAGATCGCCGCCGCCGGCGGACAGGCCACCGAGCTTGTTCCCTCCGGCAACGGGGCGACCGACTAGCTGGACCACGACATGGCGCAGGGGCGAGCTCGGGTTGGTCGAGCCGCCCCTGCGTCGTCTCAGTGCAGGCCCGGCACGGCTACGGCGGTGCCATCACCGGCCTCGTGAGCTGACGTCACCTCGGCCCGGGAACGGAGCCGGGGAAACTTGATAAAGTCGAGCGGTTCCCGACCGGGGGCCGAAGCCCACCATGGGCCTCGACAGGGAGAGAGGGTTTGGGGTGCTCGCCGCCTTCGGAAATGCGTTCAGGACTCCGGACCTGCGTAAGAAGATCCTGTTCACGCTGGCGATCCTTGCGATCTTCCGGCTGGGTTCGGTCATCCCCGTACCCAATGTCAACGTCAAGCAGGTCAACGTCTGCCTGACCGCGGCCCAGTCCGGTGAGAACCGGGGGCTGTACTCGCTGATCAACCTGTTCTCCGGCGGTGCCTTGCTGCACCTGGCCGTGTTCGCGCTCGGCATCATGCCGTACATCACCGCCAGCATCATCCTGCAGCTGCTCACTGTCGTGATCCCACGGCTGGAGGCGCTGAAGAAGGAGGGCCAGGCGGGTCAGACCAAGATCACCCAGTACACCCGCTATCTGACCCTGGTGTTGGCGCTGCTGAACGCGACCGCGTTCGTCACCCTGGCCGTCAACGACCAGGTCTTCACCAACTGTCCGGGGGTGGTCTACGACAAGGGCATCTTCCCGGTGGTGACGATGATCCTCACCATGGTCGCCGGGGCCAGCATCATCATGTGGCTGGGTGAGCTGATCACCGAGCGCGGTGTCGGCAACGGCATGTCGGTGATGATCTTCACCCAGATCGCCGCCACGTTCCCGACCGCGTTGTGGGGTCTCAAGACGGCCCGGCCGGGAGCCCAGGGCTGGATCGTCTTCCTGCTCGTGCTCGTGCTCGGCCTGATTGTGATGGCGGGCGTCATCTTCATCGAGCAGTCGCAGCGGCGGATCCCGGTGCAGTACGCCAAGAAGATGGTCGGCAGCAGGATGCTCGGCGGCTCGACCACCTACATCCCGATCAAGGTCAACCAGGCCGGCGTCATCCCGGTCATCTTCGCCTCGTCGCTGATCTACCTTCCGGTGCTGTACTCGCAGTTCCGACCGAACTCGCCGGTCTCGACCTGGATCCAGCAGCACTTCGTCCGCGGCGACCACCCGATCTACATGATCGCCTACTTCCTGCTCATCGTGTTCTTCACGTACTTCTACGTGGCCATCACGTTCAACCCGAACGAGGTCGCCGACAACATGAAGAAGTACGGTGGGTTCATCCCCGGCATCCGGGCCGGCAAGCCGACCGAGGACTACCTGAGCTATGTGCTGTCCCGGCTGACCTTCCCCGGCTCGCTCTACCTCGGCCTGATCTCCCTGCTGCCGTCCGTCGCCTTCATCCTGCTGAATGCGAACCAGAACTTTCCCTTCGGCGGCACCTCGATCCTCATCATCGTCGGCGTCGGCCTGGACACGGTGAAGCAGATCGAGAGCCAGCTCCAGCAAAGAAACTACGAAGGATTCCTCCGCTGATGCGACTGTTGATTATGGGCCCGCCGGGTGCGGGCAAGGGCACCCAGGCCAAGAAGATCGCCGAGCACTACGGCATCCCGGCCGTCTCCACCGGTGACATCTTCCGCGCCAACGTCGCCGCCGGCACTCCGCTCGGCCTCGAGGCGAAGCGGATCATGGCCGAGGGCGGCTATGTCAGCGACGAGATCACCAACGGCATCGTCGCCAACCGGTTGGACGAGGATGACGCCGAGCACGGCTTCCTGCTCGACGGCTACCCGCGGACGCTGCCCCAGGTGCACGCGCTGGACGCGATGCTGGGTGCCCGCGGCCACCGCCTCGACCACGTGATCTCCCTGCAGGCCGACGTCGACGCGATCGTCGAGCGGCTGAAGAAGCGCGCCGAGCTGGAGGGCCGCGAGGACGACACCGAGGAGGCGATCCGG